>NZ_JACJFQ010000009.1:0-172524 GCF_014164835.1 Serratia sp. OS31 | reverse complement strand
TGACTTATTGCTTGGTCACTCTTCAAGACTTGATATTTTTTTGAACCCGAAGGTTCTGGATATCGTCTTGTGGAGTGCCCACACAGATTGTCTGATAAATTGTTAAAGAGCAGTGAGTTAGGTTGCTAACTCGAGGTGGCGTATATTACGCTTTTCACCTGAAGAGTCAAGCTTTTTTCTTATTAAGAAACGGTATTTTCACCGGCTTGAATCTTTCTGGCTGGGCGACTGGTTCTCGTTAGAGGAGTCGTTGTTCCCGGTCAGTGGAGGCGCATTATAGGGAGTTCTCAGAAGGCCGCAACCCCTAAATGCAAAAAACTTTTCAAGCGCGGTATTTTTCGACAAAACGCTGCACAAGCCAGCGTTTTCGTCACTTTTCATACTGAATATGGCCAAACTCTTGGGCAAAACGTTCTACTTGCTGCCAATCGGTGTACTCCACTTCTTTACTGCTGTCTGTTTCGCCCCCGGTCATACGCATAATAAGTTGAATCATTACGCGATCGAGCCAGCGATAACGTGGATAACGCAGTGCGCCGGCAAACACGGCGCACTGTTTTGGCTGCCAAGGCGACGCCAGCAGGAACTTGCGGGTATAAGCATTGGTCTGCGGGGAACGCTTGTCCGCTTTGCGGGCGGTCAGGTTGACGCTAAAGAATGCGCTCGGCATGCGGTTCAATTGTTTGGCGTGGCGTTTGACGAACTTTTCCAATGTCGGATGGAAATGGCCATAACGCACCGATGCGCCAATCAACACCTGCTGATATTGCGTGAGGTCAATATTATCCGCCTGCAGCAAATCGATCACATCGCAGCGCAGCGTATCCTGCAATTTGTTTGCTATATAAGAGGCGATAGAACGTGTTTGCCCATCACGGCTAGAATAAAGAATCAGTGCCTTCACGGCGTTACTCCTTTTATCAAGGTCATTCGCGCCAGAACGTCGGCGTAAACAGAACCAGCAGTGTAAAGACCTCAAGGCGACCGAACAGCATCGTCAGAACCAGGATCCACTTCGCCGGTGCAGGCATAGTAGTAAAGTTATCCGCCACCACCCCCAACCCCGGCCCCAGGTTGTTCAGCGTCGCCGTCACAGCAGCGAAGGCAGAGAAATCATCCACACCGGTCGCGATAATGGCCAGCATGCTGACGATAAAGACCAATGCATAAGCCGAGAAGAATCCCCATACCGCCTCCAGGATCCGTTCCGGCAGTGCGCGGTTACCCAATTTGATAGTGTAAACCGCGTTAGGGTGCACCAGCCTTTTTAACTCACGCGAGCCCTGTAAATAGAGCAACAGAATACGAATCACTTTCAGGCCACCGCCCGTCGAGCCGGCACAGCCGCCGATAAAGGCAGAGCAAAGCAGCAACATCGGCAAGAATAACGGCCACTTGGAAATGCTGTCGGTAGTAAAACCGGCCGTCGTCGCCATCGACACCACCTGGAAGAATGCCTGATTGAGCGTTTCCATACCGGTTTTGTAAACGCCATGCCCCCAGAGTACGCCGGTGCAGACCACCACCAGCGTCAACTGGACGGCGATAAACATACGAAACTCAGGATCACGCCAGTACACTTTCAGGCTGCGCCCGCTCAACAAGGCAAAGTGCAGGCCGTAGTTACAACCGGAGATCAGCAGGAAAATAGCAATATAGCAATAATGGTGTTGATGGTAGGACTGGCGTAGTAACCGATGCTGGCATCGTGGGTAGAGAAGCCGCCAATGGCGATGGTCGAGAAGCTGTGGCCTATGGCGTCAAACATCGACATGCCGGCCCCCCAGAGCGCCAACGCGCAGGCAATGGTCAGCAGAACGTAAATCAGCCACAGGGTCTTAGCCGTTTCGGCAATGCGCGGGCGCATTTTGTTATCTTTCAGTGGACCCGGCATTTCTGCCCGGTACAACTGCATCCCCCCGACACCGAGGATCGGCAGTATCGCTACGGCCAACACGATGATCCCCATCCCGCCCATCCATTGCAGCATCTGTCGATAGAACAAGATGGCTTTGGGCAACGAGTCTAACCCCACCAGCGTTGTCGCCCCCGTGGTGGTCAAGCCGGAAAACGACTCGAAGAAGGCATCGGTCAGCGACAGGTTAGGCCGCTCCGAAAATAAAAACGGCAATGCCCCGACGCTGCCCAGCACCGTCCAGAACAGCACCACGATCAAAAAGCCTTCCCGCGGCTTCAACTCGTGCTTTTGTTTACGGTTAGGCCACCACAGCATCAGGCCAATGGTTACCGCCACAAAGAAGGTCTGGCTGAACGCCCGTCCCGCCCCATCGCGGTATATCAATGCCACCAGACCAGGAATAAACATCGTCCCGGAGAACAGGATGACCAACAAACCCACGATACGGGTAATAGCGCGAAAATGCATTTCAGCACGATCCTTAGCAATTCAGTTGGGGGGAATTATTGCGAAATGGGGGTTAATTGCAAATTACCGCGACTGAGATCACGTAATTTATCCCCGAACGCCTCAACGCCGGTTACAGGCAAAGCCAGATGCAGCATGACGGAGGCACCATATTCCCCCTGTACAATCCGCCCTTCTGTTTGCTGCAACAGATTCTCTACCAGCGCCAACTGAGCATAGTCGCATTGCAAAGTATATTCGGCCTGCGGGATCTTGTGGCTCACGGCCAACTGTTTTAATGCCTGCTGCACCCCGCTGCCATAGGCTCTCACCAAACCGCCGGTGCCCAACTTGATACCGCCGTAGTAACGTACCACTACGGCGGTGATTTCGCCTATGCCACTGCCCATAAGCTGCGCAAGGATAGGTTTACCCGCCGTGCCGGAGGGCTCCCCGTCATCGGAGAAGCCTAATTGCTGAGAATCGGTCGGCGGCCCGGCGACAAATGCCCAGCAATGGTGCCTGGCTGCCGGGTGCTCATCACGTACCTGCTGGATAAACGCCTTGGCCGCATCAACCCCGCTGGTCGGCGCCAGCAGGGTGATAAAACGGCTCTTCTTGATTTCCTCGCTGACGCTAATGGGGCCTGCGGGGATCGGATAAGGCTCCATCAGGCCAGGTTCAGGTCGCGCGTCATGTTCTCAATGCGCTTTTCGTGGATCACGATATTGTCTTCAATACGGATACCACCATAAGGTTTCAGCGCATCAATGCGATCCCAGGCAAAGTGCTGGCTGAATTCGCCGCTGCGCCACGGTGCCAGCAGGGATTCAATAAAGTAGAGGCCAGGTTCGATGGTCAACACCATGCCAGGTTGCAATACGCGGGTGCAGCGCAGGTATGGGTATTTCGATGGCGCCGCCAGATGGGTACCTTGTTCATCCTGCATAAAACCGGCTGAGTCGTGCACCTGCAGGCCCAGAGGGTGGCCCAAACCGTGCGGCAGGAACGGCGTGGTGAGCCCTTGTTCCACCATGGCTTCTTCGCTGATGCCGCTCACCAGTTTGTGGCTCTTGAGCAATTTGGCGATGCGCTGGTGCATCTGCACATGATAATCGGTGTAACGCACACCGGCTTTGATGGTTTCCATCAGCGCCAACTGCTCGTTATTAAGATCTTTGACCAACTGGGCGAAATCGCTACCGCTCTGGCCGGCGTAGGTCCTCGTCAGATCCGCGGCGTAGCCGTTATATTCCGCTCCGGCGTCAATCAGGAAACTCAGCGTTTCAGCCGGCGGTTGGTGATCCAGCGTGGTGTAATGCAGTACCGATGCATGCTCATTCAGCGCAACAATATTGTCATAAGGCACATCGGTGTCGCGATGGCCTGTCGCCGTGAGATAAGCCAGGTTGATATCAAACTCACTCATGCCTGACAGGAAAGCTTCGTGGGCAGCACGATGCCCCATAACCGCGGTCTTCTGCGCTTCACGCATGCAGGCCAGGTCGTAGCCGGTTTTGATTGAGCGATGGAAGTCAAAGTAGTTCAACACCGCTTTAGGGTTGACGTTTTCTGCCGAAATACCGAGATCGCGAGCGCGCTGTTGCGCATAACCGATATAGCCCACGCGCTCACGCTGAGCTGGCAGCTGCTGAGCGATATCGTCAGCATTGGCCAACGGCATCAGTTCAACAGATTTGGTCCAGAAACTGTCCGGCAGCGGCTCAACGCTATGCCAGTAATCGACCGGCGAATAGAACCACAGCTTCGGTTTGTTAACGCCGTCCACCCACAGCCAGCAGTTTGGGACCGAAGTCACCGGCACCCAAGTTTTAAAATGCGCATTCACTTTGAACGGATAACTGCGGTCGTCCTGGAATATCCGCTGCAGTTCCCCGGAGTGAATCAGCAACGCGTCCAGTTTGTTGCGCGTTAACACTTCACGCGCCCGTTTTTGCAGTTCTGCCAGGTGGTCGTTATACAAAGAAGCCAGTGTTTCCATCACAATACCCTTTTACATACCATTAGAACGGAATGCCTCATCTTAGCACACCGTTCCTGCGCACCAACCTCATCACCTCTGGCATGCGGGGCGCTTCGCAAATCACTGTAAATGTCGTTACATCCGCAGCTTAACAATTAACCAGGCGATAAAACCTGACGAGGCGATCGCCGCGGCCCACAGACCGTGATGTTCAAGCAAAACAGCGCCGGCCGCAGCAATACCCGCCAAGCACTGCTGCAGAAATCCACACAACGCCATGGCATAGGCACCCTGCTCTTTGGCATCGCTGACGGCCATCGCCATACTGTTAGGAAACAATACCGCCTGGCCAAAAATCGTCAGGCAGTACAGCACAATAAATAACGCCATGCCGGAAAGCCCTACCAGCACACCGCTCCACCACAACACCATAATCGCAACGGTCGCCATAGCGACAATACTCGCTCCCACATGCATGAGCCGTTTGCCGCCGAAACGAGCCACCGTCCGGTTCACCGCCATCGCCCCGGTAAAGTAAGCTACGCCGATCACCAATCCCAGCGCCCCAAAGGCCGTCACGTTCAGACCAAACCCCTGCTGCATAATAAACGGGCTCACCTCTTGCAGGGTCACCGTGGTAGCAAACCCCAATCCGCCGACGCAGGCCGGCCAGAAAAACCCCGGCAGACGCAAAATGCGCCAATAGGTCGTGGCCATGGGCGGCCGAGGCCCCACAGCCCTGCCGACTTCCAACGGCAGCGTCTGCATAAGCAGCAGGATCGCCAATCCGGTCAGCCCCATCAGTACAAAGCCCATTTGCCAGTGCGAATATTGACTAAGCAGCCCACCGATAAACTGCCCGCCGCCCAACGCAGCGATAAAGGCAATCGACAGTACCGAAAGGCGCCTTGCCAGCTCGTCGCCGCTCCAGTTATCGCGAACAATAATACGCGCAATGATCGCAGCGCCCCCGGCGGCAATGCCCTGCAGAGCCCTCAGCACCAATAATTGGGTGCCATTGCTGCAAAACGCCAGCAGCGCGCTGCAACTGATAAACAACGCCAACGACAACGTCAGCGGCAGACGCCGCCCAAAGCGATCGGCTGCCGCCCCCCAGAACAGCACCGGCAGCGCGGCACCAATGACGAATATCGATATCGATAGCTCGGTGGCACGACGCGTCATCGACAACTCCTGCATCACCGTCGGTAACGAAGGCAGATACACCGTTGTCGCCATCTGCGCCATGAAGACCAGCAAGCAGGCCAGCGTCATGGTTCTGGCGGGAAGACTCCAAAACCCACTCTGTTTTGCACATACCGCTTTACTCATTTCGCACCTCTGGGTGTTTAGCGCTTCGCTCCGGCAAGTGTATGAGGGGTTTCCGACACCAGCAAATCACCATAACGCATAAAATATAACTTCGTTTTAAATCAGAACACTAACCCAGAGCCATGTGATCCGACCTGCAAAAATGCAATCTCTCATTTGCATATTGTTAACATAAAAACCACACTCCTCATCATCTGGTCATACCAGATCAAACGCTGATTCAGGAGATAGACATGCTCTACCAAGGCGAAACATTACAACTGCACTGGCTCGACAACGGCATCGCCGAGCTGGTGTTCAATGCCCCAGGTTCTGTAAACAAGCTGGATACCCGCACCGTTGCCAGCCTGGGCGAAGCGCTCACGGTTTTGGAAAAGCAGACCGAGCTGAAAGGCCTGCTGCTGCGTTCCACGAAAGCCGCCTTTATTGTCGGCGCCGATATCACCGAGTTCCTTTCTTTGTTTGCGGCTCCAGCTGAGAAACTGCAGGAATGGCTGGTCTTTGCCAATAGCATCTTTAACCGGCTGGAAGATCTGCCGGTGCCGACCATTTCGGCCATTAACGGCTATGCGCTCGGCGGCGGCTGCGAATGCATTTTGGCAACCGACTTCCGCGTCGCCTCACCGGATGCGCGCATTGGCCTGCCGGAAACCAAACTGGGTATCATGCCCGGCTTTGGCGGTTCCGTACGTCTGCCACGCCTGTTGGGTAACGACAGCGCTCTGGAGATCATCGCCGCCGGTAAAGACGTCAGCGCCAAAGACGCCCTGAAAGTCGGCCTGGTGGATGCCGTGGTCGCCCCGGAAAAATTGGTCGATGCCGCCCTGAAAATGCTGCAACAGGCGATCGACGGCAAACTGGATTGGCGCGCGTATCGTCAGCCAAAGCTCGAGCCGTTGAAGCTTAGCCCAATCGAAGCCGCGATGAGTTTTACCACCGCCAAAGGCATGGTGATGCAAACCGCGGGCAAACATTACCCGGCACCGATGACCGCGGTCAAAACCATTGAAGCCGCCGCTAAGCTGGGCCGTGACGAAGCGTTGAAGTTGGAAACCGCCAGCTTTGTACCCTTGGCCCGCTCTAAAGAAGCACGCGCACTGGTCGGCATCTTCCTCAACGATCAGTTCGTGAAAGGTCAGGCGAAGAAGCGAGCGCTGAATGCTGAAGCACCGAAGCAGGCAGCAGTATTGGGGGCCGGCATCATGGGCGGAGGCATCGCCTACCAGTCCGCGCTGAAAGGCGTGCCGGTGATCATGAAAGACATCAGCGACAAATCCCTGACGCTCGGCATGAACGAAGCCGCCAAGCTGCTGAACAAGCAACTCGAGCGTGGCAAGTTGGACGGCATGAAGATGGCCCAGGTGCTGTCGACCATTCAGCCAACGCTGGACTATGCCGGTATCGAGCGCGCGCAGGTGATCGTCGAAGCCGTGGTCGAGAATCCCAAGATCAAGGCGGCAGTGCTGTCCGAAGTGGAAGGGCTGATTGGCGAAGATACCGTCCTGGCGTCCAATACCTCAACCATTCCCATTAATCACCTGGCGAAATCGCTGAAGCGCCCGCAAAATTTCTGCGGCATGCATTTCTTTAACCCGGTACACCGTATGCCGCTGGTAGAAATCATCCGCGGCGAGCAGACCAGCGACAGCACTATCGCTGCCGTGGTGGCCTATGCCAGTCGCATGGGTAAAACGCCGATTGTGGTGAATGACTGCCCGGGGTTCTTCGTCAACCGCGTGCTGTTCCCGTATTTCGCCGGTTTCAGCCTGCTGCTGCGCGACGGGGCGGACTTCCGTCAGATCGACAAAGTGATGGAAAAACAATTTGGCTGGCCAATGGGCCCGGCTTATCTGCTCGACGTGGTGGGGATTGATACCGCACACCATGCCCAGGCAGTGATGGCTTCCGGTTTCCCTGAGCGTATGAGCAAAGATTATCGTGACGCTATCGACGTGATGTTCGATAACCAACGTTTCGGTCAGAAAAATCAGTTGGGCTTCTATCGCTACAGCCAGGACAACAAAGGCAAGCCGCGTAAAGACAACGATGAGCAAACCGATGCGCTGTTGGCGACCGTCAGCCAGCCACGTCAGATCATCAGCGACGAAGAAATTATCGCCCGCATGATGATCCCGATGATCAATGAAGTGGTGCGTTGCCTGGAAGAAAACATCATCGCCAGCCCGGCCGAGGCCGATATGGCACTGGTCTACGGCATCGGTTTCCCGCCGTTCCACGGGGGAGTATTCCGCTACCTGGATACGCTTGGCACCACCCATTACGTCGAACTGGCCCAGCGTTATGCGCACCTTGGCGCTCTGTATCAGGTGCCTGCCGGCCTGCGCGCCAAAGCCGAACGTAATGAAAGCTACTACCCGGTGGCAGCGCCGCTGTCCGATGTCTCCACTGGCCAACCGGCATGAGGTCATAAAGATGGAAAACGTAGTTATAGTTGATGCCGTACGCACGCCGATGGGCCGTTCCAAGGGGGGTGCCTTCCGCCAGGTACGAGCCGAAGATCTTTCCGCTCACCTGATGCGTGCCGTACTGAGCCGCAATTCGGCGTTGGATGCAGCCGAAATTGACGACATTTACTGGGGTTGTGTGCAACAGACGCTGGAGCAGGGCTTTAACATCGCCCGTAACGCCTCGCTGCTGGCTGAGATCCCGCACAGCGTACCGGCCGTAACCGTCAACCGGTTATGCGGCTCCTCCATGCAGGCGCTGCACGATGCAGCGCGCGCCATTATGGTCGGCGACGCGCACGTCAGCCTGATTGGCGGCGTCGAACATATGGGCCACGTGCCGATGAACCACGGGGTGGATTTCCACCCGGGGCTCAGCCGCAGCGTGGCAAAAGCCGCCGGCATGATGGGCCTGACCGCCGAGATGCTGGCCAAGATACACAATATCAGCCGTCAGATGCAGGACGAGTTCGCCGCGCGTTCACACCAACGTGCGCATGCCGCTACCCTGGCCGGCTACTTCAAGAATGAAATCATTCCCACCACCGGCCACGATGCCGATGGCGTGCTGACCCGTTATGACTTCGACGAAGTGATCCGCCCGGAAACCACCGTCGAAAGCCTTGCGGCGCTGCGTCCGGCATTCGACCCGGTCAACGGCAGCGTGACCGCCGGCACCTCTTCGGCCTTGTCCGACGGGGCATCCGCCATGCTGCTGATGAGTGAATCTCGTGCCAAAGCGCTCGGTCTGAAAGCCCGTGCACGCATTCGCTCAATGGCGGTAGTCGGCTGCGATCCGTCCATTATGGGCTACGGCCCGGTGCCTGCCAGCAAGCTGGCGCTGAAGCGCGCCGGGCTGACCGTACAGGATATCGACCTGTTCGAACTGAACGAAGCCTTTGCAGCGCAGTCCTTGCCTTGTATCAAGGATCTGGGTCTGCTGGACAGCATCGACGACAAGATCAACCTGAACGGCGGCGCCATTGCGCTGGGTCACCCGCTGGGTTGTTCGGGTTCCCGCATCTCAACCACCCTGCTGAACAACATGGAACGCCGCGATGTACAGTTCGGTCTGGCGACCATGTGTATTGGCCTGGGCCAGGGGATTGCCACCGTCTTTGAACGCGTTTAGCTGTGTCTCTTTGGCCTGACTGCGTCACACTTTAAACCGCAGCATGCCAACAAGTTTAGTTGCCGTACTTCCCGCCTGTCAGGGGCGGGTTTTTTTATGCCTGAAATCCACAGACGGCCCAATAAAAAAGGGCAGCCATTGGCCACCCCGTTGTTACCCGCTTCGTCGCTTAGATAAACGAGAAGGCGTCGCCAAACATGTGCGCTTCCAGCGCGCCGCGTTCGGCACAGAAGCGTTCACGAGCGATTTTCGCCATCTCGAAACGACCGGCAATATAAATGTCGTGCTCCGCCAGCGTACCGAAATCCTGCAATACCGCACTGAGCACCGTGCCGCTGCGGCCACGCCACTCTTCTTCCGGCTGTTCAACCACCGGAATGACTTTCAGGTTCGGGTGTTGCACCGACAGCGCTTCCAGCTCG
The DNA here is from genome assembly GCF_014164835.1 of Serratia sp. OS31. Lineage (NCBI taxonomy): Bacteria > Pseudomonadati > Pseudomonadota > Gammaproteobacteria > Enterobacterales > Yersiniaceae > Serratia > Serratia sp. OS31. The sequence goes on along the minus strand of NZ_JACJFQ010000009.1, from coordinate 162,824 downwards.
CTCAAATCATACAGGTGCTTGAGCTCGCGCCCGCCCCAATAGATAGAGATATCGCGGTCAGGCTGCTGCTCCAGTGCGGCCAACAGAATCGAGCGTGCATAAGAGAAACCGGTACCGCCGGCGATCAACACCAGTGGGCGACTGCCTTCTTCACGCAGCCAAGCGTCGCCGTGCGGAATATCAACGGTGATTGCCTGCTCTTTCAGAATGCGATCCATCACGGCCATGGCGTACAGATTCAGTTCCGAAGCGCCGATATGCAGTTCAATATAATCCTGCTCTGTCGGGGTCGATGCCAGCGAGAACGGACGCTTGTCGCGCTCATCCATCACCACCATCAGATACTGCCCTGCCTTGAAAGAAAACGGCGCCTCTGGCACCAAACGTACCCGGTAAACCGTATCGGTAATGGCCTCTACGGAGGTCACTTTACAGCTCAATATTGTCATGCGTTCCCTCTGTCGGGTCATCAATGCAAAACTGAGAACAGAGCCTGGCGCTATAGAGTCGGTTCTCTGTCACTGAAAATTGCGAGCTCATCCCAGATGTCATCGATGCGCGCACGCACCTTTTCATCCATCTCAATCGGACGGCCCCATTCGCGCTCGGTTTCACCCGGCCATTTATTGGTGGCATCCAGCCCCATCTTCGAACCCAAACCGGAAACCGGTGAGGCGAAGTCCAAATAATCGATCGGCGTATTCTCCACCATCACGGTATCCCTTGCCGGATCCATTCTGGTGGTAATCGCCCAAATCACATCATTCCAGTCACGCGCATTGACGTCATCGTCGCAGACGATAACGAACTTGGTGTACATAAATTGACGTAGGAACGAGCAGACGCCCATCATTACGCGTTTAGCATGACCAGCATACTGTTTCTTGATGGTCACCACCGCCAGACGATAAGAACAGCCTTCGGGCGGCAGATAGAAGTCGACAATTTCCGGGAACTGCTTTTGCAGAATGGGAACGAAGACTTCGTTCAGCGCCACGCCCAGCACCGCCGGCTCATCCGGCGGACGGCCGGTGTAGGTCGAGTGGTAAATGGCATCGCGACGCTGGGTGATGTGAGTGATGGTAAATACCGGGAAGTGATCGATCTCGTTGTAGTATCCGGTGTGATCGCCATACGGACCTTCCGGCGCCATTTCACCCGGCTCAATGTAGCCTTCCAACACGATTTCCGCGCTGGCCGGCACTTCCAAATCGCAGGAGAGGCACTTGACCACTTCGGTTTTGTTGCCGCGCAACAGCCCGGCAAAAGCATATTCAGACAGGGTATCCGGTACTGGCGTCACCGCGCCGAGGATAGTGGCGGGATCTGCCCCCAATGCCACAGCAACCGGGAAACGTTCACCGGGATGCGCCTGGCACCATTCCTGATAATCCAACGCGCCGCCACGATGAGACAGCCAACGCATGATCACTTTATTTTTGCTCAGCACCTGCTGGCGATAGATGCCCAGATTCTGGCGCTCTTTTTGCGGCCCGCGGGTTACCGTCAGCCCCCAGGTGATCAGCGGCGCAGCGTCTTCCGGCCAGCAGTGCATCACCGGGATACGACTGAGATCAACGTCATCGCCCTGCCATACTTGTTCCTGACAAGGGGCTGAACCCAACACCTTGGTCGGCATGTTCAACACTTGTTTGAACTTCGGCAGTTTATCGAACAGATCGCGAAAGCCCTTCGGCGGCTCTGGCTCTTTCAGGAACGCCAGCAATTTGCCGACCTCGCGCAACGAGCTGACATCTTCCTGGCCCATGCCCATCGCAACGCGGTTGGCGGTACCGAACAGATTGCACAGCACCGGCATATCGTACCCTTTAGGGTTTTCGAACAGCAGTGCCGGGCCGCCCGCACGTAAAGTACGATCGGCAATTTCTGTCATTTCCAGATAGGGATCAATCGGCTGGCTGATGCGTTTTAGTTCCCCTCTCTTTTCCAGCAACGAGAGGAAATCGCGTAAGTCACGGTATTTCATGCTGATCATTATAACGGCCAGTGAGGAGGGCATTATAAGCCCTCTTCACAGTTGTTGCTGCACTTTTGTTAAACACCGGTAAAGACATCGTCGGCATTAGTGGCAGGTAAAGGGCACCAGCGGACGCAATGCCCGGGTATCGCGATATTCCTGAGTTTCCACACCGTGGCGGAACACCTTGAAACCTTGATCTCTGGCGCTAAAGTAACGCAGATCATTACCCTCAACGTGCAACAGGCTGCCCTCGCGCAACGCCACTACGGATTCGCTCGGGTTAACCGCGCAGAACTCGGCCAGGCGTTCATCGCGGGTTTCCCCCATGTGACCACTAATATGGGCATCGATATAATGCGGGTTAATCTGCACCGGGAACAGGCTCAGCGCCGGCAGTACGACGCTGTTACGCACCGGCATGTCATTGGTGGTGCGAATACTTGGTGTGGCAACGTTACACCCTGCGCTCCACCCCACGTAGGGCACGCTACGTTCACGAACTGCCCGTTGAATCGGGACGATTAGGCCGTTTTCATGCAGCATCTGATTCAGCATCCAGGTATTGCCGCCGCTGACCAAAATGCATTCTGCCTGTTCAATCGCCGCTGCGGGAGAGTCGGCGTGGTGAATGCTGGTGACCTTGATGCCGAGAATTTTCGCCAGTTCCTGCGCACGCTGATCGTAATCGCTGCGGATCATGGCATAGGGGATAAATACGGCAGACGTAATGCCACGACGCGCGATCATCGCCAGCAAGTGGCTCTTGGCATACCCCAGCAGTTCATCCTCACCGGACAGCTTGCCGTTGCTCAACAGAAATAACTCCATTTTTCCCCCTCAATCGAAAACGATGAATACGTCACACCCGACAAAAGCCGCACAAGGCATACTCCGACGGTAACAAATTTTTAGCCCTCTGTTATACCCAAGCCGTGCGAATAAGTGTGTGACCCTTCGCTAATTGCCAACAATTCATGCAGATAGCGGCCGTTACATGCTGAAACTTGCATCACTATGTATCCGTAATGGCTTTTGATATGCTTACCGGCTGACAGAAAGGCATGTGAAATTATGGAATCTTGGTACCTACTGTATTGCAAGCGCGGCCAACTTTTACGGGCGCAGGACCATTTGGAACGGCAGGAAGTGAACTGCCTGAGTCCGATCATTACGCTGGAAAAGATCGTACGCGGTAAACGCATTGCGGTCAGCGAGCCCCTGTTTCCGAACTACCTGTTTGTGAAGTTCGATCCGGAGCGCATCCACACCACTACCATCAGTGCAACTCGTGGTGTCAGCCACTTTGTGCGCTTTGGCTCAACGCCGACCACCATCCCGCAGAAAGTCATCGAAGAGTTGCAGACGCATACCGGTGAAACCTACGTCGATCCGGAAACGCCACAGCCGGGTGATAGCGTGTTAATCGTCGATGGCGTGTTCGAAGGGTTGAAAGCGATTTACACCGAGCCGGACGGCGAAGCTCGTTCAATGCTGCTGCTGAACCTGATCAACAAGCAGGTCAGTCAAAGCGTGGATAACCGACAATTCCAAAAACTGTAATGCAAAAAGGCGCCCAGGGCGCCTTTTGTCTCTATGGCTAGCGCCTTAGCGCTGCATAGCCTCTTCATGCATCCACTGAGCGACTCGCTTGGCGAAGTAGGTCAGGACGCCATCGGCGCCGGCACGCTTAAAACACATCAGCGATTCCATCACCGCCGGTTGCTCCTGCAACCAACCGTTTTGAATCGCCGCCATGTGCATCGCATACTCACCGGAAACCTGATAGGCGAAAGTCGGCACGCCAAAGGTGTCTTTCACCCGACGCACTACGTCGAGATACGGCATACCTGGCTTCACCATCACCATATCCGCGCCTTCCTGCAGATCCTGTGCGATCTCCTGCAGCGCTTCGTCGCTGTTGGCCGGGTCCATCTGATAGGTTTTCTTGTTGCCGCCTTTCAGATTACCGCTGGAACCGAGCGCATCGCGGAACGGGCCATAGTAGCAAGACGCATATTTGGCGGAGTAAGCCATGATTTGAGTATTCACCAACCCCTGATGCTCCAAGCGATCGCGGATCGCGCCGATACGGCCGTCCATCATGTCACTCGGTGCCACGATCTCTGCCCCGGCTTCCGCGTGAGACAGCGCCTGGCGAACCAGGATCTCTTTGGTGATGTCGTTAATGACATAACCCTGTTCGTCGATAACACCGTCCTGACCGTGAGTGGTGTAGGGATCGAGCGCCACGTCCGTCAGAATACCCAGCTCTGGCACCGCGTCTTTCAGTGCACGCACCGTACGCTGTACCAGACCTTCCGGGTTATAAGCTTCTTCCGCGTGCAGTGACTTCAGGCCAGGTTCAATTACCGGGAACAGGGAGATCACCGGCACGCCAAGCTTGGCGATGGCTTCCGCTTCTTTGATCAGCAGGTCGATGCTCATGCGCGATACGCCTGGCATCGATGCCACCGCTTCCTGTCGGTTACTGCCTTCCATGACAAATACCGGATAAATCAGGTCGTTAACCGTCAGTTGGTTCTCGGCCACCAGGCGGCGGCTGAAATCGTGACGGCGCACACGGCGCATACGGCGACCCGGGAAGGTACCCGGAAATGCATAGCTCATAGTTTTCTCCTAACTCATTCCAGCCGGAATAGCCGGCGGGCGTTCTCATCGGTTTTCTGCCCCAGCCATTCGGGATCTTCTTGTCGCCAGGTAGCCACCTGCCGGACGATATGAGGCAAAAAACAGGGTTCGTTGCGGCGAGATGCAGGTTTCGGATGTAAATCCCGGGGCAACAGATAGGGTGCGTCGGTTTCCAACAACAGACGATCGGCGGGGATCTGCGGCAGCAATGCGCGCAACTCCAGGCCACGTCGCTCATCACAGACCCAGCCGGTAATCCCGATCGACAGGCCCAGCGACAAGCAACTTTCCAATTCTTCGGCGGTGCCGGTAAAACAGTGCACTACCGCCGCGGGCAGTTTATCCAACCACGGCGTCAACAGCGCGGCAAAACGTGCGTGCGCATCACGGCAATGAAGGAAAACCGGCATCTTCAGCTCCGCCGCCAGCGCCAGTTGAGCGCTGAATGCCCTCTCCTGCTGCTCTGGGGTGGAAAAATTACGGTTAAAATCGAGCCCACATTCACCCATAGCTACAACCTGCGGCTGAGAGGCCAACTCACGGAGCCGCTCTGCGACCTGCTCATTCCAACTGCTGGCCTGATGGGGATGCACACCGGCGGTGGACCAGCAATAACCAGGATGCTGCTGCGCCAGCTCACAGGCAGCCTGGCTTTCCTGCAAATCAGTGCCGGTAATCAATAGCCCTGTCACGCCTGCGCCTCGTGCGCGATCCACCACCGCAGGGCCGTCTTTGGCAAACTGTGAACTCGTGAGGTTTACGCCAATATCAAACATGGTTTTCCCAATGCAAAAGCCGCCCATCGGGCGGCTCAGGAGCAAACAAATTTAAGGTGCCGGGGGTTCGTCACCCTCGTCTTCTTCTTCCGGCTGTGGACGACGTTTACCGGTATAGAAACGGGCAAAGAACACGCCCACTTCAAACAACAGATACATCGGAATGGCCAGCAAGGTTTGCGAGAACACATCCGGCGGGGTCAGAAGCATGCCGACCACGAAAGCCCCGACCAAAACGTAAGGACGTTTCTTTTTCAGATCTTCCGGTGAGGTGACGCCACTCCAGCAAAGCAAAATAATGGCAACCGGCACCTCAAACGCCACGCCAAACGCCATAAACAGCGCCATGACGAAGTCGAGATAGTTATTGATGTCGGTGGCGATCATCACCCCGGCCGGTGCAGTTTTGGCAAAAAAGCCGAACGCCAGCGGGAAGACGATAAAGTAGGCAAAGGCCATGCCGAGATAAAACAGCAGGCTGCTGGAGACCAGTAAAGGCATCATCAGGCGACGTTCATGCTTATACAACGCCGGCGCAATAAAGGACCAGACCTGGTACAGGATCACCGGCGCGGACACGAATACCGAGACGATCATCGTCAGCTTGATCGGGGTAAAGAAAGGTGAAGCCACGTCTGTGGCGATCATGCTTGCCCCGGCAGGCAGTTGCTTGATCAGCGGCGCGGACACCAGTTGATAAATATCATTGGCGAAAAAAACCAGCACCAGGAAGATCGCCAGTATGCTGATAATCGAGTTTAACAGCCGCTTACGCAGTTCTATCAGGTGACTGATAAGGGGTTGGGTATCTTCAACAGCCATGTTTTAACGATCGCCACTAGGTTGGTGAGACGCTGGGGTTTTATCCACAACAGGTTCTGGGGTGGCCTGAACAGCCGGCGCGACCGGTTGTTTCACCGGTGCCGTGGCAGGTTGTTCCACCTGCGGCGTGCCCGTTGCAACCGGCTCCGGCACTGCGGCCGGAGAGGATGCCACGGCCGCGGCTTCCGCCGGCGTCACGCCGTCATGAATGGCTTCCGGATCGGTGACCAGAGGGTTATGGATGGTGTGCGCAGGTTCGGTTTTGGTGCCACTGTCGCCCTGATAAGAGCGTTTCAGCGATTCCGCTGCGTCTTTCAGCTCATCCATTGACGCCTTCAGCTCCGGCGACAAATTCTGCATGCCCGCCTTCTCTACCTTTTTCAGGCTGTCCTGCAGTTCCTGCAGCTTAAGTTCCTGAGAAAGCTCATTCTGCACTGAAGCCGCCAGCGAACGCAGCGCGCGGATCCAGCCCGAAACTGTTCTTACCGCTACCGGCAACCGTTCTGGCCCAAGTACCACCAGGCCAATCACCAGAACCAGCAGCAGTTCACTAAACCCAATGTCAAACACGGTTTATACCTGCTCTTTGTTCTTCGACTCTTCCGTTTTCACTTCCGGCTGCTTATCGGTAATAGGCTTGGCCGTGAAGTCAGCGTCGTCCAGGCTGCTTTTTTCAGCCGTGTTGGTTGGCGGCGTGTTGTCATCGCCGATCGCCTTTTTGAAGCCCTTGATTGATGCACCGAGATCGGACCCCAGAGTACGGAGCTTTTTGGTGCCGAACAGCAGCACCACGATCACCGCGATGATCAACAATTGCGTAATACTAATACCGCCCATTGCAATTACCTCTATTTTAAAAGGGTTTTTTCAAAATCCGTCGCATTATACGGCAGATTTTACCAGAGTTTCGAGTCAATTCAGGTGGTTCGCTTCCAGCCAATCACCCAGGATACGATGCCGGCTGCCATCAGCCACGCAGGGAACACATCGACGTCCCCCAACAGCAAAATCGTACCGCTTACTAACAGTGTAGCGCCAACTCCGAACAAATAACGTGATTGCCCTTGGCGAACGCGCTGCGCCTGCATCTGATTGGTCAGCTTATCAACGCTTTGTTGCAACAGCTTATGTTGCTGCAGGCTATCGTAAAATAATTCAGGCAGTTCGGGCAGTTTCTCCGCCCAAAACGGCGCTTTTTCTTTCAGTGCCCGGATCACCGCCGGAATACCGACCTGATCGCGCATCCAACTTTCCAGGAAAGGCTTGGCGGTGGTCCACAAATCCAGCTGCGGATAGAGCTGCCGTCCCAGACCTTCAACATACAGCAAGGTCTTCTGCAATAACACCAGTTGAGGCTGCACTTCCATATTGAAACGGCGCGCGGTATTGAACAGGTTCAACAGCACGTTGCCAAACGAAATTTCCGACAGGGGTTTTTCGAAAATAGGCTCGCACACGGTGCGGATAGCGAATTCGAAATCCTCCACGTTGGTATCGCGCGGCACCCAGCCTGAATCAACGTGCAACTCTGCCACTTTGCGGTAGTCGCGATTGAAGAAGGCGATAAAGTTTTCCGCCAGATAGCGCTTATCGTCTTTGTTCAGCGAACCGACAATACCGCAGTCAATGCCGATGTAGCAGGGATCTTCAGGATGCTCATAGCTGACAAAAATATTGCCGGGATGCATGTCCGCATGGAAGAAGCTGTCGCGGAAGACCTGGGTAAAGAACACCTGTACCCCACGTTCGGCCAACAGTTTCATGTTGGTGCCCTGCTTTTCCAGCGTAGGGATATCCGAAACCGGGATGCCGTAGATCCGCTCCATCACCAGCACGCTTTCGCGACAGTAATCGGAATAAACCTCTGGCACATACAGCATCGGACTGCCATCGAAATTACGGCGCAGCTGAATGGCGTTGGCCGCTTCGCGCAGCAGGTTCAGTTCGTCCAGCAAGGTCTTTTCATATTCGCGCACCACTTCACGCGGGCGCAAACGGCGACCGTCCGGCATCAGTTTTGGCACCCAGCCCGCCAGGCGATACATCAGGCGAACGTCGGCCTTGATGATCGGCCCGATATCCGGCCGGATCACCTTCAGCACCACTTCCTGCCCGGTGGTTTTCAGCCGTGCAGTATGAACCTGCGCGATGGATGCCGAAGCCAGCGCCTGTTGGTCAAAATCATCGAACCAGGTTTCCAGCGGGCCGCCCATCGCCAATTCGATATGCTTGCGCGCCAGGGCACCGTCGAAAGGGGCAACCCTATCCTGCAGCAAAGTCAGCTGATCGGCAATCTGTGGCGGGAACAGGTCACGACGGGTAGACATCATCTGACCAAACTTGATCCATACCGGCCCCAGCTCCTGCAAGGCCAGACGCAAACGCTCCCCCAGCGGTTTATCCGCGTGGCGGTTTGGCATCCAGAACAGCAGACGTCGGCCAAAGCGCAGCGGCAACGTCAAACGTATCTTGGGGATCAGTTCATCCAGGCCATAACTGAGGAAAACGCGGACGATCAAATACAGGCGGCGTAGTTCGCCAGGGGTCATCGTTTACCCTCCAACTTGTCCATGCGAGCCATCAGCGCTTCGACACTGCGAACGGTGGCGTCAACTTCCTCGTTAAACCACACCACTTCCAGCGGGCCAGGAGCCACACGCCACTCTTCCGTCAAGGTTTCGGCCACGTAATGCTGTTGACGCTGCAAACCTCTCTTCAGCAGATTCGCACCCTTGCCGAACGCCTGAGTGATACCCTGCGCGGCAATATCACCGAGATAAGGCGCCAGCCATTCCGCCGGATCCCACTCAGCCAGATCAAGCAGGCCAACCAACTGCTGCACGACCTGAATATCGCCCTCAACAATCAGCTCGCCGCTGCGCATCAAGGGCGAAAGCTGTTGACGATCCCGCAGTTGCAGCAACACAGATATGCGGCTGCGCACCGTGCAGTCGGCAGTATCGTCAGACTGGCCAAGCACATCGACGCGCTGCTCACTGAAGATCAGTACCAACGGCGAAGCAAGCTCCTGCAACTCTATGCGCAGCACCTTGCCAGCCAGGCGAAGACGGGCGGCCTTCATGCTGCGATCGCGGAACAGCAAGCTATTGAGCGATGTTTCCAGCACGCCGGTCAACAAAGGGGTTAGCAGCATCGGCATGTCCATATCAGAACTTGAAGCCGCGATGCAGGGCCACAATACCGCCGGTCAGGTTAAAATAGGTCACGTTGTCAAAACCGGCTGCGCCCATCATACCCTTCAGCGTTTCCTGATCGGGATGCATGCGGATCGACTCGGCAAGATAGCGATAGCTTTCTGGATCCTTCACCACCAGTTCGCCGATTTTCGGCAACACGTGGAAAGAATAAGCGTCGTAAGCCTTGCTCAGCGGCGCCAGCAGGGGTTTGGAGAACTCCAACACCAACAAACGGCCACCCGGCTTCAACACGCGGAACATGGAGCGCAGTGCCTTGTCTTTGTCGGTGACGTTGCGCAGGCCGAAGGAGATGGTGATGCAGTCAAAATAGTTGTCCGGGAACGGCAGCGCTTCGGCGTTGGCCTGAACGTAGCTGACGTTGCCGACAATGCCGCGGTCCCGCAGCTTTTCGCGCCCCATTTTCAGCATGGAATCGTTGATGTCCGCCAGCACCACCTGTCCTTGCTCACCGACCATGCGGGAGAACTTGGCGGCCAGGTCACCGGTACCGCCGGCCAGATCCAACACACGCTGCCCACGGCGCACGCCGCTGCAATCAATGGTAAAACGCTTCCAGATACGGTGGATACCAAACGACATCAGGTCGTTCATCACGTCATACTTTGCCGCTACCGAATGAAAAACGTCTGCCACCATGGCCTGCTTTTCGTCTCGAGCTACGGTGCGAAAACCGAAATCGGTGGTTTCCTGCGGTTGATCTGCCATTGTCCTGCCTGCTATTCAGTCAATTTAGTGTGGTTGAGTGTACCAGAACCCCACGAAATACCCCACCTCACCGCGGCTGTCATGCCTGCGATGCGGAGCGTGGTTGCTCTGCGGCGTCGTCATCCTCCGCCCCCGGCAGCGCGTCAATGTCATCTTCGCCCGCTGCCTCGAATTCTTCATCATGCTGTGCGCTGGCCTGCTGGGCCAGCAGCGGGTTGATCGGTCTTTTCACCTCAACCCCCAGCGCGCGGAACCCCTCGGTCTGGCCGATAAGATTACCACGGCCTTCACTCAGTTTGTTCATCGCCTGGCGATAACTCCCCTGGGCCTTATCCAGGCTCTGCCCAAGCGCCGACATGTCGTCAACAAACAACCGCATTTTGTCATACAATCGCGCAGCCCGGTCGGCAATGCGTTGAGCATTCTGGCTCTGATGCTCATAGCGCCACAGGTTGGTGATGGTGCGCAGGGCGACCAGCAAGGTGGTTGGGCTCACCAGCATAATGTTGTGCTTGAGCGCTTCGCTAATCAGCTCCGGCTCACGGTCTATGGCCAAAAGGAAAGCCGGCTCCACCGGGATAAACATCAACACGTAATCCAGCGAACGCAGGCCGGGCAACTGCTGATAATCCTTACGGCCCAGCAGACGAATATGGCCACGTAGCGAGGCAATATGCTCACTCAACGCGGCTTCGCGCTCCGTTTCATCTTCGCTGTTGAAGTAACGCTCGTAGGCCACCAGCGACATTTTCGCATCGATCACCACGTCCTTGCCCTGCGGCAGACGAACGATAACGTCGGGCTGCATCCGGCTCTGATGGTCCAGCCGCACGTTGACCTGCGTTTCGTATTCGTGCCCTTCTCGCAGGCCCGAAGCTTCCAACACCCGACTTAATACCACTTCGCCCCAATTGCCCTGGGTTTTATTATCCCCTTTCAAGGCCTTGGTCAGGTTAATGGCCTCACGCGCCATTTGCGCATTAAGCTGCTGCAGGTTGCGTATTTCGTGGGTCAGCGTATGACGTTCGCGAGCTTCCTGGCCAAAACTGTCTTGCACCTGGCGGCGAAAACCGTCCAGTTGCTCACGCAGCGGCAACAGCAGGCGATCCAGACTCTGCTTATTTTGCTCATCCACCTTACGTCCGCTGTGTTCAAAAATGCGGTTGGCCAAATTTTCAAATTGGGTGGTAAGGCGCTGCTCGCTGTTGATCAACAGACGCTGTTTCTCTTCCGCCGCCATGCGAGTTTCCTCCAGACGGATGGTCACCTCACGCAGCTCGGCTTCTTGGGCGCTGTTCACTTCACGCTGTGCGCGCAGTTCCTGGTTCAACAATTCGCATTCGTTACGCCAGTGATTAAGCTGCTGAAGCTTTTCGTGTCCGGCAGCCAACTGGCTATGCAAATTGCGCAGCTCCAAATCGTTCTGCCGCATTTGCTGTTCATGGCGCAGGAGCGTCTCTTGCCGGGCTGCCGTTTCCTGCTGCGCCTGTTGCAGCGATTGTTCCAGCAGCCGCAGCTCGGTTTCATGCTGCGCATGGGACTGCTGCACGCGCAGGCTGGCGATTAACCAGCCCAACAGCAGGCCTACCGCCACCCCGCCTATACCGTAAACCAAACTGGTATCCACCCTGCCTCCTGTTACACCTGACCGTTCCGGCGTTTTATCCGCCCGCTGCCCGTCACGTTAAGGGGATGCTGTATGGATGTCCAGCCTGATTTTGTCCCGACGGCGCATTATTGCGAAACGCTGCGCAAGTCAGGCAAAGATTAGCCAAACCACTGGCTTAACCACTTGATGCCAAACGCCCCCGGCGCCAGAATGCCGAACGCCCAGATCATCGCCGAGGTAACATTCGCCACCTGAAAATAACGCTGGGGCATAGCGCAAATGCCACCGACCAGCGGGACCACGGCCCGCAACGGACCAAAGAAGCGGCCAATAAAAATGCCCAGCACGCCCCAGCGCTCAAAAAACGCATGGCCGCGCGTCAGCAGTTGCGGATTACGCGATAGCGGCCACATGTGCGCCACGCGATCTTGATAGTGGTAGCCAATCCAGTAGGAAAGCCAGTCGCCAAAGAAGGCACCCGCGGCGGCGGCGGCCCAGATAGGCCAAAAGGCAATGCCACTTTCGCCAATCAGCGCGCCCAGCGCCAGCAAGATCACCGTGGCCGGCAACAGCAGCGACAGGAACGCCAGCGACTCGCCAAACGCCAGGAAGAAGATAATCGGGATGGCCCAGCCTTCGTGCTGGCGCACGGTGTCGCTGACCCAGTGGATAATGTCATTGAGGCTCAATACGGGCTCCTGATGCGGGGTTTACTGCCCCAAGGATACGCAATGCCAGCCGGCGTCGGTTAAACCCCGGCTAAACATCCACGCGGTTTACTCGAGGTAGAACGCCTGCAGCGCTGCTCGTTGGCTTTGCCCCAGCCCGTATTCCGCCTCCAGCCAACGGTCGGTAGAACCGTATTGGTCACGGATGCAGCCCAGGGCGGTCATCAGGAACTCTTCTCGGGCGCTCAGCACATAGGCAAACTGCCCCAATGCCGAATCACTTAAACGAATCGACAGTTGATCCAACATCTGTTCACGGAAGGTCGCCAACGTGGTTTCGGTCAGCAGGTAATCCTCCACCACCGTCGCCTCATCGGCACCCAGTGCGAATAATACCAACGCCGATCCAACCCCCGTGCGGTCCTTACCGACTGCGCAGTGCTGGACGATGGCACCGTTATCGGTATGGCTCAGCAGATGGGCTAACTGCTTGTAAGCCGCATTGCCGAACGGCAGTCGGCGGTACAACTCCAGCATAAACGCCCGCGCATCGAAACCGGCCAGCGTTTCGCTGGTCAGTTTTTCCAGGTTGGCATTAACCTCATTGCTCAACGGGTTGGCAGGAAAATGGTGGTAATCCGCCCCCTGCCACAGGATATCGGGCTTGGCCTGCACTTCATCGGGATCGCGGTAATCCAGCACCGATCGCACCGGCACGCCGGCCAGGAAGGCGCAGTCGTTTTCCGTCAGGCGCTCCAGCGACCCGGAACGGAACAGTAACCCGCGCTTGATGCGGCGGCCATCAGCAACGCTGTTACCGCCGAGATCGCGAAAGTTAATGCCGCCATCAAGCGGTGCCAATGAAGGATGAAGCAGGATCTGGGCGGTCATAGACGTCCTCGTGGTTATTGTCTGATAAAACGCAACCTGAGAGCATCGGTAAAACCGGGCTCAACGGGTCAAAGAGGTGGCCAGTTAGATGGCGCTAATGATGATAACCGTAACAGATAACGGCTGAATGGAAAAACGGACCGCATGGCGGCCCGTTGAATTACGGAGGGATTACAGCAGACGACGCGCCGCATCAACCACGATCTGCACCGCTTTGCTCTCGGTGTTTTTCATGGTTTCCGCGTTCGGAATTTCCTGCTGGGTACGGTTAACGATCACACCGGCAACCATACCGGCACGCAGGCCCTGGCTGGCACACATGGTCAGCAGCGTGGCAGATTCCATTTCATAGTTCATCACGCCCATCGATTGCCATTCTTCCATCGAACCTTTGAAACGGCTGACGACGCGGCCGGAGTAAGTATCGTAACGTTCCTGGCCCGGATAGAAGGTGTCGGAAGACGCGGTCACGCCGATGTGCGTGGTAGCGCCTGCTGCCTTGGCAGCCTCGACCAGTGCGGTAGTACAGGCAAAATCGGCCACCGCCGGGAACTCCATCGGCGCGAAGTGCAGGCTGGCACCGTCCAGACGAACCGCCGCGGTGGTGACCAGAACGTCACCTACATTGATGTCTGACTGGATCGCACCCGTGGTGCCGATACGCAGGAAGGTGCGGATACCCAGCTGTGCCAGCTCTTCAACCGCGATAGAAGTCGACGGGCCGCCGATACCGGTGGAGCAGACGATCACTGCCTTGCCGTCCAGCTCTGCACGCCAGGAGGTGAATTCACGATGGGAAGCCAGGTGCACCGGATTTTCCATCAGCTTGGCAATTTTCTCTACGCGCTGCGGATCGCCAGGAACGATGGCAAGCTGGGCCCCTTGTAAATCGTTTTTGGTCAGGCCGAGATGGAAAACGTCAGATTGAGACATACGAGACTCCTCATAGATCATGTTTATTGGGAGGAACAAAAAAGTACTCTACTGAAAATCGTCACGAAATTTCGTGACGGCAATCACTACAGACAAAGAAACAGAATGCAATCTACATAACTCTTGTGACTAAAGTCACAAAAATTAGCAATAAGGCCCGCCCGATGGCCCCAATAGCCACCAGTCTAGTCGACAAATCGCACCGCCGGTTTCCCCCGCCACTCGGAATTTATCAAGGCGGTTTACCAATAAATCCCGTATGCCGATACAGAAAAATAGCCTTGGCTTATCGGTGACTTAGCCAGAATAAGCGGAACTAAGGCACCTTATGGTACTAATGCAGGTCAACTTGCGTAATAGCATGATAAAAAGACAATAAAAACGCGGTAAAGCCGGATATTTAATCGTTTTTTACAGACTTGACTGAAAATGCTCCACTCAATGCCAATAACGGGTAATCTTTCCTATAGTTAATCGCAGCGCTTTTCTCTATTGATTGCACGGAGACCGCAATGAAAACCGATCATGTGATGACATTAAAACAGGCCCAGGGGGGATTCACCCCGGCCGTAACCCCCCTGGCGACTTCTACCATCCTCACCGACGAGCAAGGCATTCATGCCGGGGAAACCACCATTCCTTCTCAGGGTGACAACCTGCCTGCCTATATCGCCAAACCGGCGGATCACAGCGGCCCCTTCCCGGTCGTTCTGGTGGTACAGGAGATTTTTGGTGTACATGAACATATTCAGGATGTGTGCCGTCGCCTGGCGAAGCAGGGTTATCTGGCGATAGCGCCCGAGCTGTACTTCCGTCAAGGGGATGCCCGGGAATACACCGATATCAGCGAACTGTTCCAAAAGCTGGTGAGCAAGGTGCCGGATCGTCAGGTACTGGCGGATCTGGATCATGCTGCCCATTGGGCAACTCGCCACGGCGGCGATGCCGGCAAGCTGGCGATTACCGGTTTCTGCTGGGGGGGACGTATTAGCTGGCTCTATGCCGCGCACAACCCGCAGTTAAAAGCCGCGGTGGCCTGGTACGGCAGACTGGTGGGTGAAAAAACGCTGAATTCACCAAAACATCCGGTCGATATCGCCACGCAGCTCACGGCACCGGTGCTGGGGCTCTACGGCGGCCAGGACAGCAGCATCCCGCAAGAGACGGTGGAAAGCATGCGTCAGGCGATCCGCGCCGCCAACGCCAATGCCGAGATCGTGGTGTATCCCGAAGCCGGCCATGCCTTCAATGCCGACTACCGGCCCAGCTTTGACGCCGAAGCCGCAGAAGATGGCTGGCAACGCATGCTCGCTTGGTTCGCGCAGTACGGAGTGCCCGGCGTTAAATAACATCTCGCCTAAAGGCTGCCTGAACAGGCAGTCTCTTACGTCATAAAAAAGGGCGCCGAAGCGCCCAGAATAATCAGGCTTAACCCCTTAAACCAACTGCTCACGCAGGCGCTGTGCGGCCAGCACCATGTTGGTCAGCGACTGACGGGTTTCCGGCCAGCCACGGGTTTTCAGGCCGCAGTCCGGGTTCACCCACAGGCGCTCTGCCGGGATGTTCTGCGCAGCTTTGCGTAGCAGCGCTTCGATCCATTCCACACTTGGCACGTTCGGCGAGTGGATGTCATACACGCCCGGTCCAATTTCATTCGGGTATTCAAACTCTTTGAAGGCTTCCAGCAGATCCATATCGGAACGCGAGGTTTCGATGGTGATCACGTCGGCGTCCAGCGCCGCGATGGAATCCATGATGTCGTTGAACTCGCAATAACACATGTGAGTGTGGATCTGCGTGTCATCTTGCGCGACAGCGGCGTTCAGTTTGAACGCCTCCACCGCCCAGTTCAGGTAAGCCGCCCAGTCGGATCGACGCAGCGGCAAACCTTCGCGCAGTGCAGGCTCGTCAATCTGGATGATGCCGATACCGGCTTTTTCCAGATCTTCCACTTCGTCGCGCAGCGCCAGGGCGATCTGTTTGGCGATCACTTCGCGGGTCACGTCTTCACGCGGGAACGACCAGCAGAGAATGGTGACCGGACCGGTCAGCATGCCTTTTACCGGCTTGTCGGTCAGCGACTGAGCATACTTCGCCCACTCGACGGTGATGGCTTGAGGACGGCTGATATCGCCAATGATCACCGGCGGTTTTACGCAACGGGAACCGTAGCTCTGTACCCAGCCGTTTTGAGTGAATACGAAGCCGTCCAGGTTTTCACCGAAGTATTCCACCATGTCGTTACGCTCGGCTTCGCCGTGCACCAACACGTCCAGCCCCAGGCGCTCTTGTTCAACGATCGCCTGTTTGATGTGTTCGCTAATGCTGGTGCGGTAGTTGTTGCCGTCCAAACGCCCCTGCTTGAAGTCCAGGCGCAGGCCGCGGATTTCCGTGGTTTGCGGGAAAGACCCTATCGTGGTGGTCGGCCAGGCCGGCAGGTTAAAGCGCTCACGCTGTGCCTGAGCTCGCTCGGCGTAAGGGCGCTGACGTTCGCTGTCCTGTGCGGTAATCGCCGCCAGACGTTGCCCTACCTGCGCATTATGTACGCGGCTGGACTGACGACGAGCACGGATTGGCGCGCTATAGGCGTCCAGTTCGGCCTGCTTGTCGGCACCCGGTGCGTTCAGCGCCGCGCTCAATAGGGTCAATTCGGTACATTTTTGCAGGGCAAAGGCGAACCAGCTCTTCACTTCTTCATCCAGACGAGTTTCCACGCTCAGATCGATAGGGCTGTGCAACAGTGAACAGGAAGTACCGATCCACAGTGGGCGGCTGCCGACTAACGGTTGCAGGCGTTCGAACCAACTGCTCAGATCGGCACGCCAGACGTTACGGCCGTTGATGACGCCCAGAGACAGCAGCCACGCTTTCGGCAGCGCCTTGTTCAATGCGTCGATATCGTCATCACCGGCAACCAGATCAACGTGCAGCCCCTGCACCGGTAGCTCGCGGATCGTATCGAGGTTGTGACCCACGCTGTCGAAGTAGGTGGTCAGCAGCAGTTTTACCTGACCTTGCAGCGCGTCGTAAGCCGGCTTGAAGGCGCTCAGCCATTCCTGCGGCAGCTCCAGCACCAGTGCAGGTTCGTCAATTTGCACCCACTCCACGCCGCGCTGCGCCAATTCTGCCAGCACCTGCTGGTAAACCGGCAGGATGTCTTTCAGCAGCGACAAACGGTCAAACGCCTCGCCTTTCACTTTACCCAGCCACAGATAGGTCAGCGGCCCCAGCAACACAGGCTTGATTTTGTGGCCCAGGGCCAGCGCTTCGTCCACTTCTTCCAACAGTTGGGTCCATCCCAGTTTGAACTGCTGGCCTTTGTGGAACTCAGGCACCATGTAGTGGTAGTTGGTGTTAAACCATTTGGTCATCTCTGCCGCCGCTGCCGGTTTTCCGGTGGGTGCGCGACCACGGCCAATGCGGAATAGCGTATCCAGATCGATTGAGCCATCCGCATTCTGATGACGTGCCGGCACGTTGCCCAGCAGCAGGCTGGTGGTCAATACATGGTCGTACCAAGCGAAATCGCCGACCGGCACCAAATCCACCCCGGCCTGCTGCTGTTGTTGCCAATGGCGAGCGCGCAGCTCGCGGCCAACCGCCAACAGTTCTTCCTGCGTTGAGTTGCCAGCCCAGTAGCTTTCCTGAGCTTTTTTCAGTTCACGTCTTAGCCCAACGCGAGGAAAACCCAGTGTGTGATTTAAAATTGCCATCGTCATATTCCCCATTTAGCCGTCCAGATGTTTACACATCCATAATCCGCAGGTACTGTATTAACCACAAGCGCAATTTATTCACTGTCACTGTGAAGGACTCTCATGATCGAACTGAAACACTTACGGACGCTGCAGGCTCTGCGCAATACCGGCTCGCTGGCGGCCGCGGCGGCCCAACTCCATCAGACACAGTCTGCTCTGTCGCATCAGTTCAGCGATCTGGAGCAGCGTCTGGGCTTCAAGCTGTTCGTTCGTAAAAGCCAGCCGCTGCGCTTTACCGCGCAGGGTGAGATCCTGTTGCAGCTGGCAGAGCAGGTGCTGCCGCAAATCCAGCAGGCGCTGCAGGCGTGCCACGAACCTCATCAGGCCACGCTGCGTATCGCCATTGAATGCCACAGCTGCATTCAATGGCTGACGCCGGCGCTGGATAACTTCCGTCAGAGTTGGCCGCAGGTGGCGATGGACTTCAAATCCGGTGTCACCTTTGATCCACAGCCGGCGCTGCAACAGGGTGAACTGGATCTGGTGCTGACCTCCGACATTCTGCCGCGCAGCGGTTTGCACTATTCGCCGATGTTTGATTTCGAAGTACGACTGGTGCTGGCGCCGGATCATCCATTGGCCAGCAAGCTGCACATCGAGCCTGAAGATTTGATTGACGAAACGCTGATGATTTACCCGGTACAGCGTCAGAGGCTGGATATCTGGCGCCATTTCCTGCAGCCCGCAGGCATCAGCCCGGCGCTGAAAAACGTGGATAACACCCTGTTGCTGATCCAGATGGTATCGGCGCGGATGGGGATCGCGGCGTTGCCGCATTGGGTGGTGGAAAGTTTTGAACGCCAGGGATTAGTGGTGACCAAAACCCTGGGGGATGGCCTGTGGAGCCGTCTTTATGCCGCGGTACGCGACGGTGAACAGCGCCAGGCTGTCACCGAAGCCTTTATCCGCTCGGCACGCCAGCACGCCTGCAATCATCTGCCCTTCGTACGTGATGCTGCACGCCCAAGCGCCGGCGTCGCCAGCGTGAAACCACTGGCTTCGCAGCCCTGACCTTCAGGGCAGCTCGCGCTTGGGCTGCCCGTTTATTTGCTGACCACTTTCGGTGCTACCCAGCGGCGGTGCACCCACAGCGAAGCGACAATCACCGCCCCGCCGATAATGAAACTTGGCCAATGCGGCTGTTGCTGCCAGATGGCCAGATTAACCAACAGTCCTGCCGGCACATGCATGTTATTCATGATGCCCAAAGTACCGGCATCCACCTGCGTTGCGCCGTAGTTCCACATGAAATAACCCAGCCCGGAAGCCACCACGCCCAGCCACACCAAAATCCCCCACTGCAGGTTAGTGGTTGGCAGCTGCTGCGGGTTGCCCCACAGGCACCAGGCGACCACCGCCACAACCAAGGCCCCCAGATAGAACCAGGAAAATGCGGTGTGTTGCGGCAGCGGGTGCACTTCCATCAGCCGTTTGTAACCGACCATGCCGATAGCGAAGCTGATGTTCGCCGCCTGCACTAGTAACAGCCCCCACCAAAAGTGCTCGCTTAACTGATGGTAACGGATAATTGCTGCCCCCAGCACCGCCAGCAGCGCGCTGAGCACATACCCCCAGCGCAGGCGCTGACCGCTGATCAAATCATAAATCAGCGTAACATACAGCGGCGTCAGCACGGTAAACAGCAGGAATTCCGGCACCGTCAGGTACATGTAAGCACGGAAGCTGAACAGGTACATAATGCCAAGCTGGCAGGCTCCTACCAGCATATACAGCAGGATCACTTTCGGCTTGATGTTGCGCCAGCGCAGGAAAGGCAGGAACACGGCCGCCGCCAAACCGATGCGCATCAGCACCGAGAACCAGCTGTCGACCTGACCCGCCAGATATTCGCCAATCAGGCTGAAAGAAAATGCCCACAGGATGGTCGTAATCACCAGAAGCAGCACGATGGGTTCACCCTAAAGATTCAGAAAGGGCGATTGTAGCGGAAGGCAGGAAGGGGCGTGATGAAAAGGCGGTTTACATCTGAGCAAAATACAAACTGTCGGCAAATTTTCACCGCTGGGTTAGGCTTAATAAAAGACGAGGAGAACATCATGAAAAGTTATCATCTGCTCTATGGCCTGTTGCTGCTGTCCGGATTGGCCACTGCAGCCAACGGCGTTACCGAACTCAGCTCGCAACAGCAGTTTCTCAACCAACGCACTCAACAGGCGCAACAACAGCGTATGTTGAATAATCAGCAGATGGATCAGCGCCGCCTGCAACAGCAGCGGCAGTTCGATAATAATCAGCAACAACTGCAGCGAACGGCGCCAAACGGCGGGCAACTGCTGCCCAATGGCAACCAGCCGCGCAGCCCATTCAATCGCACGGCGCCGCCGGTATCCCAGGCACCGCTACCGGCTAGCCCCGCACGCCCATGATGGTAAGGATCAGCGGCGTGGTGACCGCTGCCAGCACGGTGGACATCACCAGGCTGGTGGCGGCAGGCCCGGTCAATACGTTGAACTGGCGTGACATCAGGTAAACATTGACGCCAACGGCCATCGACCCCAGCAACACCACCACCCGGGTTTCCATCGGCGGCAGGTCCATCATCCAGGCCAGTAGCCAGATGATCAGCGGTTGAACAATCAGCTTGAGGAAACAGATGCCGCTGCTGAGACGCCAGCCTTCGCTGATGCGATACTCCGCCAGCCCCATACCCAGCACCACCAGCGACAGCGGTGCGGCAACCTGACCCAGCATACTGACCGGCTGATCGACAAACGTCGGCAGCGGCAAGCCGGTCAGGCTGAACAGCGTGCCGGAAAGAATGCCGATAATCAGCGGGTTGGTCAGCACGCTACGCGCTGTTTTGATAAAGCCCTGCAGCGTCGGCGAACCATTGCGCGCCCATTCGATGGAGATAGTCACCAGCGTCCAGAGGATCAGGCCGTTAAACACCAACACCAAGGCCACCGACGGGATCGCCGCCTCGCCAAGCATGACGCTGGCGATAGGCAGACCCAGCATCACGTTATTGGAGAAAATTCCGCCCAACGCGAACACCGATCCTGCCACGCCATCCAGTTTAAATACCCGGCGCGCCGTGATTCGCCCGATCACGAACACAATCAGGCAACTGCCGAAAAAGGCAATCAGCAAGCGAGCATCTACCGCCGGACGTTGCGAAAAGTCGCACATCATGCGAAACAGCATAGCGGGGAGGGCCAGAGAGAAGACGAAACGCGTTAAACCGTCGGTGATGGTAGCCGGCCATTTACCCCAGCGGATAAGGCCATACCCCAACACGATCAGCACAAACAACGGCAAAGAAAGCGCTATTTGGTGCCATAAAGAAACCATGAAAACTGACATCGCATCCCTTCCGTTAGCGCGGCGGCAAAGGGCTGACGTCGCAATATTCAACAGGCGCCGACGGCTTTCTCACGGACGCAGCAAACTGCGCCCGTGGCAACGGGATCACTCGTTGGGAAAGTCCGGGCCGATCAAATCTATCCGGTCAGTGCAAATACAGTCAACGCCCCAGTTCAACAACAGGCGCGCACGGGCGGGCTGGTTAACGGTATAAACCAGAATGCGCAGCCCCGCCGCCTTCAACGCCGACACCCGTTCGGCCGTCAATTCTTTATGGTTGATGTGCAATGAAACGCAGCCCAGTCTTTCGGTCAGCGCCTGCCAGTTGTCGTCCCAGTGATCCAGCAACAGGCCGCGTGGGAGTTCCGGCACCGTACGCTGCGCCGCCTCAAGCGCCTCAATCGAGAAAGAAGAGAGCAGCGGATCGGTCTGGCCCTGCCACAGCAAACGTGCCGCCAACGCCACAACGCGGCCGGTTTCATCATCGCTGCCGGTGGTAGGCTTGATTTCAATGTTCGCCATCATGCCGTGCTGCAGGCAGCGTTCCGCCACTTCGGCCAACAGCGGCAAGCGTTCGCCCTTGTAAGCGGAGTTGTACCAGTTGCCGGCATCCAGCTGTACCAGTTTGTCCCACGGTAATTCACCCGCCACGCCCCAACCGTTGCTGGTGCGATCGAGGGTATCGTCGTGCAACAGAAATATTTGCCCGTCCTGTGCCAGCTTGGCGTCGAACTCAATCATTTTATGACCGTGGCGTGCGCCGACGTCGATCGCCGCCAGGGTATTTTCCGGCGCCAGAGAACCGCCGCCGCGGTGGGCGACAATGTGGGGATAAGGCCAGGCTGTGGTCATGATTCCATCCGTAATCCGCTATCGGTATCAAAAAAGTGCAGCGCCTGTGCAGGCAACTGCAAATATAGCGTGCTGCCCGCCGTCGGCATAGTTTCATGCGACAAACGCGCAATCACGCCGTGACCGCCCCACTGCCCATGCGCCAGGTTATCCGCGCCCAATAACTCCAGCGTTTGCAGCGCCAGCGGCACGCCCCCTTGCTCGGGGGTGGTCAGTTGAATATGCTCCGGGCGGATGCCGAGCGTCAACCGGCGACCGCCCCACTGCGCCTTTGGCTGCGGTAAATTCAGCGTCATCCCCTCCGCCAGCTGCAGCTGGCTGCCGTCTGCGCTCAGGGTACCCGGCAACAGGTTCATCGCCGGCGAACCGATAAAGCTGGCGACGAACAGCGACGCCGGGCGCTGATAGACCTCGCTGGGGGTGCCAATTTGCTCTGCCACGCCTTTGTTCATGACGATCACCCGCTGTGCCAGCGTCATCGCCTCCACCTGATCGTGCGTCACATACAGGCTGGTGGTTTTCAGCCGGCGATGCAGTTGTTGCAGTTCCAGGCGCATTTGGACGCGCAGCTTGGCATCCAGATTCGACAGCGGTTCATCAAACAGGAATACCGCCGGCTCACGCACGATAGCGCGCCCCATCGCTACCCGTTGACGTTGGCCGCCGGAAAGCTCGCGCGGCTTGCGTTGCAACAGCGGCTCCAGCTCTAAAATACGCGCAGCTTCTTCTACCCGTTGCTGGATATGCTGTTTGCCGAAGCCGCGAATTTTCAGGCCATAGGCCATGTTGTCGTATACGCTCATATGCGGATACAGCGCATAGTTCTGGAACACCATCGCGATACCGCGATCTTTCGGCTCCATATCCGTTACGCGTTGACTGTCGATATAAATATCGCCGCTGGTGGTGCGTTCCAGCCCTGCCACCATGCGCAACAGCGTCGATTTGCCGCAGCCGGACGGGCCGACCATCACGATAAATTCACCGTCCGCCACGTCGAGGTCAATCTGCTTGATTACCGGCGTTTTACCGTCGTAAGACTTGGTGACTGCCTGTAGTTTTAAACCTGCCATGTGAAAATTTCTCTCGTTACTTTTCGCTATCAACCAGGCCGCGTACAAACCAGCGCTGCATCAGAAGAACCACCGTCAGCGGTGGAATTAAAGTCAGAATCATCGCCGCCATCACCTGATTCCACTGGGTCGGCGCGCCGGAGGTGGAGATCATGCTCTTGATACCCGCCACCGCGGTGCCCATCGAAGCATCGCTGGTGATCAGGATCGGCCACAGGTACTGGTTCCAGCCGTAGATAAAGGTGATGACGAACAGCGCCGCCAGATTGGTCTTCGACAGCGGCAGCACGATATCCCAGAAAAAACGCATCGGGCCGGCACCGTCAATCCGCGCCGCTTCCAGCAGTTCGTCCGGTAGCGTCATAAAGAACTGACGCAGCAGGAAGGTGGCGGTCGCCGACGCCATCAGCGGCAACGTCAGGCCGGTGTAGCTGTCCAGCAGGTTGAGGTTGGAGATAACCTCCACCGTCGGGAAAATACGCACCTCAACCGGCAGCATCAGGGTGAGGAATATCAGCCAGAAGAACAGGCTGCGCAGCGGGAAACGGAAATAAACGATGGCATAGGCGGACAACACCGACACCACAATCTTGCCGAAGGTGATGGCCAGCGCCATCACCACGCTGTTCAACAGCAGCAGCGAAAACGGCACCTTAAGGTTGCCCACGCCACCCTGCCAAATATTGCGGATGTTTTCCCACAGGTGACCACCGGGGATCAGGGTCATCGGTACCTGAAACACCTGTTTGTCGTCCAGCGTAGCCGCCACGAAGGCCACGTACAGCGGGAACAGCACCACCAGCACGCCGATAATCAGCATTACGTGGCTGAAAATGTCCAGCCCGCGTCGGTTCTCTATCATTGGTAACGCACCTTACGTTCGACAAAACGGAACTGGATCACCGTCAGGCCAATCACCAGCAACATCAGGATCACCGACTGTGCCGCAGAGCTGGACAGATCCAGACCGGCAAAGCCTTCGCGGTAAATCTTGTAGATCAGCGTGGTGGTGGACTGTACCGGTCCGCCGCCGGTCGCGGCATCGATCACCGGGAAGGTATCGAAGAAGGCGTACACCAGATTCACCACCAGCAGGAAGAAGCTGACCGGCGTGATTAACGGCAGCACCAGATTAAAGAAACGCCGTACCGGGCCAGCACCGTCAATGGCCGCCGCCTCAACCAGAGAACGTGGAATAGACTGCAGCGCAGCCAGGAAAAACAGGAAGTTATAGCTGATTTGCTGCCATACCGAGGCCAACACTACCAGGAACATCGCCTGTCCGCTGTTTTGCGCATGGTTCCAGTTGTAGCCCAGTCCGTTGAGGAAATGGGTAATCAGCCCCAGGCCGGGGTTGAACAGGAAAATCCACAGCACCGCCGCCACCGCGGGCGCCACGGCGTAAGGCAGGATCATCAGCGTTTGGTAGATCCGGCTGCCGCGCAGCACGTAATCCACTAACGCGGCGAAGAACAACGACACGACCAGCCCGATACCCGCCACCAGGAAACTGAAAATCAGCGTGGTGTAAAACGAGTCCAGGTAGTAAGGGTCGTGGAACAGTTGGGTAAAGTTGTCCAGCCCGACAAACTGGCTGGACAGGCCGAACGGATCGAGGCTTTGCACCGAATACCACAGCGCCTCACCGGCAGGCCACAGAAAGAAGATTGCGGTGATCAGCAACTGCGGCAGCACCAGAACATAGGGCAGCCAACTGCAGCCGAAACCGGGACGGGAAGATGACATAGGGGTTAACCGTTTTCAGGTACTGAAATATGACCGTGGAAGTACGGGCTCAGCATGCTGAGCCCGTACTTCTGCTGGGGCACAATAAATTGCGCCCTTAACACAGGCTTACTTGGTCGAGGACTCGAAGCGACGCAGCAACACATCACCGCGCTGTACGGCGGCATC
This sequence comes from Serratia sp. OS31, assembly GCF_014164835.1. Classification (NCBI taxonomy): domain Bacteria; kingdom Pseudomonadati; phylum Pseudomonadota; class Gammaproteobacteria; order Enterobacterales; family Yersiniaceae; genus Serratia; species Serratia sp. OS31. Next base: position 137,651 of record NZ_JACJFQ010000009.1, on the reverse strand, counting down.
CAATGCCTGCTGTGGCGTTTTCTTACCGGTCCACACGCCCTCCAGCTCTTCATCCACGACGGTGCGGATTTGCGGCATATTGCCCAAACGCAGCCCCTTGGTGAACGGCAATGGCGGCTTGTTCAGCATTTGACGCGTCGCCACGTCCGCCCCTGGATTCTTGTCATAGAACCCCTGTTGTTTGGTCAGGTCGTACGCTGCCGTGGTGATCGGCAGATAGCCGGTCTTCTGGTGCCACTCGGCGGCGATCTCCGGCTGTGCCAGATACTGCAGGAACTCGGCTACGCCTTTATAGGTGGCGGCATCTTTGCCGTTCATCACCCACAGGCTGGCGCCACCGATAATGGCGTTCTGCGGCGCATTTTTGGCATCGGCGTCATACGGCATCATGCCCACGCCATAGTTGAATTTGGCGTAATGCTTGATGTCCGCCAACGAGCCGGATGAAGCGGTAGTAATGGCACAGTCACCGCTGTAGAACTTCTCGGTGGATTCGTCTTTACGGCCGAAATAGGTGAAGTCACCTTTTTTGTTCATCTCTTCCAGCAGTTGGATATGCTTGACCTGCAACGGCTTGTTGAACTCCAGCTTGGCGCTCGCGCCACCAAAACCATTGTTCTCTGTGGCGAATGGCACACCGTGCCAGGCACTGAAGTTCTCCAGTTGGATCCAACCCTGCCAGCCACTGGCATAGCCGCATTTCATGCCGGCTTCACGCAGTTTGGCGGTGTCCGCCGCCAGCTCCTGCCAGGTTTTTGGCGGCTGGTCCGGGTTCAAGCCGGCTTTCTTGAAGGCATCTTTGTTGTAATACAGCACCGGGGTGGAGCTGCTGAACGGCTGCGACAGCAGGTGCCCGCTTTTGTTGTCGGTGTAGTAACCGGACACCGTAGGCACGAATACCGATTCGTCGAAACTGATGCCCGCGTCTTTAAACACTTCATACACCGGCTTGATCGCCTTGCTGGCCATCATGGTGGCGGTACCCACTTCATACACCTGCAGGATCGCCGGCGCTTTACCGGAGCGGTAAGCCGCGATGCCCGCCGCCAGGCTCTGTTCGTAGTTGCCTTTATAAACCGGAACAATTTTGACGTCGGTGTGCGACTGGTTAAAGCGGTCCGCCAGGGAGTCCACTTCTTTACCCAGTTCGCCCTCCATCGAATGCCAGAACGGGATCTCGGTCGCCGCCAGTGCCTGAGTGCTGACCACCAGGGTCAACGCGACGCACAGCGTGGTTTTGCGAATAGCGTAGGTGAGCATGCCTAACTCCTGAAAAAAGCTGGTGTAATAAGCGCGTGTGCGAAAAGAATCAATTCTTGTTCGGAAGTGTTCCCCTATAGCTTTCAAGTCGCGGCTAGACGGCAACCTGATGGATCCCTTGGAGCTTAGATAACTAAGTGACAGGGAAACATCAGGGCAGGCAACAACGCTGCGGCTTGAAAGATGACGGGGATAACATGCCATGCTCGGATGACAGAAATATAACTGTCAGGTGACAGCCAGATGACGGAAGGGTGAAGTGCAGATTGCGGTTTGATGTCGGCGACGGAGAACCTTCCCCGCCGCCGTGAGGATTACAGTGAACGACGCAGCCGAGCGACCGCTTCCTGCATTTGCTGTTCAGTGGCAGTGGCGAAAGACAGGCGGAAAGTCGAACGATCCGGGTTGTCGGAGAAGAAGTACTCTCCTGGCACAAACACCACGCCCTGCTGCAGGGTGGTTTTCAGCCATTCGGTGGCGTTGAACGGCTGACGGAAACGCGCCCACAGGAACATGCCGCCTTTTGGCATATCGAAGCTGATATGGTCACCCAGCTCTTTTTCCACCAGTCCGGCGAGGATCTCGCCTTTTTGTTTGTAAGCCGCGCGGATCTTTTCGATCTGCGCCGGCAGGCGACCCAGCCCCAGGTAACACTCTACGATGCTTTGCGACAATGCGCTGGCATGCAGATCCGCCGCCTGCTTGATGATCGCCACTTTATGCAGCAAAAACGGCGGCAGGATAGCCCAGCCCAAACGTAAGCCCGGAGCCAGGATCTTGGAGAAGGTCGAGGTATAGATAATATTATCGGTATGGCCCAGCACCTGCTGTGAAACCTGGTGCAGCGTCGCGTTACGCTCGTCGGTAAAACGCAGTTCACCGTACGGGTCATCCTCGATGATCAGGAAATTGTGCTCGGCCGCCAGCTTGACCAACATTTCGCGACGCGAGGCGCTCAGGGTAATGCCGCTTGGGTTGCCGAAGTTCGGCACCACATACACACCCTTGATGCGCTGCGTTTTCAACAGCTCGGCCAGTTCTTCGACCACCATGCCATCACTGTCGGACGATACCGACATGATGTTGGCTTCCGCCAGTTCCAGCGTCTGCAATGCCGCCAGGTAGGTCGGACGCTCCACCACAAACACGTCGCCCGGATTCACGATGGCGCGCATCACCAGATCCAGCGCCTGCTGGGAACCGGCCGTGACCATCACTTCATCGGCGGTGGCGGTGACGCCGCGTTCGGCACACAGCTCGCAGATGCGTTCACGCAGCACCGGGCTGCCTTCGGTCAGACCGTACTGAAAAGCGCTTTTCGGCTGTTCGGTGATCGCCTGATGAGTGGCGATGCTCAGCCCTTCGAAATCAAACAGGGCATCAGAGGGGATGCCGCCCGCCAGCGAAATGACGTTTTCCATCTTACTGTGCTTGAGCAATTCACGGATTGCCGAGCTTTTTACTTTTACGATGCGCTGCGCGAGTAACCCTTCTGTGTTCATTTCTTATTCTTCTCGTAATCGTTAAAAATGTTGTAGGGGTCCGATACGCTGCGCCCGAGTCGCTCGGGGCGAAGATATTCGCCCCCTACCGCTTCGACGGGTATTTCAACCGCCCAGATACGCCGACCTCACTGCTTCGTTTGCTAACAATTCGGCCCCCGTATCTTCCAACACCACGCGCCCGTTTTCCAGTACATAACCGCGATCGGCCAGTTTCAGCGCCTGATTGGCGTTTTGTTCGACCAGGAAGATGGTCATACCCTCTTCACGCAGCTGTTGAATGATGTCAAAAATCTGCTGAATGATGATCGGCGCCAGCCCCAGAGAGGGCTCATCGAGCAGCAGCAGCTTCGGCTGGCTCATCAGTGCACGGCCTATCGCCAACATCTGTTGCTCACCGCCGGACATGGTACCCGAACGCTGTGTACGGCGTTCCAGCAGGCGCGGAAACAGACCGAACACCCTTTCGATGCGCTGTTGATATTGGTGACGGTCGGCAAAGAAACCGCCCATCGCCAGGTTCTCTTCCACCGTCATGCGCGAGAATACCCGCCGGCCTTCCGGCACGATCGCCACCGCCTCGCGCATAATGCGCGAAGTCTGCCACTGGGTAATGTCCTGATCGAGAAAGGTGATGCTGCCTTCGCTGGCGCGGGGTTCACCGCACAGCGTGCCAAGCAGCGTGGTTTTACCGGCGCCGTTAGCGCCGATCAGAGTGACAATCTCGCCCTGTTTTATGTTCAGGCTAACCTGATGCAGCGCCTGGATTTTGCCGTAATGGGCGGATACCTGATTAAATGACAACATAAATTATTCGCCCAGATAGGCCCGGATCACGTCCGGGTTGTTACGGATTTCTGCCGGGGTGCCCTGCGCCAACGGCGTGCCCTGGTTCACCACGTAGATACGATCGGAGATGCCCATCACCAGCTTCATGTCGTGCTCAATCAACAGCACCGACACCTTATGCTGATTGCGCAGCTCGACGATCAGGTGATCCAGCTCGTCGGTTTCCTTCGGGTTCAGGCCCGCCGCCGGCTCGTCCAGCATCAGTAATTCCGGCCGGGTGACCATGCAACGCGCAATCTCCAACCGCCGCTGTTGACCGTAAGCCAGATTACCCGCCGAACGGTTCGCCATCTCCAGCAGGCCAACCCGTTGTAACCAAACCGAGGCGCGCTCCAGCGCATCGGCTTCGGCACGGCGGAAGGCCGGCGTTTTCAGCAGCCCGGCGAACACGCCGCTTTTCAGATGCTGATGCTGTGCGACCAACAGGTTTTCGATCACCGTCATCTCGCGAAACAGCCGTACGTGCTGGAAAGTCCGCACCACGCCCATCCGGGCGATGGCCTGGCCGGGCAGCCCTTCCAGATGGCGCTCGCGCAGTTTGATGGTCCCGCTGGTCGGACGGTAAAAGCCGGTCAGGCAGTTAAACACCGTGGTTTTTCCGGCACCGTTCGGGCCGATCAACGAAACAATCTCGCCCTCGTTCAGCGTCAGCGCCACGTTATTGACCGCCAGCAGGCCGCCGAAGCGCATCGACAGCCCTTCGACCTTCAACAAAGGTTGCATGCTCATGCTTGCTCCCCCTTGCCTGCCTGGATATCCGCCGCCTTCAGTTTTAGCTGTGGCCGCTTCATCGGCAGCAGCCCCTGCGGCCGCCAAATCATCATCAATACCATTAAGGCACCCAGCAACAGCATGCTGTATTCGTTCAGGTCACGCATCAGTTCGCGCGACACCACCAGCAGGATCGCCGCCAGGATCACGGCGAACTGCGATCCCATGCCGCCCAAGACCACGATCGCCAACACGAAGGCCGACTCGACAAAGGTGAAGGATTCCGGGCTGACGAAGCCCTGGCGCGCAGCGAACAGCGTACCGGCAAAACCGGCGAAGGCAGCGCTGATGGTAAAAGCGGTCAGTTTGATTCTGGTCGGATTAAGCCCCAGCGAACGGCAGGCGATTTCATCTTCACGTAAGGCTTCCCAGGCACGGCCCAACGGCATGCGCAGCAGGCGGTTGATCACAAACAGCGTCAGTACCACCAGCAACAACGCCACCAGGTACAAAAAGACAATGCGATCGCTCGGATCATATTTCAGGCCAAAGAAGTTATGGAAGGTGTCCCAGCCGCCGTCACGCGCGCTGCGGTTGAACTCCAGGCCGAAAAAGGTCGGTTTCGGGATCTGGCTGATGCCGTTCGGCCCGCCGGTGATCTCGGTATTGTTCAACAACAGGATGCGCACGATCTCACCGAACCCCAGCGTGACAATCGCCAGATAATCGCCGCGCAGGCGCAGCACCGGGAATCCGAGCAGAAAACCAAAGAGGGCGGTGACCATACCCGCCAGCGGCAGGCTCTCCCAGAAACCCAGGCCGTAATAATGGTTCAGCAGTGCGTAAGTGTAAGCGCCAATCGCATAGAAACCGCCGTAGCCCAACACCAGCAAACCGGACAGCCCCACCACTACGTTCAGGCCCAGGCCCAACATCACGTAGATCAACGTCAGCGTGGCGATATCCACCGAGCCGCGTGAGACCAGAAACGGCCAGGCAACCGCGGCGATAATGATTGCTGCGGCCAACAGCTTCTGCCGGGCGGTCGTGCCATCGAAGCTCGGTAATACCCAGGCCGGGCCGGAGATTTTTTTCAGCCCGTGCTGCATCAGCGGGCGCAGCAGTTGGAAGAAAAACACGATGACGCAGCCGATGCCGATCCACATCCAGCGCACTTCCGCCGCGCCGTGCACCACCAGTTTGGTGCCGTCCAGGCTCAGCTGCATGCCCATCAGGAATGAAGCCATCACAAACAGCACCAGGGTGGCGATCAGCGCGTTGAGCAAATTGAGTTTCATACCTTCTCAACCTCCGGACGCCCAAGGATGCCGGTTGGCATGATCAGCAGCACCACAATCAGCAGCGCGAACGACACCACGTCTTTATATTCGGTGCTCAGGTAAGCCGAAGTCAGCGCTTCCGCCACCCCCAGGACCAGGCCGCCAATCATCGCGCCGGGGATGCTGCCGATGCCGCCCAGCACCGCCGCGGTGAAGGCCTTCATGCCGGCCATAAAGCCAATATAGGGGTTAATCACTCCGTAGAATTGCCCGAGCAGTACGCCGGCGACCGCCGCCATCACCGCGCCGATGACAAAGGTCAGCGAGATCACCCGGTCGGTATTGATGCCCAGCAGGCTGGCCATCTTCAAATCCTCCGCACAGGCGCGGCAGGCGCGGCCCATGCGTGAATAGCGAATAAACATCGTCAACGCCAGCATCGCCAGGAAGGTAACGCCCCAGATGATCAATTGCATGGTGCTGATGGTGGCGGCAAAGCCGTTGCTTTCCCCCAGTACCCATTGCCCGGTGACCAGGCTTGGCAACGCCAGGTCGCGCGACCCCTGGGTCAGGCTGACGTAGTTTTGCAGGAATATCGACATCCCTATGGCGGAAATCAGCGCGATCAGGCGTTTGGAACTGCGTACCGGCTTGTAGGCCACCCGCTCGATGCTCCAGCCGTAAGCGCTGGCGATCACGATCGATACCAGAAAAGCCGCGCCAATCAGCAGCCAACCGACGTCGATGCCGATCATCATCAGGGCGGCGATAACAATAAAGGAGACATAGCTGCCGATCATGTACACCTCGCCGTGGGCGAAGTTGATCATGCCGATGATGCCGTAGACCATGGTGTAACCGATGGCGATCAATGCATAGGTGCTGCCCAACGTGACGCCGTTGAACATTTGCTGCAGAAAATAGAGAACCTGCTCAGACATACTCTAACCCTTGGCTGCGCTTTTATAGCAAACCTGAACGCGGAGAGAAATTCAGGTAAAGGGGTGCGGGCCGGTAAGCCGGCCTGCGGGCGCAGCTAGCTGCGCCCTACCCTAATTATTATGGCTTATTTAATCGGCGTTGAAGTGCCATCGGCATGCCATTCGAACACGCCGAACTCGAAGCCTTTAAGATCGCCTTTGTCATCCCAGCTCAACGGCCCCATCACGGTGTCCACCGGCTTGCCGGTTTTCAGATCCTTGACGATATCGGCCGGTTCCTGGCTGCCGCTGCGCTCCATCCCGGCAGTCAGAGATTGCAACGCTGCGTAAGTGGTCCAGACGAACGGCCCGGTTGGATCCAACTTTTTGGCTTTAAGCGCATCCACCACCGGTTTGTTGGCCGGCACCTGATCGTAACGCTTGGGCAAGGTCACCAGCATGCCTTCAGAGGCCGCACCGGCGATGTTGGACAGCGAGGAGTTGCCCACGCCTTCCGGCCCCATAAAGCGGGTGGTCAAACCGGCCTGTTTAGCCTGGCGCAGGATCTGGCCCATTTCCGGGTAGTAACCACCAAAGTAAACGAAATCGACGTTTTCTTTCTTCAGGCGCGCCACCAGGGTGGAGAAATCTTTATCGCCAGCGGTGATACCTTCAAACATCACCACGTCGGTGCCCTGCTTTTTCAGGCTGTCGCGCACCGAGCGCGCCAGGCCTTCGCCGTACTGCTGCTTGTCGTGCACCACGGCAATGCGCTTGGGTTTGATCTCGCTGAGGATGTATTTCGCCGCCGTCGGCCCCTGATCGGAATCCAGGCCGGTGGTACGCATGATCATTTTGTAACCGCGAGTGGTCAGATCGGCGTTAGTGGCCGCCGGGGTGATCATGATTACGCCTTCATCTTCATAAATGTCGGAAGCCGGCTGCGTCGAGGATGAGCACAGGTGGCCAATCACATAGCGGATACCGTCATTGATCACCTTGTTGGCGACGGCTACCGCCTGTTTTGGATCGCAGGCGTCGTCATATTCCACGCCGACCAGCTTGTCGCCCTTGATACCGCCCTTGGCGTTGATATCGGCAATCGCCTGACGGGCGCCAGTGAATTCCATATCGCCATACTGCGCCACCGGGCCGGACATCGCCCCGACGATCGCCACCTTGATGTCTTTCGCCATTGCCGAATGCCCGATAGCCATCGCGATACAACCCGCCAACAGCGCCTTACCCTTTGTTAATTTCATCCGCAAATCCCCCTCTGTCGTTGTGAACGTACCTGTTGTGTTTGCCGGCACCTGACCCTTATTTACTGCTTTTATTCATAAGTAATAATGATTTAGGTGTTTTTGTGGCAATATTTTCTAATAAGACTTTATTTTTCATGCCATTAAACAGGAATTTTCTGCTGCAAATCAACTTACACAATCAGAAACAAGCGGTGTAAACAGCATAAAATCCGGATTAAATCTGCGCTGTTTTGCATCAGGCACAGCGCGTTATGCTGGTTCTCGATCGCTTTACTACATATTTACTCGGAAAATGCGTCCTGCAAAAAACATTTTGCGCAGTAATCGTACAGAAAAACTTACACAACGCTCTGTGCAAGATCTATTACACTGTCGGCATCGATTAGCCGTTCGGAAATCCTGCATGAAACTGACTATTGAGCGATTAACCACGCTGTCCCAGCAAGACCTTATCGACCTTGGCAAAATCTGGCCGCATCAGCAGCCGGAACAGTGGGAAAGCTGGCTGGGTGGCGATAAAGCGTTGTTTGCCGCCCGCTTCAATGAACGGCTGCTGGGTGCGGTGAAACTCGAGCTGGACGGTGACCGTGCCCAACTGCAGGATTTGCTGGTGCGTGAAGTGACACGCCGTCGCGGCGTCGGGCTGTATCTGGTGCAGGACGTGCTGCGTCAGTTACCGCAGATAACGCATTGGCAGCTTTCGACTGCCGGTCTGACACCGCGTGAGCGCGGTGAGGTGGATAACTTTATGCGCGCCTGTGGTTTCACCCAGCAAGGCGAACTCTGGCTGCGATGAAACGCAGGCTCCTCGCACTGTTGATGCTGGTGCTGGCGTTAATCGCCTGGTTTGGTGGCCGCCAGCAGGCGTTGCGGCTACAGCCGGCCTGGGATAATCAGGTTTACGTCTGGCAACGGGTTTGGACGCCGCAGCATGATGCGGCGCTGGCACAAAGCCGCGATCTGTTCCCGGTGATGCGGGTGCTGGCCTTGCAGGTACACCCGCGTGAAGGTTGGCGGGAAATGCCGGTCAATCTCCCTTTACTGAAACAAGATGGTCGCCCGCTGTGGCTGGTGGCCCGCCTGGACGGGCAACTGGCGCAGCTGGATGAATCGGCAATTCGCCGACGCTTGCTTAAACAGGTTCAGCACTGGCAGGCCGCGGGGCTGCCGGTCATCGGCGTTGAAATAGATCATGACGCCGCCACCGCCCGCCTGCCCGCGTATCAACATTTCCTGCAGCAGCTGCGCCAGCAGTTACCTTCCTCACTGCAGCTGGGCATTACCGCATTGCCGGCCTGGATCGGCTCAGCTGCACTGCCCGGTGTCTTGCAACAGGCAGACAGCTCGGTGCTGCAGGTACATGCCGTACTCTCGCCCGAGCAGGGGCTGTTTGCCACCCCGCTGGCGCTGCGTTGGATAAAACAGTACGCACAAATCACGCCAAAACCTTTCCGGGTGGCGTTGCCTGCCTATGGCATGGGCCTGGTTGGATTCGATGCGCAGGACGCACAGGTTGAAAGCGAAACCTCTTTGAGGGTGACGGGGACAACACGCGAACTGACGGTCGCGCCACAGCAGGTGGCCGATTTTCTGCGCCAGTTGAACACACGGACGACGCCGCACCTGCTGGGCCTGATCTGGTTCCGTTTGCCACTGGAGGACGATCGCCGCGCCTGGTCACTGGCTACGCTGCGGGCGGTAATAGAAAAGCAGCCGCTTGACGTCAGCTGGCAGGTAAAATTTAGCCCTCAGACACAGCAAAACGGCCTAAATGATCTGATAATTCAAAACAACGGGCCGGTGGATGCGCCACTACCGCATGAAATTGTCATCAACGCCAGCGAGTGCCTGGCGGCGGACGCGGCGGGCAATTACCGGCTGGAAAGCGAGCCTCAACGGCAACGCTTTGTGCTTATCCGCAGTGACCAGCTGCGCGCCGGACAATCCCGGCCGCTGGGCTGGCTGCGCTGCCAACAACTGACGCCAGGAGGCACCCTTGTCATACCTTAATACGCGCGCCACACGGAGTCTGCGCGGTCGAACTCTTCCATTGGCTGCCCTGATCGGCTCGGCGCTGGCAATGCCGCTTAATGGCTACGCCTGCGGGCCGGATTTCCCTAACCGTTTGCTGGTCGATCGCAACGGCACGCTACTGTATATGCCGGAAGGCAACTTTGCCTTTGAAGCCGGGCGCCTGGTCGCAGTGGATAAACAGCTGCCGTTGTGGAAAGCACCACCGCCGGCCATGCCACCGAAACCGATGCCGCTGTCGCCGGAAACTGTCATCATCGGCAAGATGCGCGCGGCCAAAACCGTTGAAGAGGCCGATGCGGTCAATAGCCAGGGGCTGTCTAATGCGGCCCGCCTTTACCAACTGGGTGCCGTGGCCTTCGCCGGCAAAGATCCACGCGCCGGTGAGTACTTCCAGCAGGTTCTGGCGCTACCTGCCGCAGAGCAAGGTGACTGGGGGCTAAGGGCACAGTATTCACTCGGCCGGTTGTTGATGGGCGATCACGGCACGCCGGAAAACCAAGGCGACGGCTCGAGCATCGCAGTCGAACATCCCGCGAAGCCCCAGCTCGAGCAGGCGCTAGCGGCCTTCCAGCAGGTGATTGATAAAGTGAAAGGCGGTACGGCCGATCCTGATCAACTGGCGCTGAGCAGCCTGGGGCAGCAGGCCCGTATTCATCTTTGGCTGGGCGATATCCCTCAGGCGGCCAGGTTGTATGCGCAACAGGCGGCACAGGGCGACCAGGAGGGTGGGCTGTCGTTGCAGTACGTCTCCAGTTACCTGGTCAATCCCGATCACTTCGAGGCCTTGAAACAGGCGATCGCCGACCCGCTGATCCAACAACTGGTCACCATTGAGCTGTTTGCCCGCAGCAGCAATCTGCAAATGGCGGACACGGACGGCACCGGCACCCGTTCTGCGCAGATCATCAGCCAGATTCTGACGCTGCTGGATGCCTCGGTGAAAAGCGGCTTCAGCGGCAGCGATCGGCTGGCGGCGCTGGCCTATCGCGCCGGGCAGTACCCGATGGCCGCCAGCCTGCTGAAACATGCCGGTGACAGCGGTTTGGCCTGGTGGCTGCGCGCCAAGATGGCGCTGCGCGACGGGGATGTTAAAGCCGCCACCGCAGACTACGCCAAAGCAGCGGCCGCGTTCCCCTCCAATGAAAGCTGGGGCGAACAGCGCAACGCGGACTTTACGCCAGAAACCATCGTGCCCGAATGCCGGGTGGCGGGGGAGCAGGCCATTCTGGCCCTGGATCGCGGCGACTATCTGCAGGCAATGGACTTCCTTTATCGCGGCAAAGAAATTTACTGGGCGGACGTCGCCGACGTGGCCGAACGCGTGCTCTCCATCGATGAGCTGAAAGGCTTTGTTGATAAGCATGTACCGGCCCCGGCTACGCCGTTGAAACCGGTCAATCCCGACGACTACAACGGCCAGCTGCTTACGCCGGATGTGCAACTGCGCGAGCTGCTGGCGCGGCGGCTGATGCGCGCCGGACGCCCTCAAGAAGCAATGGCCTACTTTGATATCCCGAACTATCGTCAGGTTGCCCAACAGTACGCCGATACGCTGAAAGCGGCGCAGGACAAAACCGCTGACAAACTGGCGCGCGCCAAAGCCTACTATCAGGCGGCAACGCTGCTGCGCAGCCAGGGGCTGGTATTCACGGGTTATGAGATGACGCCAGATTATGCGATTTATGACGCGGGCTATTCTTATCTGGGGGATGCCTTTGATACGCGCGAGCTCAAGCATAAGAGCTGGATCAGCAACGCAGAGGCGGCTCGGGCCAAAGCGGCATTGCCGCCACAGGATAATCGCTTCCTGCACTACCGCTGGCAGGCGGTTGATCTGGCGCAGCAGGCCGCCGACTTACTGCCGCCAAAAAGCCAGGCCTATGCCGCCGTGCTGTGCAATGCCGCTAGTTGGGTGATCAAACGTGACGCGAAAACCGGCCGGGCGCTGTATCAGCGCTATATCAATACCGGGACGCGTTACAGCTGGGCCAACAAGTTTGGCTACGATTGCCCGGCACCAGATTTCGCGGCGGTTACGCCATAACGTCGAATTTCAGGCACAAAAAAGCCCGGCTAGCCGGGCTTTTTAACGCTTATGTGGGATTAGGCTTCGATCGCCATTTTCAGTTTCTTCATGGCGTTCTTTTCTAGCTGGCGCACACGCTCAGCGGAAACACCGTACTGATCGGCCAGCTCTTGCAGCGTGGATTTATTGTCGTCATCCAACCAGCGGGCGCGAATGATATGCTGGCTACGCTCGTCCAGACCTTCCAGCGCATAGGCCAGTTTGTCTGCGGCGTTGCTTTCCCAGTTATCTTCCTCGATGCCTTCGGCGAAGTCCGAGCTTTTATCCTGCAGGTACAGCACCGGCGCCATAGACTGGCCATCACGGGCTTCGTCGTCCGGCGTAGGATCGAACGTCATGTCCTGCGCCGCCATGCGGGATTCCATCTCGCGGACGTCCTTACTGGTCACGCCCAACTCGCGAGCGACCAATTCCACCTCGTCCTGATTGAACCAGCCCAGACGCTGCTTGGTTTTACGCAGGTTAAAGAACAGCTTGCGCTGTGCTTTGGTGGTAGCCACTTTAACGATACGCCAGTTGCGCAGTACGTACTCGTGAATTTCTGCCTTGATCCAATGCACCGCAAAGGAAACCAGACGCACACCAACCTCTGGGTTGAAGCGGCGAACAGCTTTCATCAGGCCAATATTACCTTCCTGGATCAGGTCTGCCTGCGGCAGGCCGTAACCGGAGTAATTGCGGGCAATATGAGCGACAAAGCGCAGGTGAGACAGGATGAGCTGCTTAGCGGCTTCCAGATCGCCCTGATAATGCAGCCGTTCAGCCAGCTCCCGCTCTTCCTCTGCCGTCAGCATCGGATAGGTGTTGGCGGCCCGGATATAGGCTTCCAAACTGCCCTGGGGCACTAAAGCTAAAGTTTGCATTTCTTTGGTCATTCAAACCCTCTCTTGAAAAAACAGGTCATGCAGGTGATTGTCACGGCGGGGAAAAGATTGATTTTACGGCAGTTGCTATTGCAAAAGCGGTCCACACGCCGGGCACCATAACATTTTGCTGCAGATTTTGACCGCGTTCCGCCCTATTAGTTCACAGTTTTTCGATCGCATTGTGCATGACAATACGTGACGAAGACTCAGGCCGATAGGGAATTTGTGCGCTAAGAAGAGACTGGATGAGGCTTAGATTAGTGCCGGTAGCTCTTCTCCCACAACACGCTCGGAGCAGCAGGAGAAGAGTATACCAAAAAATCTTTATTGTGGTGTAAATCGGCGTAAATGTTGCACCGTCGCCAGCCAGGCGGCGATCCAGCCGATCATCGCAGAGACAATCAACAGCAGCAACGCCTCGTCCCAACCCAGGCCGTGCAGGGTAAAGGTGGTGCCGAACACCTTGGCCACGCCGGTGACCACCGACTCCAGTCGCCATACCATCGCCCCGGACAACACCAACGACAGCAATGCGCCAAAGAAGCCCAGCATCGCACCGCCGTTCAGGAACGGCCGCAGGATGAAACCGTCGGTGGCACCAATCAGCTTCATCACGTTGATGGTATCGCGACGGCTGAAGATGCTCAGACGTACGCTGTTGCCGATCACCAGGAACACCGCCACCACCATCAGCACGCCGATCATCGCGGCCACTTGCCCCACCAGCCCGGTCAGTGCAGCCAGACGGGCAAACCAGCTGTCGTCCATTCGCACTTCATCCACACCCTGCACCGCCGCTACGCGATCGCGCAGGGTATTGAGGGTGTCGGAACTTTGGAAGCTCATTTTCGGCGTGATGATAGCCACTGCCGGCAACGGGTTCTCTTCCAGCATGTCCAGCGCGCCGCCAAAGCCGGACCAGTTGCGGAACTCGCCCCGGGCCTCTTCACGCGACAGGTAATTCACTTTCTCTACGCCGGCTTCCGCCTTGATGGCGTCGAGCACTTTCACCGCCGCGTCGTCATCCAGGGATTTATCCAGGTACACCGTTAACTGTGGCGTGGGGTACCACTGCGTCGCCGCGGTGCTGACGTTTTTCCAAACGATATAACACACGCTTGGCAGCGTCAGGGAGATGGCGATTACCATCACCGTCAGCAGCGTCGCCAGTGGCTGGCGCAGCATATCCTTGACGGCGTTCATCCAGGCATAGCGCCATTGTTCTCGCCAGCCGCCACGCAGCGCTTTGCTCTTGGCGGTTTTTGCATTATTCGCCATGATGCGCTCCTCCAGCCATGCGGCCCTGACTCAGGCGCAGAATGCGGTAATTGCGACGGGCGATCAGCCCGGTGTCATGGGTGGCCATCAGCACGGTGACACCCACGCGGTTAAACTCTTCGAACAGGCGCAGAATGCCTTCCGACAGCGCATCGTCCAGGTTACCGGTAGGCTCATCCGCCAGCAGTACCGCCGGCTTGTTGACCACCGCACGGGCGATCCCCACACGCTGCTGCTCACCGCCGGAAAGCTGAATCGGGAAGTTTTTCGCCTTATCCAGCAGCCCGACCTTGTCCAACGCAGCGGAAACGCGGCGACGGATGTCTTCGGTGCTGGCACCGGCGATGATCAGTGGCATCGCCACGTTGTCATACACCGTGCGATCCAGCAGCAAATGGTGGTCCTGGAAAATCATGCCGATCTGACGACGCAGGAACGGCACCTCACGGTTTTTCAACCGGCTGATGTCATGGCCGCCAAACCAAATATGGCCGGCGCTTGGCCGTTCGATACCACAAATCAGTTTCAGCAGGGTACTCTTCCCCGCGCCGGAATGGCCGGTCAGAAACGCCATCTCTGCCGGGCGCAGATGGAAATCTACCCCCTGCAGGGCCTGCCGTCCGCCCAGATAAGCTTTACTGACCTGTTCAAAGCGAATCATCCGTATTAATCCTCTCGGGCAAAAAGTGCCTCAATAAAATCGTCAGCCTTAAACGGCCGCAAATCTTCGATGCCTTCCCCAACGCCGATATAGCGAATCGGGATACCGAACTGATCGGCAATGGCGAAGATCACCCCGCCCTTGGCGGTACCGTCCAGTTTAGTCAGTGTGATACCGGTTAAGCCCACGGCTTCATTAAATAATTTCGCCTGGCTGACAGCATTCTGTCCGGTGCTGGCATCGAGAGTCAGCATAACCTCATGGGGGGCCTGGTCGTCCAGTTTTTTCATGACGCGGACGATCTTCTTCAGCTCTTCCATCAGGTGCGCTTTGTTCTGCAAACGCCCTGCCGTATCGGCCAGCAGCACGTCGATACCGCGGGCCTTGGCAGCCTGGACCGCGTCGTAAATCACCGAGGCGGAATCCGCGCCGGTATGCTGCGCCACCACCGGAATACGGTTGCGCTCGCCCCACACCTGCAGTTGCTCTACCGCCGCGGCACGGAAGGTGTCCCCCGCCGCCAGCATCACCGATTTGCCTTCCGCCTGGAACTGGCGAGCCAGCTTACCGATGGTGGTGGTTTTACCTACGCCGTTCACCCCAACCATCAGAATGACATACGGGTTTTTACCGCCAACATCCAGCGGCTGATCAACTTTAGCCAGAATTTCGGACATTTCCTCCTTCAGCTTACCGTACAACGCATCGGCGTCTTTCAACTGCTTGCGGCTGGCATGCTGAGTCAGAGAGGTAATGATTTTACGCGTGGTTTCCACGCCGACATCGGCAATCAACAGCTGTTCTTCCAGCTCTTCAAACAGCTCGTCGTCAATTTTCTTGCCGCGGAACAGGCCAACAAAACCGGAACCCAAATTTTGCTTGGTTTTCACCAGGCTGCGTTTCAGCCGGGCAAAGAAGCCTTCTTTGGTCGGGCGTTCCTGTTCCTGAGTGACCGCAGGGACCAACAGTTCAGCTTCTTTTTCTTCTTCAATGGCCGGCGCGACGATAATCGGTTCCAGCGCCACGCTGGCCGGTAATGGTTCTGGTTCTGGTTCTGGCTCTGGCTCTGGCTCTGGCTCTGGCTCTGGCTCTGGCTCTGGCTCTGGCTCTGTCTCTGGCTCTGGCTCTGGCTCTGGCTCTGGCTCTGGCTCTGGCTCTGGCTCTGGCTCTGGCTCTGGCACGATAATAGGTTCAGGCGCAATCACTTCCGGCTCTGACGCAATAATCGGCTCTGGCGTAATCACTTCGGGTTCTGATATCACCGCCGCTTCGGGCTCGGGCTCAATGGCGGGTTCGGGTTCAGGCTGAACCACAGCCACCGGTTCGGCAATTTCTTCAACTGCCGGCAGTTGCTCCGCCGCCACCTGTTCGGTGAGGGTGACAATCTCTTCCGCCAGCTTTTCTGCCGGGGCAGAGTGTTCGACGACGGCCGGCACGCTTTCTGCAATATGCTCGCCGGTCAGACTGCCGTCCCACTCCCCAGGCGTCTCTACGGAGGCGGCAGGTTCAGATTCCTGCGCGGGGAGCTGGTCATCCAGCTTGGGAGCGACCGGCTCAGCCGGGACCTCCACGGCCTGATCCTCCGCCGCTTCTACCGGCGTCTCAGGTTGCTGTTGCTCTTCTTCCTTCTGGCCGAAGCCCAGCCAGGAGAAAAACCCGCGTTTCTTATCTTTTGCCATGTTATGACTCTACTCCGTACCGAAGGCTTGCTTATGCTGACAATAATTCGCCGAGTCTATCACTTTCCCTCGCCCAGCAACACGCATCCGGCACGCTTTCCACTGTGAAATCAGGCAACAAAGTTTTACCGTTTCCCCCGGCGCGTCTCACCGGTAGAATAGCGGCAACTGATCGTTAACTCATTCGGCCTCATCGCCAGAAAAACCATCAAAGCAAACCTATGACAAGAATATCGCCACGGGCATCGGCAAAAAAAGCGCCTCAGGCTGCGGCCGGGCAGATCCGCATTATCGGCGGCCAATGGCGCGGACGAAAACTGCCGGTACCCAACAGCCCCGGGCTGCGTCCGACCACCGATCGCGTTCGTGAAACCCTGTTCAACTGGCTGGCGCCGGTGATCCAGGGCGCACGTTGCCTGGATTGTTTCGCCGGTAGCGGCGCACTCGGCCTGGAAGCGCTGTCGCGCTATGCCGGCAGCGTCACTCTGTTGGAGTTTGAGCGCCCGGTGGCGCAGCAACTGGAAAAAAATCTGGCCCTGCTGCAAGGCAATGGCAAGGTGGTCAATACCAACGCGTTGAGCTGGCTGGCGACCCCCGCTCAGCCGTTTGACGTGGTGTTTCTCGATCCGCCTTTTCGTAAAGGATTGCTGGCCGAAACCGTCACGCTGCTGGAGCAGCAGGGCTGGCTGGCCGATGAGGCCTGGATCTACGTAGAGGCCGAAGCCGAAAGCGCCGCCGCTGATGTCCCGGCCAACTGGCAGTTACACCGCGAAAAAGTCGCCGGGCAGGTGGCTTATCGTCTTTATATCCGTTCGCAAGAGAAAACCGAAAATGCTGATTAATCTGGGTCGCCTGCTGATGCTGTGCGTGTGGGGCTTTCTGCTCTCCAACCTGTTTCACCCCTTTCCCAAGCCGCTGAAATATTTCATCGACGTGGCGCTGTTCTTTATGGTGGTGATGCACGGGCTGCAGCTGGTTCTGCTGAAGTCCACGCAGCCGAAAGATCAGCCGATAAGCTACTGGCAAGAAGCCAAGATCTTCATCTTTGGCGTCTTCGAACTGCTGGCCTGGCAGAAAAAACAGCCGCCGATCAAAAGAAAATAACCCCGCATGGGCACCGGATCCGGTGCCCTACGGCTGGGCGGTAAAAGAGACGAAGCGCGTGCCCTGCATGCTCAACGTGCCCTGCGCGCCTTTTTCAATCGGATTATACTGCCACGGCTTCAACCGCAGCCGGATCTCTTCACCGCCACCCTGCGGGCTAAACACCACCTCATAATGCATCGGCTCATTGACCAGCGGCTCCCGCTGCGGTGCCCGGGTCTTGGCAACCGGAAACTCACGTTTGTCACTCACCGTGACCTGTAGGCTGCGCACCGGCGCGCGGTCGTTATCCGCTTCAGTACGGCGCTGATTGAAATAGCGCTGTGTCGCCAGTACGGCGATCAACGCAATCACGGCGATAAAAAACAGCGGCGGCTTACTCATCTTTATTCCCATCTCCACGCGGTGAAATCAGCGTAAACATAGCATACGCTCCCCACTACACAGCTTATCACCGGCATCAGATTGAGTTACGCCGAGTAACTCCCATAGGGATCATGGGGAATATTGATGCCCGCATTGCGCAGAATTTCCAGCAGGAGGTTTTCTCCTTGATGATGAAATAACCGCCGATCGCTACTGGCGCCCAGCTTGTGCAAGGCCTGGATCTTGTGTGAACTGATGGTTTTTTCACTGCGGCCCAGGCGCCGCGCCAGCTGCTTTTGCGGTTCGCCATGGGCCAGCGCACTGATAACCAAAAGCTCTTTTTGCGTCAGGTGGCAGCAGACGCGCATCTGGGTCCGCCGATGTTCGGCCAAAAAATGCTGATGCCCCAGCCGATGACGCAGCACCAGCAGCGAATTCAACTCGGCCGGCCCCAGCGTTTTTTGCAGGCAAACCGGCAGTTTCAGCCTGGAAGACAGGCCCGATAAGAAAGGACCATAACCGTCGCTCCACATCAGCCAGGTCACATGAGAGTGCCTCTTGCAAAACTCCCTGCGAAAGACAAAGTAGTCATCCAGGCTTTCACCCTGCCCATGAGTGTCTGAAAGCAACAGGTCAAATGGCTGTTTCTGCACCAGACTCTGCAAATCCGACAGCCGGTCAGTGACCCCGCAAACTTCAAACTGAGCCGGGAGCGAGGCCAGCACCGCCACAACCCCGAGCCGAAACCAGGGATCCGGCTCCATAACCATCACTTTTAGACGTATCATTGTTTCTCCTTAAACAGGGAGCCTTAATGGCCACCGTTCGATAATCCACTTCAGCCATTCCACCCTGTGGCAGAAACAGCTGGTCCAACAGATGCCTGCCAACCTGCCGATGCAACAGCCCACAGAAGCGATACAGCTCGCAACGCTGGCGGCGGGTCAATGAAGAGCTGGCATCTGCTGCAGGGCCGATGCCCCATTGAGCAAACCGATCGTTCAGCGCGTGGAGATAACGCCCGGAGTGACGCGCGGGCGAAGTATCAAGCGCGCTCGCATCATGGCGACACTGCGCCACTATCTGCGGCAACGCGTTCTTCCGACAGCTGCCGATAAAAGAAGCCGGCGAGCTGCCCATCCACGTGCTCGCCTCAGCCGGAGGGAAAAACAACACGCCTCCCAACAAAGCCGCCGCCACCCCAACGGCGAGTGTATAGCCCCGAGGGAGTAAGCACCTGCCGGTAAATTGTTTTAAGCGTCGGCTCGACCTCCGCCGGTCTGCCATTAAAGACCGGTAAATTTCAGCACGCACCAAATGCCCCCCCACCAAAACATGCCACAAACCAGCAGCATCGCCAGCCAGGTGTAGCGACGGATACGTTTATCCCTGGCTGACGACCACATCCGGGAGCCTCCTTGCTGGACATAGCCGAGATCCATGCAGCAACGCATGGAGTTGTTGATCGCAGCACACGCCCAGTTTGCGCATCGCGCTGCGTTTATGGGCGCTCAGGGTCTTCGTCGTGAATCCGCCCGTCGGCGTAGTCAGATGTTCCAGTGCACCACAGACAAAATGACTAAGAACCTGCAACTCGGGCCAACTGAGCACAATATTCGCCGTCATCCGGGGAAACGGGTCGCTGTTCATAAAAGCAAGGTGGCTCATTGCCTGGCGTTTCAACAGTAAATCGTGCAGCAGATGCGGCTGCAGATCGTGTGGCAGGCACAGCGGCCCTTCATGGGGGGCCAACGGGCTGAGAGTGGTCAGCAAAGGAGTGAGGGGTTCGCTGTACAACAGCCATGTCGTGTCGATGTTGAAGCGCAGGTAGTGGGAATAGAACAGAAAAAAGTCGCGCAGCCTGTCGCGGTGCCCAGTGAGGCCGGTGAGGATGATATCCGCTCCGCCTTGCGACAGCGCCTGTCTCAGAGTCAAAAGATCGTCGACCACGGTTAACGATGCGATTGCCTGACCGGCCAGTTCGAGCACCCGCAGGGTGCCTTCGCGCATCAACCCCGGCCTCATCATCACGACCACACGCAAACGAGGTGGAAGGGCGATTGCAGACATAAGTTAGTCCTCTGCAGTGGATTCAGGGTTGTTGGTAATCGGCCTGATAGCGTTGACGTACCAGCAATTGGGTTGCCGGGTGCGAACAATGCCGGTGGCGTAACCGGGCATAGCGTCGTTCGTTTTCAGCCAACAAGGGCGTCTCACTGACGCAACGCCACAGCTCGGCAGCCTTGCGCAAAGCGCACAACCAATCCTCTACGCCATAAGCCATGCCGCTAAGTTGCATGATGCGCCGCTCCAAACTGGCGGCTTTTCCGGCAACGGCACGGGCGGCCTTGCGGGTGAGTATCGTGGGTGCGGACATCGCGGTTATTTCCTGCTGCATGGTGGTTTTTACTCCTCATGTCAGATCGGCTGCCGCCATTTATTCGCGAAGAAAATAGATACGTAAAAAAATGGAAACAGGCTATTTTCTCTCCGGTAAGATCCTCATACGGCATCGGGCCGGAGAGGGTATATGGAGCCAAAATAATGAAAACTCGAAAACACCTCACTCTCGGTGAAATAAATGACATTCTGTTTGCCACGCACATTGGAAAACATCCGGAGCGTGACCGTTGTTTAATACAGATGTGTTTTATCCATGGGCTGCGCGCCAGCGAAGCCTGTCAGTTAAAAATATCTGATATCGATTTGCGCGATAACGTGATTTATATCCGTCGCCTGAAGAACGGTTTTTCGACCGTGCATCCCCTGGCGCAAGATGAGCTGCCGCACTTGTTGTGCTGGCTGAATTTGCGCGGCAGGTGGCGCGATGCTGACAGTGAGTGGCTATTTCTGTCGCAAAAAGGCGGTCAACTGACGCGTAAACACGTGCATTACTTGATTAAACGTTACGGCGAGGCCGCCAATATTACGGTGGCATCGCACCCACATATGCTGCGACATGCCTGTGGCTATGCGCTGGCAGATTCGGGCGTGGACACGCGTTTGATTCAGGATTATCTGGGTCACCGGAATATTCGACATACGGTGATATATACCGCAAGCAATCCCAATCGCTTTATTGGATTATGGCAAAAAAAGTGAGGTGAAAAATAGGTCATTTTGGACCAAAGTGTTACATATCTTAGTTTTGTACAATTTCAAGTCAATAAGAATACCCCCCGCTTTTACGCAATAATTTTATTCCCTTCAATATCAATCACCCACAAAACAAAATAAAAAAGGCCCGCCGAAGCGAACCTTTGTTAAATAAATTAACGCAATCAAACAGCGAAGCAACGTCATTTTATTTTCAGATACATGCACTGATAAATCCACGGGCATTCGACACAAAATAAAACATTGAACCAGCGAACCACAAAAAAACAGCTTAATTATCTGAATGTCACTCTTTGGTCCAAAATGTCGCATTTTCAGAACGACAAAACCAATGCATCACATTGAAAATAAAGGAGAAAATAAAAAACAACTTTAATTGATATACCAAAAGGAAATTCTGCATCTTTGCACCGGTTCCCTTTAAAACAGCAAAGGTGGAAATAGTGGTGGGAGCGTGCTCGTGAAGAAAATACCCAATAGTGACGACAGATTTAC
Organism: Serratia sp. OS31; assembly: GCF_014164835.1. NCBI lineage: Bacteria > Pseudomonadati > Pseudomonadota > Gammaproteobacteria > Enterobacterales > Yersiniaceae > Serratia > Serratia sp. OS31. Next base: position 116,178 of record NZ_JACJFQ010000009.1, on the reverse strand, counting down.
CCTTGTTTTTTCAAGTCACCTAACACTGGCTTCAGCATTAATCACAAGCACCGGGCGCAAGACAATTTATCTATGGCAAAGCCACCTCAACAGCTATTCATTGAACAAGGAGACAGGGGGTTTTATGAAGCTTCAGCATGACGAGAGTATCACCCTGCCAGAAACGGTAGCGCACCTGGCCGAACAGCCATTATGTCGCATTGTGGCCACCTGGGGGTTGCTGCAAAACCACTATCTGAATCGCCAACGCATCATGCAGGCCTTTAACGTACCGCGCCGTAAAGCAGGTTACATTCTGCGCTATATCGTGCACAGCCCTTGCATCACCTGCGATCAACACGTTTACACCCATCCGCGATCGCACCGCCAGGAACTGCGAGTCTGGATCCGCACGGTGAGCCAACCCCAGCCATTACGAACGAAGAGCACCCGGGTTCACAGTGAAGACAGGCAAAGCGTCTGGGCACAGCTTCTACAGCGACCGTGGAGCGAACTGCATCTGTAATAGCCGGCCCTCTTCGCTCCCCTCGTTGGGGACGTTGCTTATAGACAACTTTTCCCACCGGGGCCAGGCCGTGATGACATGAACAGCGTTGCGTTTAATCGGCCCCGGCTTTTTCAAACCAAGGGGGATAACCCGCTCTTGACCAAAAGAACCCTGTATTACCTGGAACAGTTTGCCTGGGATCTGGTGTTTGCTCTCAGTGCACTGCTCTGGTGTCTGTTTGCGCTGCTGCTCTACTGGGTGTTTTAACCCCGGCGCTATTTTTCATTTGATTGCAGGAGAGATGATATGCGTTTGACCGTTAACGAGCACACCGGCTATTTCCCCGCCCCCAAGGAGCAGGACCTGCTGCGTAATATCGCCACGGCAGACAGTCTGCCCAGTATTGTCCTTAAACTACACCCCGCCGCCGAAAGCGCCGTGCGGCTGGAACCCCTGCCCCATACCGGCGGCATCAACTGGTTGCCGCTACTGTGGCAACTGGTGGTGCTGAAGTCTTGCCGACATGATCTGAAACTGAGCCTGCTGGCGCCGTTTTCCGCCCCCGCCTGGCACCGTCTGTTAAACGTGCTGAACATTGCCCCCGGTCTGGCCGTCAAACAGCCACAAAGCCTGCCACTCTTGACGCTAACCGAGAGTAGGGTGTTGCTGACGTTGCTGGGTGGTATGCACCCCTGGCAGTTGGCCGCCCGCATGAATCGGGATATTCGTACCATTTCCAGTCATAAAAAACGGGCCATGGACAAAGCCGGCTTGCAGCACAACGGCGAACTCTATGCGCTGGGGGCGCTGCTTTATGGCCCACAGCATGCCAGCGCGCAGATTGCCTTGCCGACGGCAGAACAGCAGGTGTTGGCCGCTCTGCTGCACAACGGCAGCGTCACGGCGACCGCACGGTTACTGGGAAAAAGCGTTAAAACCGTCAGTGGTCAGAAGCACAATCTTATGCGACGGCTTAACGTGCCCCATGAGGTGGCGCTGTTTGCCGCCGCCGAGCATTGCAATATTGAGCCCGAAAAAACACCCCGTTCACACAGCGGTGGAAGAGTGTCATTTAATGACCGACGGCCGTTACGACAGTGAGTTCACACTGTGGCTATTTCGAGAGGATTAATCTCCTGACCTAAAGTTAAAATTCGATTCTTTTAAAACGGCGGACATTGCTGGCGGTATAGAGCACCGTATGCTGAATATTCCGGTGGCCGAGATAATCTTGTATCAATCGGGTATCCATGCCTTTATTCGCCAGGCTATAGCCGCAGGCGTGACGCAACATATGGGGGTGGGCAGGTAATTCGAGACAGGCCGCCTTGCCGTAATCGCGGATCAGTCGGTAGATTTGCTGGCGTGATAACCGCCCGCCTTTGCGCGATAGAAACAACCAGGGCTGACCGGCGTGTGGGCTGTATTTGCGGTGATCCAACCAGCGTTTAAGCATCAGGGTTTCATCCGGCTGTAATGGGTGCTGAACCGACAGGCCATTCTTCAGTCGCGAAATAAAAACCCGCCGCTCGGCGAGCTCTATATTGTCCACCGTCATACGGCTTAACTCGCTGGCCCGCAAACCGTGAACAAAACACATGGTGATCATGCAACTGTCCCTGATCGAATTGAGTCCTCCCTTTATATTTTTTATCATTTTTTTTATTTCTGATTCATTCAGATATTTTCTTATTTCCAATTGCATAACTCCCCAGAAACATCATGTATCAGGCGGGACCGACGGCGGGTCTAAAAACAGCTAAAACTGCAAATGCAGTTACCCAACCTGCTAAATAATAATGAGATTCTAAGATTAATCCTTAGCTATTATTGTCACGCGCAGCATTAATTACTAATTAATTAGCATTCTCATCTGAAAATTATGGCTCTCAGAAAATGATCCGCAACGCCTGAGCCGCCATTGCCAGCAGCTTTGTTCGAAAGAAACTTCGCCGCCCTTTCTTACTCTGCAAATAAGTTACCGTTCATCAGCAAGAAAGCATTGTCGATTGCAGGGGCGCTGCCTACACTGCAATCAGGAAGTGACACTGGTGACAATTTGGAACCGGCTGCTGCGGTTCCCATAATGAATAAGGAAGACATAATGAGTTGGCCGTTCCTTGCCGTATTCTTTTCCGGTTGGCTGTTCGTCGATGCCTCCTACCGTGGGCCGCGCTGGCAGCGTTGGGTGTTTAAGCCCATCACCCTGCTGTTGCTGTTATTGCTGGCATGGCAGGCGCCGGTGTTGGGGCCTGCCGGGTATTTGATCGTCCTCGGCCTGCTGGCAACCCTGATCGCCGACACTCTGCTGCTGCTGCCGCGCGAACGCGTGCTTTACGCCATCGGGGCATTTTTCCTTTCGCACTTGCTGTATACCCTGAGCTTCGCCAGCCAGATGACCTTCAGCCTGTTTTGGCCGCTGCCGCTGGCGCTGCTGATTATCGGCGTGCTGTTGCTGGCGACGATTTGGACGCGGCTGGAAGAAATGCGATGGCCTATTGCCACCTATGTCGCCATGACGCTGCTGATGGTGTGGCTGGCGGGTGAACAATACTTTATGCGCAGCACCGATTTCGGTTTCTCGCTGCTGGCGGGCACTTCATTGCTGCTACTGGCCAACGTGGTATGGCTGGTTAACCGCTATCGCTGGACCTTCCGCGCCGCAGATGCGCTGGTGGCCTTCTGCTATTTCTCCGGTCATTTCCTGATCGTACGTTCTCTGTACCTTTAAAGCTCATCAGGGCGGGTTCGGCTACCGAACCCGCGGTTGTTATACCAACGCCTTCAACGTCAGCCCATCATCTGCCCCAAGCTGGTTACGATAAATATCGCCATCGCGCGAGAAGAACGCCAGCGTACTGCCATCCGCCCGAAGCAAAGCGATACCATCCGGTGCCGGGCGCCAACCGACGACCTCGGCGGTTAACACCTTTTCCAAACAGCGCTGGCGATCGACCAGGACGTAGCCATGGGTTTCAGGCTGTTCGTTGGCCAAAAATTGTATCTGACATTGCTGTTCCGCATTGGCAACCTGCCATTGCCCCGCCAGTGACTGCGCGCTGAGAAGAACCAAACTGCTGGCCATAACTGCTCCCGTAACCATCATGCCGCCTGCCACTAAGGCGGCGTGCGCTAAGCTGCCCTTCATATCGGCTCCCGTATAACGCCCGACCAACCGGGGCCGGGCGTTACCATCTGGACTGTTACACGATAAAGTCAGTGGCGACGTCCACCTGGCCGACGATCTTCACCAGGAAGTCCGGCGCCTGATGGCCGCCGATATTCAGGGCCAGATCGCTGACGTTATTCGACGCATTGTAAGACAGCAAAGCTTCGCCCGCTGCGCCGCTGAAATGATCGACGAAGTGGATCTGATCGCCGCCCTTCGCACCCTGATTGAAGAATGACAGGTCGATTTTATCGATGCCTTTCTGGAAATCCTTGATCCAGTCGGAAGCACCCGGCGCAGAATCGCTGACCGCAGAGAAGACAAAGGTGTCTTTGCCCGCACCGCCCCACAGCTCATCGGCCCCGCCGCCGCCGAACAGCACGTCGTTGCCCGCGCCCCCCTTCAGCACGTTGTTGGCCGCATTGCCGACGATCACGTCATTGCCTGAACCGCCAATCGCGTTCTCGATGGTCACACCCGCGGCAATGGACACGTTGCCTTTCAGCCCACCCACGTCGGAGAAAGATTTCTCGTTCAGGTTAATGCGCTGGTTAGCGGTGTAACCGGAGAAATCGAAGGTGTCATTGCCGCCCGCATCCCAGGCCGCGAAGATCACTTTTTGCGAGTTGCTGGTGGTGCTGAGGAAGTCACGACCGGTATTGGAGTTAAAGCCATACACGGTATCGCCGGTGCGGGTGGTCAGGTTGGCGCCATACAGATGCTGAATAGCGGAAATGTCATCCAGCAACGGTGCCGCAGCGTAGTGCCCGCCGTTGTCGCCACCGGTGTTGGTTTCACTCCAGTAACTCATCAGGCTGAACTCACGAGTATCCTCGGCGTAGCTGGCGTCTCTGTAGGTCGGGTTGCCTTCACCGGCGTTGTAATCGCCCGGATGGCTCAAGCCCAGCGCATGACCAATTTCGTGGGTAAAGGTCTGGCGGCCATAGTCTTCGCTGGCCGGGTGTTTCACGTTCGACTGGTTGACGTTATACCAGGTCTGCCCGCCCAGGTTTTGGCCCTGATAAATGGTGTTCGGCAGGAAGGCGTAAGCCTGGGTATCGTAGTCATAATGGCCGGGACGATCCTGGCTGTAGTTACCGAAGGTGATGTTGGCCTTCTGGCCGGCGCCAACTTCGGTAAAGGTGATATTGGCCACGTCAGACCAGGACTGCAACGACAGCTTGGCCTGCTGCTGCTGTTCCGCGCTGAATTTGCTCAGCCCGGTATCGCCGGCGACGTTGGTGGAAGAGAATTTATAATCCGGGAAAGAGAAGGTTAATTTAACCGGCTGGCCAAAAACTTTATAACCGTTCCAGGTTTGGTTCTCGCGGGTAATGAACAGCCCGGCTTGTTCGGTAGAAAATGAGTCCTTGCCATTAACCTGAATGCCGTTGCCGCGCTCATGATAATGCAGTAAATCGTCTACTGCATTGTAACCGGAGCCCGCAGCCGCAAGGCTGGATTCAGTAATTTCAATTGCCTTTTTAGTAGATTGCATTGGTTCGATTCCACTCATTAGCTGATTGTTTTCAATCAGACAGATAGACATAACCTGCCAGGAAGCCGCGGATAACTAACCGCATGCTAACGGGAAGGGCTTTATGCGCCGTTGACGGCAGTGTGTTAGATAGAATTAATGCATATATATCAGCAAATAAGATTACCGATATAAAAGGTAATCGATTCCAATTATAGGCAGGGGCTCAAAACTGAACATAAAATAATCAGCCATTTATTGTCGTTTCGAAGGCGATTTGTGCTGGTTTTTTCCATTATTTACAATATTAATGAAACTTAAACGCCATGAGTTGGTAACAAACTCCAACAAAAATGCGGCCTGTAGGGTCAAGCGAATCGTGCTGGGATTTAGACGGCTAAAAGTTAAATTTTGCTAAAGCGTTATAGATTAATAACTCTTTATTATTAGCCGCCGGTATTTTTTAGTTCCTGCCGGAATAACATTTTCTTTTTTTGACTAATAGCCTCGTGCCCGCTTGAGCGATTCGCGCTCGTTGTCCCCGCGATAAACGACATAGGCAGAAAGAAATGCCCCAACTTCCCCTCAGTCACGCCGTTAGCAATAATTCTCATCCGGCGCTTGACTCTGGAGTGGACTCCAGGGTGTAGAGTGGGTTTCAAGAAGCTCATTAACTGCCCTGAGGGGGACGTTATGCATAACCATGAAAACCATAATCATCAGGAACATAACCACGCCGAAGGCGGCTGCGGTTGCAATCATAGCCACAGCAAAACTCAGCACGGTTGCAGCAGTGAAAAACAAAATGCCGCTGACCACAGCGAGCACGCCCATAGCCACGATCATGGCGCCAGCTGTTGCAGCGCTGACGATCATGGGGATCCCGACGAGGAGAGCGACAGGCCAGTTGCCGCCCCCCTCGCCGGTAGTCAACGCTACAGCTGGAAGGTCACGGGCATGGACTGTCCAAGCTGCGCCAAAAAAATTGAGAATGCCGTTACCGCTATTCCAGGCGTTGCAAATGCCCGCGTGCTGTTTGCCACTGAAAAGCTGGTGGTCGACGGCCAGTCCGATCTCAGCCTGCGCATTCAGGATGCGGTAAAACAAGCCGGTTTTACCCTGCTTGGCACCCAGCCAACCCAAACCGAGCCACCAAAGCCTTCGCGCCTGGGGGAATTTGGCCCATTGCTGCTGCTCACCGCGCTGATGATCGTCAGTTGGGCGCTCAGCATGGTCAACCCTGAGCTGAGCCGCATTGCCTTTATCGCCACCACGCTGGTGGGACTGGCACCAGTCGCCACCAAAGCGCTGCGATTGATCCGCTCCGGCACACCGTTTGCCATTGAAACCCTGATGAGCGTGGCGGCCATCGGCGCGCTGTTTATTGGCGCGACCGCCGAAGCGGCCATGGTGCTGTTGCTGTTTATGGTCGGCGAAATGCTCGAATCCTATGCCGCCAACCGCGCCCGCCGTGGCGTGAAGGCGCTGATGGAGCTGGTCCCGGAAGATGCCCTGCTGCTGCGGGGAACCGAACGCAAACGCGTGCCGGTCGCCAGCCTGCGCCCCGGTGACGTGATTGAAATTGCCCCCGGCGGTCGCCTGCCGGCCGATGCCGAACTGCTCAACCCGTTCGCCAGCTTCGACGAAAGCGCCCTGACCGGCGAGTCGGTCCCGGTCGAACGTCAGCAGGGTCAGAAAGTGGCGGCGGGCAGTTTGTCGGTCGATCAGGCCGCACAGATGAAGGTGATTTCCGAACCGGGCAAAAACGCCATCGACCGCATCCTACAACTGATTGAAGAAGCCGAAGAGCGCCGCGCGCCGATCGAGCGTTTCCTCGATCGCTTCAGCCGTTACTACACACCGGCCATTATGCTGCTGGCCATTGCGGTGATCCTGGTTCCGCCGTTGGTGTATGCGCAACCCTGGGATGTCTGGATTTATCGCGGCCTGACCCTGTTGCTGATCGGCTGTCCTTGTGCGCTGGTGATCTCCACGCCGGCCGCCATTACCTCCGGACTGGCGGCGGCAACCCGTCGCGGTGCGCTGATTAAAGGTGGCGCCGCGCTGGAGCAGTTGGGCCAGGTACAAACCATCGCCTTCGATAAAACCGGTACCCTGACGGAAGGCAAGCCGACGGTCACGGACGTACTGCCGCTCAACGGTATCGGCGAACAGTCATTGTTGACCCTTGCCGCCGCGGTAGAAGCCGGCTCCCATCACCCGTTGGCGCAGGCCATTATCAACCGCGCAGAACAATATGGCGCCCCTCTGCCGCCGGCACAGCATCGCCGCGCGTTGGCCGGCGTCGGTGTGGAAGGCATTGTCGACGGTAAAACCGTGCTGATCAGCACACCGGCCAAGCTGGCTGCCGGCTTGCTCGACCGGCAGGGTACTGACCGGGTAGAACAGTTGGAAAATGCCGGTAAAACGGCGGTAGTGGTACTGGAAGATGGCGTGCCGATCGGCCTGTTGGCCCTGCGCGACACGCTGCGCAGCGACGCCAAGCAGGCGATTGCCGAACTGAATGCGCTGGGGATCAACGGGGTGATGTTAACCGGTGACAACCCGCGTGCCGCCGCAGCGATTGCCGCTGAGCTGGGGCTGGATTACCGCGCCGGGCTGCTGCCGGAAGACAAGGTAAGAGCGGTGACCGAGCTGAGCGAGCTGCGCCCAACGGCGATGATCGGTGACGGCATCAACGACGCGCCGGCAATGAAAGCCTCCAGCATCGGCATTGCCATGGGCAGTGGCACCGATGTAGCTCTGGAAACCGCCGACGCAGCGCTGACTCACAATCGGCTACTGGGCGTGGCGGAGATGATCCGCATCTCACGGGCAACACATGCCAATATCCGCCAGAACATCACCATTGCATTGGGGCTGAAAGGGATATTCCTGATCACCACCCTGATGGGCCTGACCGGGTTGTGGCTGGCGGTGCTCGCAGACTCCGGCGCCACCGCGCTGGTCACCGCCAACGCCCTGCGTTTGCTGAAAAAACGTCAGTAATAAGAACCACATGTCAGGGGGACATTGACAGCCCCCTGACTCACTTACCCGAAAAATAACACCGCCAAGTCGCACGTAATAACCATAAAACCAGCAGGCCTTTCTATATTCTTCCGCCATCTATTCACTGAAACCCGATAAGCCAATCAAACTTATCAGAGTCATGGCCGAATGAATGAAACCGCTATATTTTAAAATTCTCAACCTGATCGTCGTTCCTTTTATCCCTTCACTGGCTCTGGCGCAGCAGCCTGATTCAGCCGCCACCGAGCGGCTCATCGATAGTGCCGATCGCCCCCTCTTCATCACCCAACATACCTTGCCGGCAGCCCAGCATGCTGATGTACCGAAGGCGAAACCCCAGCCGGAGCACCGCCTGCTCCCCCTTTGGGGGGATGAAGCACGGGCTCGCGGTTATGATTTGCCGGAACCCTTCGGGATCGGCTTCAACTACATGAACATGCGGCAGAATATCGATGTCGACAGTATCCAATTTTCCGGCCTGAGCCTGGGTAAAACTCCCTTGCCATCCAATTTGTTCAACATTGACGTGGGCAAAACTCGTGAGAAAAGCAAAACGGAAACCATGCGTCTGGACACCTGGGTGCTGCCGTTCCTGAATGTTTACGGCATTATCGGTCACACCAAAGGCAGTTCATTATCCAAGGTCTCCGTGGACGCCGACCCCAACAAGTTCAGTGGACCGGATGGCGTGATCGCGTATCTCGTACACGAGATGAACAAAGAGGGGACACTGAAAGATCTGGATTTCAAACTCGATTTTAAAGGCACCACCTACGGTGCCGGTTTCACCCTGGTCGGAGGTTATGAGAACTGGTTCACCTCGGTCGATACCAACTACACCCGCACCAATTTCGATATCCTTGATGGTCAGATTTCCGCGCTGACGGTGTCGCCTCGGGTAGGTTACCGCTTCCTGGTACCGGGTATCAGTGGCCAAAGCCACCTCAACCTGTGGGTCGGCACCATGTATCAGGACGTGCAGCAAAGGTTCAAAGGCAGCCTGTCTGACTTAAAAATGCCGGCAGAGCTTCAGCAAATGATGCAAATGGCCAATGGGAAAGGAGAAGGCCGTTTCGACGTGAAGCAGCATCTGCAATCACCGTGGAACGTACTGATTGGCACGCAGTATGAAATCACTAAACACTTTAACCTGTTGACCGAGTTTGGCTTTAGCGAACGCAACAGCTTTATGGTCTCGGGTGAATATCGCTTCTGATGGCAATATCGCTCCGCAGTTTACCGCTGGCCTTGTTGGTGCTGCTGCCCTCGGCCAACGCCGCCTTGTTGTCACGTCAGCAAATCGATGGAATGTTGGCCCCGCTGGGGTCTGACAACCATTTTGACAGCAGTAAAACCATCGACTGGGGTGTGTTGCCCGGCCCGTTCTATACGCCAGAACTCGGTCTGGGCATCGGCACCGCCGTGGTGGGAATATACCGGCCGGACAACCGCGATAAGGTCAGCCAAAACTCGACGCTGGCGCTAAAGGGCTTTTTCAGCACTACCGGCGCCTTCGGCGTCGGTTTCCAAAACCACAGTTTTTTCGCCGAAGACCAATGGCGTTTCTTTGCCGACGGCTCGCTGAATAATATGCCCACCTATTTCTGGGGCACCGGTTACCAGGCTGGGCATAACAACGGTAACAAAGAAAAGTACACGCAGCAGGCATTCCAGATAGCGCCACAGCTGCTGTATCGCATTGCCAATGCCACCTACGCGGGGGTTGGCTGGGATTTTTCCTCGACGCACGCCAGCAAGACGGATGAGGATGGCAGCAGCCTGCTAAGGGCCCAAAAGGCCGGCGTTTCATCGCTAAGTTCAGGAGTCAGCGGTTCGCTGAGTTACGATACCCGCGACTTCGTTTCTAATGCCAGCCGTGGCCAGTATCTTCGCCTGAGCGACACCTATTTTGCGCCCGAATTGGGCGGCGACAGCCGTTTCAATGCTGTAGAAGGCCAGTACAATGCCTACCACAGCTTGAGTGCGAAAAGCGTGCTGGCGTTAGACGCTTACAGCCGCCTGACGACGGGCGAGGTGCCCTGGGACAGGCTGTCCGGCCTGGGTGACGACAAACGCATGCGCGGCTATTATCAAGGCCGCTATCGCGACAGAAATGTGTTCAGCAGCCAGATCGAGTATCGTCGCAAGCTGAACTGGCGCCACGGTTACGTTCTTTGGGCCGGTGCGGGCACGCTAAGTAGCAAGGCCGGTGATTTGGGCCAGGGGCCCTGGTTACCCACGCTGGGAGCGGGTTACCGTTTTGAATTCAAACCGAAAATGAACGTGCGGCTCGATTTTGGCATCGGACGTGGCAGCAGTGGATTTTACTTTCAGGTTGGGGAAGCTTTTTAATGCGCTCTGTTGTACTGCTGGTTTTGTTGTCGTTTACTTCCGCGCTAACTGCCAAACCCGTGGAAACGTTGGTGACCTCGCAACCCATCAACGAAAGCCGTATCGCCTGGCCGGTGGCTGCGCCGCTGTCCCCGCCGGATGGTTTGCGCCCCTGCTGTGCCTTTGGCTACAACCTCAAAGCGCAAGTTTGGGGTATCCCGGTGCCCTTTTATCAGTTGGGTAACCTGGTGGATGCAGACCGGCTTGGCCGTCACCACTATAACGACAGCGCTTTCAATGCCGTTAGCAACTTGATGGGACTTGGCAGCGAGCAATTGGGGGTGATGTACACCCGCCGCGGGGGATTTATCGATATCGCTCACGTGCGCGACACCGCCGACAATACCCTTTTCCTGTTCAGCCAACTGCTACCCCGATTGGGCCAGCAATGGAATATCGATCTTAGCCCCGAGTTGGCAATACGCCGTATCCAGCTGAACGCCTTTACCCCGCCTAAGGATGCTGCGCAGCGCTATACGCTCGCGGCGTATTTGGCAGGAGAACTCGCCTTTCAAATGGCGGCGTGGCATGAAGTGGCACAGTGGTATGGCTATCAGTCGGTACCGGGGTTTTCAGAGGAGGTCTCGGCTTTTTCACCGGAGGATTTGTATTCCAACCTGCTGGGATCACGGCTGGCGATCGATGCTATCTTGCAGGGGCAGGCGGTTTCCCTCACGGCCTACAACCACGCCATGGAGACGCTGCTCCCCCAGGCCCTGCACCAGCTTGGCGCCGTCTCCATCAGGGAAACACAGCGGCAACTCGACGGGATTGATGGCGACTGGTGGGACAGCCATCGCCGGGTGCCGGAGAAGTTTTTGGTCTTGAAACGGGATTACACCACCGGCAGCAATCGCCTGCCCCATCGGCCCCCGTTCGAAAGTACCGCCCCACAGCGCCTGATGTTACCGCTGCAGGTTCAGGGGTTCTGGCTGGCCAGGCTGGGTGAACTGCAACTCTGGCCGACGGATGCGATGCATTCTCTGCCGGTGCCGCCCCACTATTACCGCCCGCAGGATTTCAGGGGGCTGGCAATGCATGCTCGCGCATCGGACGCACAGCAAATACTGCAAAAACGCTAGGCAAAAGCGGCGATTAGCGCTCAACACCTTTACGCAATAAATAGCGGTAAGGCGTTTTTTCAGTTTCCTGCGCCACCAGCGTATGCTCCATAAAACGGCAGAAGCCCGGGATATCCCGGGTGGTGGCCGGATCGTCAGCGATAATCAGCAAGGTTTCACCGTTATCCATATGGCGCACGGTTTTACGCACCATCATTACCGGTTCCGGACAGCGCAACCCCAGCGCATCAAGCGTCTGGTCGGCCTGGGCAAACAAGTCAGTCATGCAATTTTTCTCGGTCAAAAGCGATCGGCGCACGCTCGCCGCATCTCATTAGCGCCTAGTTTACGCCGGTAGTTTTTCTGTGCAAGATGCGTTAACGTTTGCGTTAAATTTAACCATTGCATTGGTTGCGCAAACGCGTATCATGCGGCCGCGCAGCTTTTTTCGCTGCACAGACAAGACATTCTGGGTTCCCTCACCCCACTGCTAAAAAGGCTACAACATGTACTCGTTTACCGCTCGACAGCGCCTTACCGCGTTGGTCTGGCTATCGCTGTTCCATATTGTCATCATTACCTCCAGTAACTACCTGGTGCAGTTGCCGATGTCCATTTTCGGCTTCCATACCACCTGGGGCGCGTTTACCTTCCCGTTTATCTTTCTGGCAACCGACCTGACGGTGCGTATTTTTGGCGCCCCGCTGGCGAGACGCATCATTCTTTCGGTGATGGTGCCGGCCCTGTTTATCTCGTACGTCATCTCCACCGTCACCTATCAGGGGGAATGGCAGGGGTTTGCCGCACTGGGCAGCTTTAACCTGTTTGTCGCACGCATCGCCGTCGCCAGCTTTATGGCTTACGTGCTCGGTCAGATCCTCGACGTACACGTTTTCAACCGGTTACGCCAGCGCAGCGCCTGGTGGGTGGCCCCTGCCGCGGCCATGTTCCTCGGCAATATCAGCGACACGCTGTCGTTCTTCTTTATTGCATTCTACAAGAGCAGCGACGCCTTTATGGCCAACAACTGGGTCGAGATTGCGCTGGTCGATTACAGCTTCAAGGTGCTGATCTGCATGCTGTTCTTCCTGCCAATGTATGGCGTGCTGCTGAATATGCTGCTCAAACGCATTGCCGCTCGCCAGGGCGACAGCAGCCTGCAACCGAGCTGACCCGTGTTATCATTGGCGGCCTACCCATCCGGAGGCCGCCATGACCGTCACCACCCGCCACGCCACCCTCGAAGAAGTTCACCGTCTGTATCAGCAAATCCCCGAATTCGACCATCTGCACAACCTCAACGATCTGCAACAGCGTATCGGCTCACTCCCGATGGCCGCACTGATCGCCGAAGTCGATGGCCAGGCTGCCGGTTTTAAACTCGGTTATCAGCAGCAAGACGGGGTGTTTTACAGCTGGTTGGGTGCCGTATTGCCGGCTTATCGCCGCCACGGTGTGGCGTTAGCGCTATTGGCCGAGCAGGAAAACTGGGCGCGGGCGCAGGGTTATCACCAGTTGAGGGTGAAAACCCGTAATCAGTTCCGTGCGATGCTGATGATGCTTATCAACAATCACTATCAGATTGTTCAACTGGAAAAGAAAGGCGAAGTGGCTGATTATCGGCTATTACTTGAGAAAACCTTGTGACAACATCTGCCTTGCATTTCACCCTGGAATAGGTTGCGATACGGCAGTGAAACCCTACCTGAAAGGAAGAAGGAAGCCCAATGCGTAAAGTAGCAAAATTGATGGGTATCAGCCTGTTAGTACTTGGCCTCGCGGCCTGCGACGGCGAAACCAAAGACACCAAAGCGCCGGCGGGCGATGCCGCAGCCAGCGCACCGGCCGGGCAACAGGTAAGCTTGCTGGAGGGTAAGCTGGCGTTCACCTTGCCGGTCGGTATGGCAGACCAAAGCGGCAAGCTGGGTAATCAGGCGAACAACATGCACGTTTACGCCGACAGCACCGGCCAACGCGCAGTGATCGTGATCCTCGGCGACAAAACCGCCGACAGTCTGGAAACCTTGAGCAAGCGTCTCGAAGATACCCAACGTTCGCGTGATGCCAACCTGCAGGTGGTGACCAACAAAGCCATCGACGTAAACGGCGTGCCGCTGCGTCAGTTGGACAGCATCATTACCAGCGGCGGCGAGAAGGCCTACTCCTCCATCCTGATCGGCACGCTGGATAACAACATGCTGACCATTCAGGTGACGCTGCCGGCGGATAACCAGCAGCAGGCGCAAAGTGAAGCCGAAGGCATCATCAAAACGCTGAAACTGAACAAGTAAACTTTTACTGACTCAGCCTATAGGGCGCAGTTCACACTGCTGCGCCCTACGCCAAAGCCTGTGCCAGCAGGGTGATCGGGTGTTCGCAGCGCTTGCTGGTCGACATCTCGATTTGCCATTTGCAGGTTTCGCAGTCCGTGACCACCAAATCGACCCCGCTCTCCTCAATCTGACGAAACAGCGATGCGCCAATCCCTTGCGAAGTCGCATAGTTCTCGGATTTAAAACCGTAGGTGCCGGCAATACCGCAACACTGCGAATCCAATACCACCAGCTCCAGCCCCGGTATCTGTCGCAGTAATTCCAGCGTATAGGCCGTCCAGCCCATTTTCTCCATGTGACAAGGCGTATGGTAGGCCACCCGCAACGGCGTGTGCTTCAGCGGCAACCTGCGCCCCTGATTGAGCAGGCGGTACAGATAGCGCGTCGCCAGCTCCACCCGTTCACGCACCGCCGAGGTGTCCACCTCCAGCAAATGCGGGTATTCGTCACGCAACGTAAAAGTACAGCTCGATGAAGTGGCCACAACAGGGATCCCGCGCTCCAACACCGCCTCATGCAGCGATTCGGCATTCACCCTGGCCTGTTTCTTGGCCTGGGTAATAAAGCCGTTGGCAATCAGCGGCACGCCGCAGCATTTTTCGCGCTTGAGCAACTGCACGCCGATATCCATCGCATTGAAAACTTTGATCAGGTCTTTACCCAGCTGTGGATGGTTGTAATTGACGAAGCAGCCGTGGAAAAAAGCCACCTGTTCAGCGTAACGCTGTTGGGCCTGCGCTTGCTGGCGGTACCAGCGGCGGAAGGTGCCAAACGAGTATTTCGGCAGTTCGCGACGGTGGTCAATTTTCAACGCCTTGTCCAACAGCGCGCGCACCGGCTTCAACCCGGTGGCAGCGTTGACGATCGGTGCAAACGGCGTCGACAGTGAGCCCATGATATCGGTATGACTGAGGATGGCGTCGCGCAGCGTCGGCTTGCTCTGGGCAAAGTCGGCACGCGCCCGCTGAATGATATCGCCAATTTTGACGTCGGACGGACAGGCCACCTCGCAGCGTTTACAGTTGGTGCAATACTTCAGCGCTTCGTCGTACAGCGCCGGATCTTTTAGCCGCAGGCGCTCACCGTCCGGTCCCGCCTGCTTGGGCCCGGGATAAAGCGGATTCACTTTGGCTACCGGGCAATAGGTGGTGCAGACGGTGCACTTGATGCAGTTTTCAAAACTGTTGTCTTTCTGCAGGCTCATGGCTGCTCCTCCTGTGCCACAATCTGTTGCGCGACATGCAATGCTCCCACCAGCGAAACACCTGCACCGCAGCCCTGCTGCAGCGGATCGTAGCCGCCGGTCACCGCCCCTATGGCGTACAGGTTACTCAAAGGCTCTCCCTGCCTTAGTGCTCGCAGCCGGTTATCGGTGCGCACGCCAAACTGCAAGTAGGGTTGTGGAGCAAACAGCTCACGACAACTCCAGTCTGCACGCTCCGCCTTACTGTCGACATCCAGTCCAAATACCGGTTCACGTATGCCGTCGAAGTCCGCCACTAGCCCATTACTGAAAAAACTGCCGCTGGCCAGTACCACCTGCTGCGCCACCAGCGGAATGTCGGTGTGATTGCGGGTATAGAGACCGGTAACACGCCCGGCTTCAATATCCGCCCGCAGCACGCTGTCCCCCGGCATAAAAACGCCGCCCAATTGCTGCAACCGCGCGCGCAGCGCCTGGTGCAACCGCATCCCGAGCACCGAAGGCGGCAGCGTCGGCAGCAGGCGAATCGGTTTGCCGACCGCGGCCTGCAGCGCCGCCAGTGGCCCGTCATCCTCCAGCCCCAGGCAGGCCGGCATGAATATCGCCTCGGCGTCCGCAGCCAACCGCCGAAGCTCATCCGCCATTGGCGTCAAGTTTTCCGGCAGATCCAAGACCCTGGCGATATTTACCGCCCGGAATTCACTGGGGTTGTTGCGCAGCCGATCCAGCGCCGGCAAGTGCATATCTGCCACCTCAGCCCGAACGCCCAGGCTCTGCGTCAGTGAACTGGCGGCCAACTGCGGCTGAAAATCCAAAAAGCCTTCAATGCCGATCACGGCTGTGTGCTGCCACGGCAGTTCGCCGTCCAACGGCGTAACGGGGATAGCTCGCGGGCTGAGCCAGGTAGCCCGGCGCGTGCCCAGCGGCGTGATGCGCAGATGATTGCGTTCGTTGTCGCCCTGCAGATCAAGCCCACAGCGCTGCAACAGTGAAGCGGCTGCACCCGACAGCGACGCCACCCGTTCGGTGCCGATCAACGCATAAGGATGCCGGGGCGCTTGTGTTGCCAACGCGGGCAACGCCGCCAATGGCTCTGTCACCGGGGTGCCGTCGGGCAACTGCGCCAGCAGATCAAGCGAGCCGGATGAAAAATAGAGTGCGCTCTGGCCAGAACTGACCACCGCACAACGCTTGCCCTGTTCCGCCAGCCGAATGGCGCAGGTCATTCCCGCCAGGCCACCGCCAATCACCACTACGTCAAATCGCATCATCGGCCTCCTGTTCCCCCCGGGCATCGAGCCCGCACAATCCCTGGTAAACCCAACTGGTAAATTCACTTTCGCGCAGCGCATCGCCCCAGGCGATGGGCCGGACGCCTTTCCAACGCTCGTTTAGGAAGTGCGATAGCTGGTCGATCGACTGCTGCGGGGTGGTGACGTTAAAGCGTGTCAGCAGCCCCGCGGCACGGCAGGCGCATAGCTCCCCCTGACAGGTGCCCATGCCAACGCGGGTACGGCGACGCAAATCGACCAGGTTATTGACGGTGAGGGAGTTAACCGCATAGCGCACCTCGCCGGCGGTCACCGCTTCGCATTCGCACACCAGGCTGTTGTCCAACCGATCCCCCGCCGGTACCCGGTTTGCACGGTCGCCGTGACGGTAAACCGCCGAGCCGCGAATGCTGGCGGGCAGGGAAACCACGCTGCGCACCGTTTCTTCCGCCGACTGACGAGAGCCCGGCAGCGCCTCCTGCGCGGTGGTGCAGGGGCTGTCTATCCTAAGCTTTTCGCACACTTTATCGGTCGCCCACTGCGCCATCAGCCGGTAGGTCATCAGCTTGCCGCCGGTGATGGTGATAAAGCCTTCCAGGCCATCGCGGCTGGCATGATCGAGCAGCACGATGCCACGACTGACGTTGCGCCCGCTGGGATCGTCGTCACTGGCGACCAGCGGGCGCACGCCGGCATAAGCACGCAGAATGCGAGTCTGTGCCAGTTCAGGTGCCAGCAACGCGCCCTCGCGGATCAGAATGTCCACTTCTTGCGGCGTCACCAGCATGTTATCGATCTGGTCATAGTCAATGTGGGTGGAGGTGGTGCCAATCAGCGAGATGGTGTCGCCCGGCACCAGAATATCAGCGTCCGCCGGCTTGCGGCAGCGGTTGATCACCATGTTGTTGATGCGATGGCCCAGGATCAGCAAAGCGCCCTTGGCCGGGAACATACGGATCCGCAGGTCGGCATATTCTGCAATCTGCTGACCCCAGATACCGGCGGCGTTGACCACCACTTCGGCGTGAATATCGTAACGGCGCGACGACTGATGGTCGAAAACACGCACTCCGGTAACGCGATCGCCCGTGCGCAATAAACCGACCACCTGGTGATAGGTGAGGATCTGCGCGCCGTGCTCACGGGCATCGAGCATATTGGCGGCGGTCAAACGAAAAGGATCGACGGTGCCGTCCGGCACGCGTACCGCGCCGATCAACGCCGGGTTGGCCGCGGGCTCCAGACGCAGTGCCTGTTGGGGATCAATCGCTTCGGCGTTGATACCGGCGCTGTGGCAGGAGACAATAAACTGCTGTTGGTATGCCAGTGAATCCTGCGGCAGGGTGATAAACAGCCCGTCGGTTCGCTCAATACAGTGATGCGCAATGCGCTTGAGGATGCGGTTCTCTTCTATGCATTCGCGTGCCGACTCGCCGTCGGTTACCGCATAACGCGCACCGCTGTGCAGCAGGCCGTGGTTACGCCCGGTCGCGCCGGTGGCGATATCATGACGCTCCAGCAGTATGCAACGCAGACCGCGGCGTGCGCAGTCACGAGCAATGCCCGCGCCGGTCGCGCCGCCGCCAATGATGATCACATCCGTTTCGTTTTCTGCTGAATGGCTGCTCATGACGCTCCCTCTGGATCCGTGGTTATTGCCCTATTGGGCCACAGTCATTGGGGTCTTTGTTTGATAAGGAACAATAACGAACTTAAAACGAAAGTAAAATGTCCACAAAAAACCACTAATGTGATCACAATCACGATTTTTAGGCGTTTTTCTATTTCATAACGTTAACGAATCGCTCAAAATCCGCCGGTGTTTCATAAAAGTGTAACATTTGCGCCATTCATCACAGCGACACCAGGCGGTTTTGACTAGGATGACGCTCGTTATGGAACAAAAAAACACCACATTCGATATCCGCTCAATCATCAAATGAACGTAAAAGATCATATTGATGTGATAACTAGATAAAGCCATCGGAGGCGCTCATGTTGAGTATTTTTAAGCCGGCAGCACACATTTCACGTGTGCCGGTCGACAAAGTCGACCCGCTGTACCGTAAATTGCGCTGGCAAATATTTATGGGGATTTTCTTCGGTTATGCCGCCTACTACCTGGTGCGCAAGAACTTCACCCTGGCCATGCCTTACCTGATTGACCAGGGCTTCAGCCGCGGTGACCTCGGTTTCGCGCTGTCCGGTATTTCCATCGCCTACCGTTTCTCCAAATTTATCATGGGGTCGGTTTCTGACCGCTCCAACCCACGCGTGTTCCTGCCCGCCGGCCTGATTTTGGCTGCCGCGGTCATGTTGTTCATGGGCTTCGTGCCATGGGCGACATCGAGCATCGCGGTCATGTTCGTGCTGCTGTTCCTGTGCGGTTGGTTCCAGGGCATGGGCTGGCCGCCTTGTGGCCGTACCATGGTACACTGGTGGTCACAGAAGGAACGCGGCGGTATCGTTTCGGTCTGGAACTGCGCCCATAACGTGGGTGGCGGTCTGCCACCGCTGCTGTTCTTGCTGGGCATGGCCTGGTTCAACGACTGGCACGCGGCGCTGTACATGCCGGCCTTCGGTGCCATTCTGGTAGCCCTGATCGCCTTTGCCCTGATGCGCGACACCCCGCAATCCTGCGGCCTGCCGCCGATTGAAGAATACAAAAACGATTATCCGGACGACTACACCGATAAAGCGGAAGAAGAGCTGACGGCCAAGCAGATCTTCATGCAGTACATCCTGCCGAACAAACTGCTGTGGTACATCGCCGTAGCCAACGTGTTCGTTTATCTGCTGCGTTACGGCATTCTGGACTGGTCACCGACCTACCTGAAAGAAGTGAAACACTTCGCGCTGGACAAGTCTTCCTGGGCTTACTTCCTGTACGAATATGCCGGTATTCCGGGCACCCTGCTGTGCGGCTGGATGTCGGACAAGGTGTTCAAAGGCAACCGCGGTGCCACCGGCGTGTTCTTCATGACGCTAGTGACCATTGCCACCGTCGTTTACTGGCTGAACCCGGTCGGTAATCCTGGCATTGATATGGCCTGTATGATCACCATCGGCTTCCTGATTTACGGCCCGGTCATGCTGATCGGCCTGCACGCACTGGAACTGGCGCCGAAGAAAGCCGCCGGCACCGCCGCAGGCTTCACCGGTCTGTTCGGTTACCTGGGCGGCTCTGTTGCAGCCAGCGCCATCGTCGGCTACACCGTTGACTACTTCGGTTGGGACGGCGGCTTTATGGTGATGATTGGCGGTAGCATCGGCGCGGTAGTGCTGCTGTTGCTGACCATGATGAGCGAGAAAAAACACCACGCGGAAATCGCTGCCAACAAACGCGGTTAAGCGTCATACAACTTTCGCATTATTTAAAGGCCGCCTTGCGGCCTTTTTACTACCCCTGCACCTACAACATGGAGAACAACAATATGCGGACTCAAGTCAAAGCCCTGCTGGCAGGGATTATCCTGGCCACCTCAATGGTCAGCGCTGCGCAAGCCGCCGACAAGGTGGTGATTGCCCACCGTGGCGCCAGCGGTTATCTGCCGGAACACACGCTGCCGGCAAAGGCCATGGCCTACGCGCAGGGTGCGGACTTCCTCGAACAAGATCTGGTGATGACCAAGGACAACGAGCTGGTGGTGTTGCATGACCACTACCTCGATCGCGTCACCGACGTAGCCGAACGTTTCCCGGACCGCGCGCGCAAAGACGGCCGTTATTACGCCATCGACTTTACGCTGCCTGAAATCAAGTCGCTGAAGTTCACCGAAGGTTTTGAGATCGAAAACGGCAAAAAGGTGCAGGGCTACCCGGGGCGTTTCCCGATGGGCAAATCCGACTTCCGCGTCCATACCTTCCAGGAAGAGATCGAATTTGTGCAGGGTTTGAATCATTCAACCGGCAAAAACATCGGTATTTACCCGGAAATCAAAGCGCCGTGGTTCCACAAGCAGGAAGGCAAAGACATTTCCAGCAAGGTGCTGGCGGTTCTGAAACAGTACGGCTACACCGGCAAGGGCGATAACGTTTATCTGCAATGTTTCGACGCCAACGAACTGAAGCGGATTAAGACCGAGCTGGAGCCGAAGATGGGCATGGATCTGAAGCTGATCCAACTGATCGCCTATAACAAATGGCAGGAAACCTATGAGCAGAAAGCCGACGGCAAATGGGTGGAATACGACTATGACTGGATGTTCAAACCGGGCGCGATGAAGCAGATCGCCCAGTATGCCGACGGTATCGGGCCGGACTACCACATGCTGGTGGTGGCGGAAAAATCCAAGCCGGGCAAGGTGGTCTTGACCGACATGGTGAAAGAAGCGCATGCCAACAAGCTGGCGGTGCACCCGTTCACCATCCGCGCCGATGCGCTGCCGAACTACGTGACCGACGTGAATCAGCTGTATGACGTGATTTACAACCAGGCAGGCGTGGATGGCGTATTCACCGACTTCCCTGACAAGGGCGTGCAATTCCTGCAAAAGCAGGGCCAGCACAAGTAACCATCAGGGCGCCGCAAGGCGCCCTGACTTATTGACAAAGGGGGGATAAAAGCGTGGTTTTTCCCCTTTGTGTTATCAGCCCAGAAACATTTTGCGCAGGTAATGCGGCACCGCGTCGTCGACGTTGGAGCCTATGACTTCCAGCTCAGGCAGTTTATCTTTCAGGCGCTGATGCGCGTCGCGCATGATGCAGCCTTTGCCGGCCATCGACAGCATTTCCAGGTCGTTCATGCCGTCGCCGAAGGCAATGCACTCTTTCAGCGTATAGCCGATGATCTTGGCTACTTCTTCCAGCGCATGCCCTTTTGACACGCCACCCGCCATCACTTCCAGACAGGTTGGGAACGAGAAGCTGACGTTAACCCGATCGCCCCAGCGCGCATTGATGGCATCTTCCAGCGGCAGCAGCTTTTCGTGATCGTCGCAGGTGAAGTACACCTTGCACACGCCGTCGGTTTCCAACAGGCCCGGTTCGAACAACTGGTACTGGAAAATGGATTCCTGGAAAAACTCTTTCTGTTCAGGGCTTTCGCGGTTGATGTACCAGTCGTCGTTGCGGTAGACGTTGGTGGTGATATCGGCATCGTTATGCAGCATGCCGTAAAGATCGCGGGCAATGTCTTCGGCCAGGTTATGGCTGAAAATCAGCTCACCGTCGGTGTTGTGCACGCGAGCGCCGTTGGAAGTGATCATAAAGGCGCTGATGTCGAGGTTATCGCGGATCTGCGCAACGTCGATATGGTGACGCCCGGTAGCAAAAACAAAATGAACGCCGCGCTGGGTCAGCAGCTTCAAGGTCTCTTTGGCGTACGGTGACAAGGTGTGGTCAGGTGACAGCAGCGTGCCATCTAAATCGGAAGCGACGACGTGATACATAGCGGTATGTTCTAACCTCTGATGGAGTGGTCGGCGGTTGGGGTACCACCTAAGTGTTGAGCAAAGAAACGCAGGATTGCGTTCAATGCTTCGGCGCGCATCGCGTCCCGCTCAAACAGGATCTCATGCCGTGCGCCTTCGATAACCTGCGGTTTTCCCCCTTCGCAAGGGTGCCCCGCTTCTGACAATGCCTGACAAAAAGCCTGGTGAGAACGGTTGTCGACCACCCGATCCTCACCGGCCTGCAATAACAATAGCGGCGTAGTGATGTTAGCCGCCTGAGCGATGATATCCCGACCGGCCTGAAGACTTTCTCGCACCCAATGGTAAGTGGGCCCCCCCACCTGAAGCTCGGGATAGTCGGCGTAATAGCGCAAGCAGCGCCGATAACGTTCACGACTGTGGGTCAACACGTTGACCACGTACGGCAGTGGCCGCCACTGGCCGGTGCCTATCGCATAGTACTCACGCACCTTCTGGCGCTTCTCCGCCCAGTCAAGAATGCGATTCGCCATCCAACCCGGCATCGGTAAATAAATGCCGAACATTGGCGCACAAAACGCGGCGGCGTCAAAGGCCTGCGGCTGACGTACCAGGAATTGCGCCAGGATCGCGCCCCCCATTGAGTGCGCCAGCGCAAAGCGTTGCCGGTAACCGCGTGGCTTCACTTCCTGCTGATAAAACTGGGTGAAATCGTCGACGTAATCGCTGAAGTTTATCACATGACCACGGTGGGTATCCGCCAACAAACGGCCGGAACGACCCTGCCCACGGTGATCCAAAATCATCACATCGTAGCCGCACTGAAACAGATCGTAGGCAACCTCAGGATATTTAACGTAACTTTCGATGCGGCCGGGGCTTACCACCACCACCCGCTGATGACGCGCAGAGCGGAATCGTACGAAGCGGATGGGGACGCCGCCAACGCCGATGAACTCGCCCTCCTCACGCAGCCGCCAAAAGTCCAGCAGCGGGCCGGTGGCGAAAGCAGCAAACTGCGTTTCACGCGTTAACCAGTCATCGGTGCTGAGAGTAAACGACGTCATCAAAGGCTTTTCCCTGGGCCGCCAGCGGTAAAAATGTGACCGCTGGCACAAGAAATAATACTAGCGTATTGTGATTCAATTCCTACAAAAACCGAACCATTTTGGCACAAATTGGCGCTTTCAGGGAGCACTGCAATGACTTTGGACTGGTGGCTAACCTACCTGCTGACAACCCTTATCCTCAGCCTGTCACCCGGCTCTGGGGCAATTAACACCATGAGCACCGGCATCAGCCACGGTTATCGCGGGGCAGCAGCCTCGATCGCCGGGCTGCAGGTCGGGCTGAGCCTGCATATCGTGCTGGTAGGCATTGGCCTGGGGGCGCTGATCTCGCAGTCGCTGATGGCTTTTGAATTGCTGAAATGGCTGGGTGCCGCTTATCTGGTGTGGCTCGGTATTCAGCAGTGGCGCGCCGCCGGTTCGCTGGACTTGCATACGCTGGCGGGCACCCTGCCGCGCCGCCGTCTGTTCCGCCGCGCCGTGCTGGTGAATCTGACCAACCCGAAAAGCATCGTTTTTCTGGCGGCGCTGTTTCCACAGTTTATTTTGCCCAATCAGCCCCAAGCCGAGCAGTACCTGGTACTCGGCGTCACTACGGTGGTGGTGGATATCATCGTGATGATTGGCTACGCCACTTTGGCGACCCGTATTGCCGGTTGGCTGAAGACCCCACGCCAGATGCAACTGCTGAACCGCATCTTCGGCTCGTTGTTCATTCTGGTCGCAGGACTGCTGGCCACGGCAAAGAAGGCCTGATGCAAAAAGGCCGAACATCGCTGTTCGGCCCTCTGGTTCACTGCCCCAAAATCAACGGGTAAAGATCAGGTGCAAACCGAAACCGGTGAACAAGACGCCCGCCAATCCGTCAATCCACTTCGCCAGGCGTTGATAGCCTCGGCGCATTGCCGGCAGCGCAAACACCACCGCTACCAGGCTGAACCAGACAAAAGTCTCGGCGATGATCAACAAGAACAGCCCCCAGCGAGCGCCGGCGCCAACGTCATCACCGACAAACAGTGAAAACACGCTGCCGAAATAGATAACCGCTTTCGGGTTTGACAGGTTGGTCAAAAAGCCACGAATAAAGCTGCGGCCGGGCTTCGGCAGGGCCACTTTCACTTCCGGTGCAGGTGCAGATTGCGCATTCTGGGAGCGCGCGGAGCGCAGCAGCTGCCAACCCATCCAGCACAGGTAAATTCCACCGCCTACCATGATAACCTGATGCAGCCAGGCCATTTTTTGCAGGATCAGGTGCAGCCCCATCAGCGCCACGCCCGCCCAGACGACGATGCCCAGCGAGATGCCCACCACCCCCATCATCGCCTCACGGCGTGAACGGCTGGCGGCGGTTTGCGAAACAAAAAAGAAATCCGGCCCCGGGCTCATTAACGCAATCAGGTGCACCAGCGCCACGGTCAGAAACAACATCAGCATGATTTACTGCCCTTAGTCTTCGTCATTATCGAGATGATCGCGGATCATCGCCATAAACGGGGCGCCAAAACGCTCCAGCTTTCGCTGGCCAACGCCGTTAACGCTCAACAGATCGCCCGCCTTGATCGGCATCTGCTCCGCCATTTCCAGCAGCGTAGCATCGTTAAACACCACGTAAGGCGGAATATTTTCTTCATCGGCGATCGATTTACGCAGCTTGCGCAGTTTGGCGAACAGCTTGCGATCGTAATTACCGCCATAGGATTTCTGGTTAGCGCTGCCACGCGACTTCAGGCTTTGAATACGCGGCACCGCCAGTTGCAGCTCCAGCTCGCCGCGCAACACCGGGCGGGCAGCTTCGGTCAGTTGCAGCGCCGAGTGCATGGCAATGTTCTGGGTGATAAAGCCCAGGTGGATCAGCTGGCGCAGCACGCTGGTCCAGTGTTCGGTGGTTTGGTCGCGGCCAATGCCGTACACCGGCAGCTTTTCATGACCGTATTCGCGAATGCGCTGATTATTGGAACCGCGTAGCACCTCAACAATGTACCCCAGCCCGAAACGCTGCCCGACGCGATAGACGCAAGACAGCGCTTTGCGCGCATCTTCCAGCCCATCGTAGCGCTTGGGCGGATCCAGGCAGATATCGCAGTTGCCGCAGTTCTGATGCTTGCCTTCGCCAAAATAGTTGAGTAACACCAGGCGGCGGCAGGTTTGTGCCTCGGCAAATGCGCCCATGGCGTTCAGCTTGTGGCGCTCGATATCCAATTGTTGCCCGGCAGGCTTTTCTTCCAGGCAGCGACGCAGCCAGGCCATATCGGCCGGATCGTATAGCAAGATCGCTTCGGCCGGCAGGCCATCACGCCCGGCGCGGCCGGTTTCCTGATAATAAGATTCGATATTGCGCGGAATATCAAAGTGCACCACAAAGCGCACGTTGGGTTTGTTGATGCCCATACCGAAGGCCACGGTGGCAACCACCACCTGCAAATCGTCGCGCTGGAACGCTTCCTGCACCTGGGCGCGGCGATCGTTGTCCAGCCCGGCATGATAGGCGCCCACGCTCAGCCCACGGCTTTGCAGGCGTGCGGTGGTGTCTTCCACCTTGGCGCGGCTGTTGCAATAAATAATGCCGCTCTTGCCGCGCTGGTCCTGCACGAAACGCCACAGTTGATCGAGAGGTTTAAACTTCTCCACCAGCGTATAGCGGATGTTCGGCCGGTCAAAGCTGCTGACCTGCACCAAGGGATCCTGCAGCGCCAGCAGGCGCACAATGTCGCCACGGGTAGATTCATCGGCCGTCGCCGTCAGGGCAATCACCGGCATGGCAGGAAAGCGTTGCTTCAACTGCCCCAATGCACGGTATTCAGGACGGAAATCGTGGCCCCACTGCGAGATACAGTGTGCCTCGTCTACCGCCAGCAAGGCCGGCGGACAGTGGTCGAGCAGATCGAGGAAGCTGTCCATCATCAGCCGTTCGGGGGCGATGTACAGCATTTTGATTTGGCCGCTGCGGCAACCCGCCATCACTTCAAGCTGCTGCTCGCGCGTTTGCGTCGAGTTATAGCAGGCGGCGGAGACGCCATAGGCCAACAGTTGATCGACCTGATCTTTCATCAGCGAAATCAACGGGGAAACCACTAACGTCAGGCCATCCATCACCAGCGCCGGGATTTGGTAGCACAACGATTTACCGCCGCCGGTCGGCATGACAACCAGGCAATCCTGCCCGCCGATCGCCGTGTTGATAATCGTTTGTTGACCCGGTCGGAATTGCTGGTAGCCGAAGGTATCGCGTAATACCTGCTCTGCCAGCAACTCTTTGTTTATCACTGCTGCGGTTGACACACACTTCCCCATTTTTTGCTGCGTAGCGACGCCTGTATGACGGCCGGATTACATAATATCGTTAAGCATGACACCAACGCCAACCCGTGTCTGCCGGAAGTTGTAATCAATCAAGGATTCGCCGTAACCGCTGAACACCTGAGTGTAGAAACGCACGTGCTTGCTGATCGGGTAGCTCCAGCCCATTTCCGCGCCGCCGTAGCCGCTGTTCCAGTTATAGTGGCTGTCGACGCTGAATATGCTGTCACCCCAGGCATAACCGACTTTCAGGCGGTAGTAGCCCATGTATTTGGTGATGTCCGGGTTATCGTCGCTGCTGCTGCTTTCCGAGAATCGGAACCAGGGCTTCAGATCCACCTGCCAGTTGCCGTTTTGCGCCATAAAGCGCGCGTAACCGCGGTTCCAACTGCGTGACGTCGGATCAGAGCGGCCGTTGGACTGGTGATTGAGGCCCACTTCAACATCGCGCAATGTCCAGCCGGCAAAGCTGTAATCGGTCGCCCAGCCGAGGAACACCTGCGGCTCGTAGTTGGTTTCGCGAAACGGCGATGATTCACCGTGGTTGGAAAGCTGCCACCAGGAGCGCTGAGTATAAGATGCACCCAGCACCGAGTTGTCGCCGGCGATGCCGCGCCACAGTGGGAATGCCAGGCTAAGCTGGAACTTGACCTCGTCCTTGCGGGCATTATCGGACCAGTTATAGGACTGGATGGCTTCTTTATTGATATTGCTGGTATCGGTATACAACACATAGTTGGTTTCATACGGATACAGCGTAAATGGGTTGTCGTGATCCTGCAGCATGTTGGCAATAATGCTGCCGCGTACCGCCGGTTTATCATGAATTTGCTGCTGTTTGGCTTCTTCCGCCTGTACCAGCAGCGGCGCGGCCAGCGTGGCCAAAACGATCCCTGACAAAATGCGCATAACGTTCCTCACCCCAACAAAAAATGACAAACTCTGAAATAAAAACAGGCCATTTTACACACAAAGGAGATTTTACAGCAGCGCGGCGTGTATTTATTGGATTAGTCTGGAAAGCAACAAAATATAGGCATAATATCAACAAACAGTTAACCTGGACTGACCAGTTAACTTCCCCTACGACACAGAACAAGAATGGGTATTTATGTCTACCACACCACTCACACTAGAAGCCGCACGCCAGAAAATTGGCGAAATCTTTGTTTATCATATGCCGTTTAACCGCGAGCTGGGCCTCGAGCTGCGCCGCTTTGACGACGACTACGTGGAGCTGAGTTTCACCAACCAGCCCAAGCTGGTCGGCAATGCGGCCCAGAAGATCCTGCACGGCGGAGTGATCGCCTCAGTACTGGACGTCGCCGCCGGCTTAGCCTGCGCCGGTAGCGTACTGATGCGCCTGGATCCGCTGATCGAAGAAGAAGTCGCTAGCCGTCTGTCGCGCATGGGCACCATAGATCTACGCGTTGACTATCTTCGCCCGGGCCGTGGCGAACATTTCGTCGCTGCCGCCAGCGTATTGCGCAGCGGCAACAAAGTCGCGGTCGCCCGCGTTGAACTTCATAACCACGACGGCTTACACATCGCCAGCGCCACTGCGACCTATCTGGTCGGGTGATTGTATGCGGTGAGGCTCTTGAGTACACTCACCGCATCTCCGTTTTTCCCATCCGAGTAACGTCATGGACGCACAGCAAACGCGGCAGGGCATTTTCTTTGCCCTGGCCGCTTATTTTATTTGGGGCATAGCTCCGGCCTATTTCAAACTGATCCAACAGGTGCCTGCGGATGAGATCCTCACCCACAGGGTCATTTGGTCATTCTTCTTCATGCTGGCGCTGATCACGCTCGGCCGTAACTGGCCACAGGTCCGTGCGGCCTGCCGTGACCGCAAACGGCTGTTCTTGCTGGCGGTGACCGCGGTGTTGATCGGCGGCAACTGGCTGCTGTTTATCTGGGCAGTGAATAACCACCATATGCTGGAAGCCAGCCTGGGGTATTTCATTAACCCGCTGGTGAACGTGCTGTTGGGGATGCTGTTCCTGGGTGAGCGCTTCCGCCGCATGCAATGGATTGCGGTGGCACTGGCATTTGCCGGCGTGCTGATTCAGCTGTGGCAGTTCGGTTCGCTGCCGATTATCGGGCTGGGGTTGGCATTTAGCTTCGCGTTCTACGGCCTGCTGCGCAAGAAGATCGCCATCGACGCGCAAACCGGCATGCTGATTGAAACCCTGTGGCTGCTGCCGGTCGCCGCAGCATATCTGTTTCTGTTCGCCGACAGCCCGACCAGCCATCTGAGCGCCAACCCTTGGTCGCTAAATCTGCTGCTGGTCGCCGCCGGTATCGTCACCACCGTGCCGCTGCTGTTCTTTACCGCCGCAGCCACCCGCCTGCGCCTGTCGACACTCGGCTTCTTCCAGTATCTCGGCCCCACGCTGATGTTCCTGCTGGCCGTCACCTTCTACGGTGAAACCATCGGCCAGGACAAGCTGGTGACCTTCGGCTTTATCTGGGCGGCACTGTTGCTGTTTATCCTCGACGCGCTTTATACCCAACGCAAACTGCGTTGATCCAGCGCTAGGTTGAGGCCGGCGCGGCGCGGTTAGAGATGAATCGCGCCATCGCCGGGCCAGTCAGCAAGATGGTGAACAAACGCAGCGTCTGCATCGCCATCACGAACGACATGTCGACCCGACTGCCGGCGGCGATGATCGCCACGGTATCCAGCCCACCCGGGCTGGTCGCCAGATAGGCGGTCATCAAATCCACCGGCAGGAAGCGCGTCAGCATCCATGCCAGCAGGCCGCAAAACAGCATCAGGGCGACGATCGACACCACCATCTGCGGCAAGGTGCGCAGCGCCAACAAAAATATCGGCCGGGTGAAACGCAGCCCGACGCTCCAGCCAATCAGGGTATAAGCCAGGGCCAACAGCCATTCCGGCACCTGCAACGCCAGGGTACCGCTGGAATGCAGCGCCGCGCCGATGATCATCGGCAGCAACAGCGCGCCGGAGGGAATACGCAGCCGGGGGCCAAGCCAGGCACCGACAAGCGCCACGCCCAGCGTCGCCGGAAAACGCCAATCCAGCGATGGGAACCATTCCAGCATCGCGCTACCCTGGCCCGCTTCATCACCCAACCCAATACGTGCCACCATCGCCGCCGCCGTTGCGACAAACAGCACCCGCAGGTATTGCATAAACGCCACCAGCCGCACGTCAGCACCGAAATCCCCAGCCATCGCTACCATCGCCGATGCTCCACCGGGCGATGCCCCCCAGGCACCGGTCGGCCCTGGCAGGCTGCTGTAACGCACCAGGCACCAGCCGGAGACACCGCTGGCCAGCAGCGTAGCAGCCAGCACCAACAGCACCAATGGCCAGTCATCAAGTAGCGGCGTGAGAATAGCGGGGGAAAGGCTTTGCGCGATCATGCAACCCAGTACCGCCTGGGCAGCGATAAACAGGTAACCGGGGATGCGAACCGTGGCGCCCAACAGCCCCATGGCCACGCCGACAATCATCGGCCCCAGCAACAGCGCGGCGGGAATATGGAAGGTTTGCAGGCCAAACCCCAGCACCAGCGAAGCCAGCAACAGGATCGACCATTGGATCAAGCGGGGAAATCTCTCCATCAAAACGCATGCCTTACGGACAGATAAGCCAAAAGGGCATTCTACCCCTATTTAGCAGGCTAAGCGTTGGTCAACCACAGAAATATCGGGCGAACAGCGGTTCGCCCGTCAGCTTACAGCCAATTCTTGCGTTTGAAGTACAGGTACGGGGCCAGCCCCGCCAGGATCATCAGGCTGATGGCACCCGGATAGCCGAACGACCACTTCAGCTCCGGCATAAACTCGAAGTTCATCCCATAGCTTGAGGCCACCAGCGTCGGCGGCAGGAACACCACCGAAACCACCGAGAAGATCTTGATGATACGGTTCTGTTCGATATTGATGAAACCCATCGCAGCCTGCATCAGGAAGTTCACCTTCTGGAACAGCGATTCGTTGTGCGGCAACAGGGATTCGATGTCGCGCAGCACTTCACGCGCCTGCTCCAACTGACCGGTCGGCAACCGCGCCTTACGCACCAGGAAATTCAGCGCACGCTGGGTATCCATCAAACACAGTCGCACTTTCCAGCCGATATCTTCCAGTTCGGCCAGCGTCGACAGTGCTTCGTCGTATTCGTCGCCCTGATGGCCTTCCATGATCACCCGGCTGAGCTTTTCCAAATCGCTGTAGACGTTTTCAATTTCGTCAGCCAACTGCTCAATCTTGGTTTCGAACAGATCCAGCAACAGCTCGTAAGCGTTGCCGTCCACCATCGTCAGGTTACGTGCGCGCATGCGGTACAGGCGAAACGCCGGCAGCTCGCGCTCACGTAGGGTATACAGGCGGCCATCACGGATGGTGAAAGCTACGGTGGAGTTACCGGCATGGTCTTCCGCATCTTCAAAGTAGAAGAAGGAGTGAATATGCAGGCCATCTTCGTCTTCGAAGAAACGCGCGGAGGCTTCGATATCATCCAGCTCCGGACGTGTCGCCAGGCTTTGGCCCAACTCGTTTTGCACGCGTTCACGCTCACCTTCTTCCGGCTCAACCAGATCAACCCACAGCGAGGTGGTGAGATCATCGGAGTCATCCAACTCCAGACGGGACAGGCGGCTTTTATCTAATTTAAACGCGCTCAGCATCTGCTAAAACTCCCTTAGGGTGACAGGGGTAAACAACGCGTGGAAGCACAGAAACAGAGGGGTGTTGCATCACCAGCTTGTTTCAGACCATGAAGGATCTGACTCGTAGCGACACATAAGAGGTCGCCGACAACCACGAAGGCTATCAGCTCGATGGGATAGCCTTAGAAGTTGTACCTGTTGTTGTCCAGGTCAGTGAGCCAGTATCTACTGGGTGTGTCCAAGGCGTATGTCCTCATTGATAATAGTGCGCGCATGTTACGCCGAGAAGAAAAAGTCTGTCAACCGGTTAGGCCCGATAATTGCGCAACAATTCATCGCCATAACCAATGGGACAAAATCAGTTTAATCCGCGATAAAGGGTAACGAAAA
The DNA here is from genome assembly GCF_014164835.1 of Serratia sp. OS31. Lineage (NCBI taxonomy): Bacteria > Pseudomonadati > Pseudomonadota > Gammaproteobacteria > Enterobacterales > Yersiniaceae > Serratia > Serratia sp. OS31. Next base: position 84,980 of record NZ_JACJFQ010000009.1, on the reverse strand, counting down.
AGTCGCGGGGATCTCTGACCGCGTCGGTGAATATTGCTAATATGAAGCCACGATAAGCTTGCGGACTTTAACGATGAAACAGATTACCGCCCACGACCTGACCGCCATGAGTGAGCAGGCCGCTAAAGTGGCTCGCCTGCGCGCGCACCGTACGTTACACGACGAGTTGAGCGAGCCGGTACAGCGACTGGCAATCGCCATGGAACCTGGCACCTATATCCGACCGCACCGCCATCCGCAAACCTGGGAGCTGCTGACGCCGCTGCGCGGGCGCTTTGTGGTATTGCAGTTTAATGAGGAAGGTGTCGTCACCCAACGCACCCTGCTCGGCGAAGAAACCAAAGTGCTGGAGATGCCGGCGTTTACCTGGCATGCCGTGCTGTCGGTTGATCCGGGCGGCGTGGTGTTCGAAGTAAAACAGGGGCCTTATCAGGCGCTGTCGGAAGAGGACTGCATGCACTGGGCCCCTCCGGAAGGTGGTGAAGGCATCGAAGCGGTGATGCGCTGGTATGCCACCGCGCAAATTGGCGATCGCTATACCCGTACGCTTTAAGCCTGAGTGCTGGGGCGAAGAAATTCGCCCCTTTGGGTTTGGCGGCTACTCTACTGCCCCGCTACACCGTTTCCAGTCTGGCATAAGCTGCCACCAGCCATTTGATGCCTTCCCCTGGGAACGCAATTTGCAGCCGACTGTGTTCGCCGCTGCCTTCCAGATTGACGATGGTGCCTTCGCCAAATTTAGGGTGACGCACCCGCTGGCCCAGCTTGTAGCCGGTGTCGTTTTCACTGATCGGCGTGCCCATACGACGATGGCTCACCGGTCGCGATACGCTGGCACGCAACCGCACTTCTTCCACGCACTCCTCCGGCAGTTCGCCGATAAAACGCGAAGGCCGATGGTAAACTTCCTTGCCGTACAGACGGCGCGTTTCGGCATAGGTCAGCGTCAGTTTCTGCATGGCACGTGTCAGGCCAACGTAGGCCAGACGACGTTCTTCTTCCAACCGCCCGCCTTCATCCAGCGACATCTGGCTCGGGAACATCCCCTCTTCCATACCGACGATAAACACCAGCGGGAACTCCAGCCCCTTGGCCGAGTGCAGGGTCATCAGCTGCACCGCATCTTGATAGGCATCGGCCTGTCCTTCGCCCGCCTCCAGCGCAGCGTGCGACAAAAATGCCTGCAGCGGCATCAGATCCTGATCTTCATCCTGATAGCTGTACTGACGGGTTGCCGTCACCAGTTCCTCAAGGTTTTCGATACGCGCCTGGCCTTTCTCGCCCTTTTCCTGCTCATACATAATGAACAGCCCCGAATCGCGGATCACCCGGTCGGTCTGTACGTGCAAGGGCATATCGGCGGTTTCATGCGCCAGTGAATCCACCAGTTCGGTAAAACGCTGCAGCGCAGAGGCCGCACGGCCGGCCAGCACTTTATCTTGCAACAGGGCGCGAGTGGCCTGCCACAGGGTCAATTGACGATCGCGCGCCGTTCGACGCACTTCGTCCAACGTCCGGTCGCCAATGCCACGAGTCGGGGTATTTACTACGCGCTCGAACGCAGCGTCGTCATTACGGTTGGCTATCAGCCGCAGATAGGCCAGCGCATCCTTGATTTCCTGACGTTCGAAGAAGCGTTGCCCGCCGTAAATGCGGTAAGGCATGGCGGTTTGCAGCAGCGCCTCTTCCAGCACGCGCGACTGGGCGTTACTGCGGTAAAGGATGGCGCAGTCATTCAGTGCGCCGCCATTTTCCTGCCAGGTTTTGATGCGGCCGACGACAAAGCGCGCCTCATCGAGTTCGTTGAATGCACAGTAGATGGAAATAGGTTCGCCATCCCCACCCTCGGTCCACAGGTTTTTCCCCATGCGCCCGCCGTTGTTGGCGATCAGGGTGTTGGCTGCCTTTAGAATATTGCTGGTCGAACGGTAATTTTGTTCCAGAAGGACGCTCTGCGCCCCTGGGAAGTCCTTCAGGAAACGTTGAATATTTTCCACCTGAGCGCCGCGCCAGCCATAAATCGACTGGTCATCGTCACCCACGATCATCACGTTGCTGTTATTGCCGGCCAGCAGGCGGATCCAGGCATATTGAATGCTGTTGGTATCCTGAAACTCATCCACCAGTACGTTGGTAAAACGTTCGCGATAATGGTTGAGGATATGCGGTTTGTTCAGCCACAGCTCATGGGCGCGCAGCAACAGCTCGGCAAAATCCACCAGCCCCGCGCGATCGCAGGCTTCCTGATAGGCCTGGTAGATACGCAGCCAGGTCGCCTCTACCGGGTTATTGTAGGTTTCGACGTGTTGCGGGCGCAGGCCTTCATCTTTTTTGCCATTGATGTACCACATCGCCTGACGCGGTGGCCATTGTTTCTCGTCGATATTCAACGCCTTGACGATGCGTTTGAGCAGGCGGAACTGGTCGTCGCTGTCGAGGATCTGGAAATCCTGCGGCAGATTGGCGTCCATATGGTGTGCGCGCAGCAACCGGTGAGCCAGCCCGTGGAAGGTGCCGATCCACATGCCGCCCTGGCTGGTGCCAATCAGATGTTCGATACGGTGGCGCATTTCTGCCGCCGCTTTGTTGGTGAACGTCACCGCCATGATCGAATACGGCGAACAGTTCTCTACCGACAGCAGCCAGGCGATGCGGTGCACCAGTACCCGGGTTTTACCGCTGCCCGCACCGGCCAGTACCAACAGGTTGCCACGTGGCGCCGCCACGGCTTCGCGTTGTTTTTCATTCAGGCTGTCGAGCAGATCGGAAACGTCCATAGGCACCATTAATTGGTAAGGGAAAGCGCGTCAGCGACGCGATTCCACTGGGAATTTATACAGAGTTCTGGCAGGGATTATAACAATGCTGTCAGCGATGCCAACTGCGAAATCTCAATATGTGGCAGCAGCCGGCTATCGGCGACCTGCATCAGGCTGCGCTGGCGGTCGTTGATCCAACAGGCTTGCAGGCCGGAGCGCAACGCGCCGGCGACGTCGGTGGTTAAATCATCGCCGACGTGAAGAATATGCTCAGGGGCTATCCCCAACCGCTCGGCAGCCGTCTGGTACATGTCCTGGTAAGGTTTGGCACGGCCATCCGGCCCGGAGCGCAGCACAAACTGAAAGTAACCGTCCAGCCCGCACAGCGCAGGATCGGCATTGCCGTTGGTGATCGCCACCAGCGGGAAGCGTTCGCCCAGCGCTTTCAACGTGGCGTGGGTGGCTTCAGGAACCTCGATACGGCTGCGCCACAGCGCGAAATTCTGCATCGCCGCATCAGCCCCCTCCGCGGCCTGGGCATCACGCAGCCCCTGGCGGCTCAGCGCCAGGTGGATAGCGCGCCAGCGCCACTGGGTGACGTCGTGGTAAATCTCCGGATCCTGCTCGCGAAGCTCCTGGCGCAGGCGATGAAAATCCGCCGACTGGAAGTGGTTCAGCCCGGGGTGATAGTTCTGCAAAAAAGCGACCGACTGCAATTCGGTCTGTTTGATCACCGGACGGTTGTCATACAGCGTGTCGTCCAGATCGAAGGTCAATGCCGCCAGCGGGCGTAGCGGACGATAAAAGTGCATCAGGATTTCCCCCGTTTGGCGCGCGGATGCGCGGCATCGTACACGTTCGCCAGATGTTGAAAGTCGAGGTGGGTATAGATTTGGGTGGTGGTCAGGTTGGCGTGGCCAAGCAGTTCCTGCACCGCGCGCAGATCGCCGCTGGACTCCAGCATATGGGTGGCAAAGGAGTGGCGCAGCTTGTGCGGATGGATATGGCTGTTAACGCCCTGCTTGACGCCCCATTCGGCAAAACGCTTTTGCACGTTGCGAGTCGAGATGCGTTTTCCCTGATTGGACAGGAACATCGCATCGTCTGACGGCCCGAACAAATCGCGCATCGCCAGCCAGTGTTCCAGCCAGGTCACGGCGGTACGGCCGACCGGCAGCTTGCGTTCCTTGCTGCCCTTGCCCAACACCCAAATTTCACCGGCGGCCAGATCGACGTGGCGGCAGTCCAGCCCCACCAGTTCAGAAAGACGCAGCCCTGCCCCGTACATCACCTCAAGCATAGCGCGATCGCGCACCGCCAGCGGATCGTTGAGATCGATATCCAGCAGCTGATTCATTTCATCGACGTCGATGTTTTTCGGCAGATGGCGGCCACTGCGTGGCGTGCGGATCCCTTTGGCGGGGTTGGCTATCAGTATGCCCTGGCTGACCTGCCAGTCGAGAAAACTGCGTAATGCCGACAAGCGCAACGCGAGGCTGGAAGACTGCAGGCCGGCGCGTTTACTGCGCGCCGCCAGCATCCGGACTTTGGCGGCGTCCAGCGACGGCCACTCCGTGATGCCCATATCCTGAGCCAGCGCCATCAGCGCCTGTAATTGGCGTGAATAGCTTAACTGCGTCAAGGGGCTGAGCTGGCGTTCCACCTTCAGATAGCGCAGAAAGGCATCGACCGGCTGTTGCAGGCTGGCCGCCAGCGGAGTCATACTCGTTCGATCCAGCGTTCCAGCAGTTCCGGCAGCATGCGCGCCAGTTGATTAAGCATCACCGTGCCCATGCCCTGCTGATAATGTTGCGTATCGCGGCTGCTGAAAATCACCATGCCCAACTCGCCCTCATCACCCAGCATCGACAGCGCTACCGAGCCGACCAGTTTGGCCTGCGGCAGCAACAGCAGCAGTTCGGGGCCATTCAGACTGCCGAGAAAGTGCTGTTGGTCACCCAGGCGCTGAATGCGCAACGGTTCAAACGAAGAGCGCGTCAGGGCAAGGTGGGTGAAATCGGAAGGTGCGCCGATTTTCCAGCTTTCGGAAAACAGGCGGATGTTGGCGCCGGCCAAACCGAAACCGCGCGCCCAACGCTGCAGGCGGTTAAGCATATCCTGCAGGCTGTCGGCGGTGGCCAGATTGGCCTGTAAATGCAGCAGGCTGGCAAACAGCGTTTCGTTGGCGCTGGCCTGCTCCATCAGCAGCGTGATTTCTTCTTCCAGCCGATGGATGTGATTGCGCTGGCGAGCCAGATGCCACTCGACCAACGATACGGTGCCGCGAACGGGATGGGGAACGCGCATCTGCTCCACTAACCGTGCGTTGCGCATAAAGAAATCCGGGTTTTGCAGCAGAAACTGCATCACGGCGTCGTCATCAAGCTCAATGCCTGCGACAGCCTGGTCCTCAACGCTCTTCATAGATGAATAAATCCGTCATATACATGGGTTGCCGGACCGGTCATAAACAGCGGGCTGCCCGGCCCTTTCCAGCGAATATGCAGGCTGCCGCCCGGCAGTTCTACATGCACCTCTTCTGACAGCAATTCCTGTTGAATCCCCACTGCCACGGCCGCACAGGCTCCACTACCGCAAGCCTGCGTTTCGCCAGCACCGCGCTCATAGACGCGCAGTTTAATGTGCTCGCGACTGACAATTTGCATAAAACCGATGTTGGCCCGTTCCGGGAAGCGCTCATGCCCTTCCAGCACCGGCCCAAGCAACTCCACCTTGGCGGTTTTTACATCATCCACCTGTAAAACACAATGTGGATTGCCCATCGACACCACGCCGCACAGCACCGTGTGTTCCGCAGCCCGCATGATATACGTCTTTTCTTCTTTGGTTGCGCGAAACGGCACTGCCTGGGGATCGAAGTTCGGCTCACCCATATTCACGCACACCAGATCATCGTCGGTCACGCTCAACACCATGCGCCCGGTCTGGGTACTGACGCGAATATCGCGCTTGTTGGTCAAGCCTTTCAGCCGTACAAAGCGGGCAAAGCAGCGAGCGCCGTTACCGCACTGCGCCACTTCACTGCCGTCGGCGTTAAAAATGCGGTAATGGAAATCCAGTTCCGGATCGTAAGGCGGTTCTACCACCAGCAGCTGGTCAAAGCCAACGCCCAAGTGCCGATCGGCCAGACGGCGGATCAACTCGGGTGAGAAATAGACATTCTGTGTAACGGCATCGACCACCATAAAGTCGTTGCCCAGACCGTGCATTTTGGAGAACTGCATATCATACTCCGCTATCCGTCTTGGGTTTGCGGTGACTCACGCCGCCGCAAACAAGGTGTTACTGGTCGCTCATCGACGGTTTTTGCTGAGAGCCAGAAAGTTCCTGCTGATTTTTCTGTACCTGATCGCCGGTCTGAACCTGGGTAGCCGGTTTCTTAGCGCTGGCCGGATCGGTCGGCGGGAAGTACAGCGGGCCTTTCAGGCCGCAGCCGGAGAGCCCGGCAAGCAGAACTGCCATCAGCGCATAGCGTAGTTGTTTTTTCATTTGCATTAATGCCTGTAATTCATGCGTCCAAGGTCTCTATAATCGCAGGTGGATCATGAAAAGCAATAGGAATTGAATATGAACGACAGTGAGTTTCACCAGTTGGCTGACCAACTGATGCTGAATATTGAAGAGACCCTGGACGATTTTGAGGGCGATGCGGACATCGATTACGAAACTAACGGTGGCGTAATGACGTTAAGCTTCGAAAATGGCACCAAAATTGTGATCAATCGCCAAGAGCCGTTGCATCAGATTTGGCTGGCGACCAAAACCGGCGGCTACCACTTTAACTACCGTGACGGCGTGTGGCTGTGCGATCGCAGCGACCGCGCCTTCTACCCCTTACTGAGCGAAGCAGCCAGCGCACAGGCCGGCGAAGAGGTGAAGTTTTCCTGAGAATGGTCGCATCCGTCGTCAAGGCTCAGCCTGCTGAACCTTGACGATATCAATGCAGCTGGAACTGTTGCTTCAGCGGTTGGACGGCGCTGTCGGTCAGGGGAACGCACAGGCTCGACAGCACATTGCTGCGGAACGGGATCACCTGTGTGCGGCCATCAAGATGCACTATCTGGTAGAACTGCGGTAGGTTGAAGTTGATAAAGCTGGAGCCGTAGGTGAAGCGATCGTGCGAGGACGAGTAGAAACGGCTAACGTCGCGCACCAGTTCCTCTTTGCTGCCTTCGCAATGGTGATAAACCTCAACCCGGTTAGATTCATCCAGAATATAGATGTTAAAGCCTTTGTCGTCCGTAGTGTCTTCGAAGAAGAACTGAATAATCCCCTCGCTGGCGAAACCGTCCACCACCGGCGGCAGATGCACCTGATCGGTTTCCACTTTGATCGACAGGCCGTGCAATTTGTTGTTGGAAATGGCGCCGTAGAACTCCACCGCGTTTTCCAGCTTCTGCACCGACACGCTCAGCCGTTCGAAGAACAGGCCCCAGGTCTGGCCGGCAACCCGTACCGCTTTGAAACGGCCCGGCTCCAGTCGGGTGCTGGACAGGCGTAGCTCAATACACTCCGACACCAACTGCTGTATACGGGTACGGATCAGGCCGCGCAGGTGCTGACTGTAGCAGAACACCTCGACCGATTCCGGCGGCGCGGCATCCTGGTGCATTTTGCCGAGAATAGTCTTCAACGCTTCCAGCACCGATTGCTCGCCGCTGAAATGCAAGGTACGCACTTCGTTCCAGGAGTTGCGGTACAGTAGATCGATACTGCCCACCAGGCACTGCTGTTGCTGGCCAAAGCTGAATACATCGAGCTTGCGGAAATCGAAATGCACCACCTGATTGCGGAAGGCGGCGGTCGGATCGTTTTCCAGATTGACGATAATGGCCAGGTGGCGAATTTCGCACGGGCTGTACAGCGCTTTTGGCGTAGGGGCCGCCAGCCGCAGCGGGAAGTGGTGCGACACATCGGCCACCAGTTCCTGCAGTTTGGCCGTATCGCACAGGTTGCCGCTCTTGATGTGCAGACGGGTTTTCGGCGTCAGCAGCCCGTTGAAATAGGCCCAGGCCACCAGCTTGTTGAGGTAGCGGTTATATTCCAGCGGCTGATGGCTGACGATCGAGTCCATGGCCGGTGCCTGATTATAAAGGTACCAGCCGGTGCGGTTGGCGCGGCCAATCGGCACGTGAATAAAGGTTAAGTCGTCTTCTGACAGGTCCGGCGAAATCTGCGGGTTCACCAGCGTCACCTTGCCGGGCAGCGCTTCAAACGCAGCGTACAGCTTGCGGGTCAACACGCCGATATCCTGCGGGCTGGCGCTGACGCTAAGGTTGTTGCGCCGGGCGAAGCGGATCAGGTTGCGATAGCTTTGCATCATCGCATCCAACAATTCGTTGTGCGCCTCACGTACCCGTTCGATTTTCCAGTTGGCGCGATTATCCAGGATCGCCAGACGCTCTTCGTCCCAACCCCATTCGCTGACCAATTGACTGAGAATTTCACGGCGCCAGCCGACGCACGCATTGGCGCGCGACAGTTTTTCACAGACTTTCAGGTAGAAACAGCGGCGGACCAGATCGAGGCGGGTAGTGTCGTTGATTTGATTCAGATAATGCGTAACGCGTTCGAGCATCATACAGTAGGCGTCAAGACCAAAGCAGACAATCTCGCCCTGATGCAGGCGCTGTTTGATGTCCATCGCCAACAGCTGAGTATTGGGATATTCCCAGGAATAGGCTTCCAGCAGCAGGGTCTTCAGCACCGCCTTGTAAGGCGAGTCGATGCTTTTGTACAGTTGCCACAGGCTGGCGCCGAAGTATTCTTCCGCCGACAGCGTGCTCAGCCCGCCGAGATCCAGCCATTCGTTCGGCGTTAACGCGCCTTGCGAGTACAGCGACAGCACATACTCATCGTAATGCGCTTCTTCTTCGCCCGGCACCATGTTCCACAAAATACGTTTGCCGGCCAGGCGCACCGCGGTGCGGTAAAATTCATCCAGCAGCAGGATATGTTGGGTGGAGCCGCAGTCTTCGCCCCCCAGGCTGCCGCTTTCGTTATGACGGAAGCGGTTTTCATCGATCAGGAAGAAGCTGACTTCCACCCCCATCGACGCCGACCATTTTTCCAGCAGGCTGCATTTTTGCTGCAGGCGGTTACGCTCTTCGTTGTCCAGCCAGGATTGGTGGCACACCCAGATGTCGAGATCCGAGCTGCAGCTCTGGCCGATCGACGAGGTGCTGCCCATCGAGTAAACCCCGGTAATCGGCAGTTCACCGCTGGCCATTTTGTCAAACGGGCTGCCCCATTTGTCTTCTAAATCGTTGAGGTAATCTTGTTGGGTTTCATCAGGCGTGTAGAGGCAAACGCCGTGGGGAACGTTACCGTTCAGGTAACCTGGCATCAGTGGGTGGTGGTGATGCAATAAGGTAGGCAGCAGACTGTATACCCGTTGAAACGCGGGCTTCATGGCCGCTAGGGCGCGATCGATTCGTAATTGATTGATCGCATCCAGTCTCTGCTTCAGTGTCTCGATGTAGAGGTACAAGACGTCTCGCCTGATTATCCCGGTGTTTAGAAAAAAACCCGTATTCCATAAGCGCCGTTAGTGTTGGAAGAATATTTGGCAACTTATTGTTGGAAACGTGATCAATTTAACACCTTGCTGATTGACCGTAAAGGAAGTAACGCTTCACTATTATTGTAGCGCCACTCCAAACGATTTACCCGCAGTGTTAACTGCCCCAAAACACATCACACGTCCCGTTGATTCCGTTGTCCTTTCTTCGCCTGTGGCTTCTTGCACTGACAGTTTTCGTACTCAGTGGTAGGATGAACGGCGAATTATAAAAACGGTAACAAGCATGTTAGACAAAATTATTCGAATTGCCACCCGACAAAGCCCACTCGCTCTCTGGCAAGCACATTATGTGCAGCAGCGCCTGATGGCCAGCCACCCTGGCCTGCAGGTCGAACTGGTGCCGATGGTCACGCGGGGCGACATTATTCTGGATACGCCGCTGGCGAAAGTCGGTGGTAAAGGGCTGTTTGTTAAGGAACTTGAGCTGGCGTTGTTGGATGGCCGCGCGGATATCGCCGTGCATTCGATGAAAGACGTCCCGGTAGATTTCCCCGATGGCTTGGGTTTGGTGACCATTTGTGAGCGCGACGACCCGCGCGACGCATTTGTTTCCAATCGTTTCGCTTCACTCGATCAACTGCCGCAGGGCAGCGTGGTCGGTACCTCCAGCCTGCGTCGTCAGTGCCAACTGCGTGAGCGCCGCCCGGATCTGATCGTGCGCGATCTGCGCGGCAATGTCGGTACCCGGCTGGCAAAATTGGATAACGGTGATTACGACGCCATTATTTTGGCGGTCGCCGGGCTTAAGCGCCTGGGGTTGGAACAACGTATCCGCAGCCCATTGAGCCCGGAAGAGTGCCTGCCGGCCGTCGGCCAGGGCGCAGTGGGTATCGAATGCCGCTTCGACGACGAAACCACCCGCGCGCTGTTGGCACCGCTCAATCACGTTGCCACGGAAACTCGCGTACGCGCCGAGCGGGCGATGAATACCCGACTGGAGGGCGGTTGCCAGGTACCGATCGGCAGCTATGCCGAACTGGATGGCGACACCCTGTGGCTGCGAGCCCTGGTGGGCTCACCAGACGGCAGCCAAATGGTACGCGGCGAACGCCGTGGTCCGGCAGCACAGGCTGAACAGATGGGCGTGGCGCTGGCGGAAGAACTGCTTGCGCAAGGCGCTCGCGAAATTCTGCAGGACGTTTATCAGGGAAATCCCCCGGCATGACGATTCTGGTAACCCGCCCCTCTCCGTCAGGAGAAGAACTGGTAAGCCGACTGCGCGCGCTCGGCCGGGTTGCCTATCATGCTCCGCTGATCGATTTCGCCCCTGGCGGTGATCTGCCCAAATTGCCACAGGCCTTGCAGCAGCTTAACGATGGCGATCTGGTGTTCATCCTGTCGCAGCACTCGGTGAGCTACGCCAACTCGGTGATGGGCCGCGTCGGGCTGCCATGGCCCGCCAGGCTGGCCTATTATGCTATCGGTCGCAACACGGCGTTGGCCATGCACCGCATCAGCAGCCTGCCGGTAGAATACCCGCGTGAGCAGGAGATCAGCGAAACATTGCTGCTGCTGCCGGCGCTGCAGAAGCTGGACGGCAAACAGGCGCTGATCCTGCGCGGTAACGGCGGACGTGAGCTGCTCGGCAACACCCTGAGCGAGCGCGGCGCCGCCGTCAGCTATTATGAATGTTATCAACGCAGCCCGGTGCACTATGATGGCAGCGAGCAAAGCGCCCACTGGCAGCGAGCCGGTGTTGATACGCTGGTGGTTACCAGCGGTGAAATGTTACAACAGCTCTATACTTTAGTTCCTGATTACTACCGTTCTTCGTGGCTGTTACGTTGCCGCCTGGTCGTAGTGAGTGAACGTCTGGCTACCCTCGCCCAGGAATTGGGCTGGAGCACAATTCGGGTAGCTGATAATGCCGATAATGACGCGCTGATCCGCGCGCTACAACAAACCTGACTATGGGATGTGCCACTATGACGGAACAAAATACCCCATCCGCCCCGGTTGAAGAACCCACCTCTGCGGTTGAGAGCCCCCAGCAGCCAGACGCTGAAAAGCGTAAAGGTAAAAATACCGGCCCGGTATTGGGCGCAATAGCGATCGTGCTGGTCATCGCTCTGGCCGCCGGTGGCTATTACCACACCCATCGGCAGGCGCAGCAGCTTATCGCCGCCAATCAAACCTTGCAGCAACAGCTTGAAGCGCTGAAACAGAACCAACAGCAGGAAAGAAGCGCGCTGGAAGGCCTGTTGCAGCAACAGGGCAAAACGCTGGACGCCGCCGATCGCGAACAGGCTACCCTGGCGCGACAGCTCAATGAGCTGCAAGAGAAAGTCGCCATTATTTCCGGCAGCGACGCCAAAACCTGGTTGCTGGCGCAGGCCGATTTTCTGGTGAAAATGGCCGGACGTAAGCTGTGGAGCGATCAGGACGTCACCACCGCCGCCGCCCTGTTGAAAAGCGCCGATGCCAGCCTGGCAGACATGAATGACCCGAGCCTGCTCGAGGTTCGCCGCGCCATCACCGAAGACGTCAGCACGCTGTCCACGCTGACTCAGGTGGATTTCGACGGAATCATTCTCAAGACCAATCAGTTGTCCAATCAGGTGGATAATCTGCGCCTGGCGGATAACAACAGCGACGAAGCGCCGATGGATCAAGACAGCAGCGAGCTGTCGAGCTCGATCGGCGAATGGCGGCAAAACCTGACCAAAAGCTGGCACAACTTTATGGCCGACTTTATTACCGTCCGCCGCCGCGATAGCAATGCCGAGCCGCTGCTGGCTCCGAACCAGGACATTTACCTGCGCGAAAATATTCGTTCGCGCCTGCTGGTTGCCGCACAGGCCATCCCGCGCCATCAGAACGAAGTGTATAAGCAGTCGCTGGAGACCATTTCCACTTGGGTTCGCGCCTACTTCGACACCACCGACCCGGCCACGAAAGCTTTCCTGGAAGAGTTGGATACCCTGAGCCAGCAGTCGATCACCATGGACGTGCCGGATCAGCTGAAGAGCCAGCCACTGCTGGAAAAACTGATGCAGACCCGGGTGCGCAATCTGATGGCCCAGTCTCCTGCCGCTCATCAGGAGGGATAAGCCATGTTACGCGTGCTATTTCTGTTCCTGGTGCTGATCGCCAGCGTGGTGGTTGGGCCGATGTTGGCCGGCCATCAGGGCTATGTGCTGATTCAGACCGATAACTACAATATCGAAACCAGCGTCACCGGCCTGGTGATCATGGGTATCTTGCTGTTTGTGGTGCTGCTGGTGATCGAGTGGATCCTGCGTCGCATCTTCAGCACCAGCGCCCGCACTCGCGGCTGGTTCCTGGGCCGCAAACGCAGCCGCGCGCGCAAGCAGACCAAGGCCGCGCTGATCAAACTGGCCGAAGGTGATTACAAGCAGGTTGAAAAACTGCTGACGCGCAATGCCGATCACGCCGAACAACCGGTGGTGAACTACCTGCTGGCCGCGGAGGCCGCACAGCAAAGGGGTGACGATTTCCGTACCAATCAGTATCTCGAACGCGCCGCCGAAGCCGCCGACACCGACCAGTTGCCGGTAGACATCACCCGCGTGCGCATCCAACTGGCTCAGGGTGAAAACCATGCGGCACGCCACGGTGTCGATCGCCTGCTTAATCAGGCCCCGCGTCATCCGGAAGTGCTGCGACTGGCGGAAATGGCCTATCTGCGCACCGGCGCTTTTGCCTCATTGCTGGAGATCCTGCCGTCGATGAGCAAGATCAATCTGCACAGCGAGGCTGAGCTGCAGGCACTGCAACAGCAGGCCTACATTGGCCTGATGAATCAGGCGATGGCGGATGAGGGCAGCGATGGCCTGAAACGCTGGTGGAAAGATCAGAGCCGCAAAATCCGGCATGAGGTGCCGTTGCAAATCGCGATGGTTGAGCACCTGATCGAATGCAATGACCATGAACTGGCGCAAGAAATCGTGCTCGACAGCCTCAAGCGTCAGTATGACGAACGCCTGGTGTTGCTGATCCCGCGTCTGAAGTCCGGCAACCCGCAACAGCTGGAGAAAGCGTTACGCCAGCAGGTGAAGCAGCATGGCGCCACGCCACTGCTGAACAGCACCCTGGGCCAGTTGCTGATGAAGCACGGCGAATGGCAAGCGGCGGCCGATGCATTCCGGGAAGCGCTGAAACAGCGTCCTGACGCCTACGATTACGCTTGGTTGGCTGACGTGCTGGAGAAGCTGCACCGCTCGGATGAAGCGGCTCAAATGCGTCGTGAAGGCCTGATGCTGACGCTGAAACAAAACGGCGAGCCCTAACAACATCATCAATACCATCGAAGCGCGGCATTGTGTCGCGCTTTTTTTTGCCTGTCGGTCGCTCGCAGGCAAAAAAAAACACTTGCCGCGGTGGCAAGTGTATAAAAAAGCAATCAGGTCTAGGACAACAGGGGCGGTGCCTCACTCAACGTTTTGCCCGGAGTGTGATGTCAGCCATTGCAAGCAACGCCGTCATCGTTCTGGTGGGCAATAGGCACCCTAAATCGGCTCTGCGTCATTCCCAGGGTTTATGAAGCCTAAGGCGAACATAAGAGGTGGAATGAGCATCTACGTAATGGATATTGCACTTGGCGTGCCAACTTTGGGAAAAACGCATCGGCCCTTCAGGCGAACAACCTAATAAGCTGAATTAAAACAAATTTAATCTCAGTACTTAGGTGCATACCGCTCACTGTCCATTCCTGCTGTTCTCACCTGCCGTCTGCTGATATGTCGCCTTAAAACGACGACTTAAGCCAAAGTCATTTTTATTAAATAAAATCAATACATTAAATGTCTCAAGCTGACGACAATGCGGCATAGCGATGTCGCCGGAAGCCAACACCAAGCCAAAAACGTCCTGGCGGGATCCGACAGACAGAGAGCGGGCAGAGGCAAAACCAGAGCAGGAGGACGAAAAGCAGAATGTCAGAAAGCAAAAAGCCCGTTCATTGCTGAACGGGCTTTTCTGAATGTGGTCGGCGAGAGAGGATGACTTGCATCTGCGATGCCGCCCTACGGGCCATTGCTAAAGCAACGTTGTCTCGCTGCGCTCGGCTCAAACCTCCTTCGGAGGTGCTCATCCTATAAACTACAGATGTAAAAAAACCCGCTAAAAGCGGGTTTTCTTGAATGTGGTCGGCGAGAGAGGATTCGAACCTCCGACCCACTGGTCCCAAACCAGTTGCGCTACCAAGCTGCGCTACTCGCCGATTTCTTGTTGCAGATACTACTAAATTTTATCGCTTATGTCTATGTAAATATTAAATTTATTAGACATTTTGTGTGGTGCGAAGAGAGGGACTTGAACCCTCACGTCCGTAAGAACACTAACACCTGAAGCTAGCGCGTCTACCAATTCCGCCACCTTCGCACAGTCACAAAACAGCTTAAAATTCTTCACTTCTCTTAGGAAGTGGGGTGGCTAATGGGACTCGAACCCACGACAACTGGAATCACAATCCAGGGCTCTACCAACTGAGCTATAGCCACCATTACTTCTTAACTACTTCACGCGGTAATACTACCACCGCAGCTCTTGCACACAAACTTAATGGTGCGCCCGACAGGATTCGAACCTGAGACCTCTGCCTCCGGAGGGCAGCGCTCTATCCAGCTGAGCTACGGGCGCATAGCGCCGTTGCGGGAGGGGATACTACGGATTTAACACAATCCTGTCTAGTGCTTTTTCGCAGAAATGTTGTGTTTGATTACGCTTTGCTCACTCCCGCGCAGGAAAGCGCTATCCGCAGCCCCTTTTCACCGGTTATTGCTGTGTTTCTGTCCGTTTTTCAGCCGGATGATGTTTCTTGTGCATGCCGAAAGCAAAGTAGCACAGGCTGACTGCCGCTAAGAAAATCGCCCCGACCAGCAAAGAAATTCGCGTATCCGGGTTAATTCCCATGCCGATCAGCACGCAGACCAAAAAAGCGATGGTCAGATAGTTCACATAGGGGAACATAATCGACTTAAAGCTGTGGGTTTTAATCGCTTCCTTATGGGCACGGCGGAAATACAGTTGGCTAATCAGTACCACGAACCACGGCACCATGCCTGGCAACACGCTGGCGCTATAGACATAGACAAACACCGCCTGTGGATTGGGGATAAGGTAATTCAACCCCGAGCCGACCAGCAGGCAGGCAATGGTCACGGCGATACAGTTAACTGGCACGCCGTTGGCGGACAGCTTGGTCAACGACGCAGGCAACTGCCGGTTTTTGGCCAGCGCGTACAGCATACGACCGCCGCTGTACATCCCGCTGTTACAACCTGAAAGCGCGGCAGTCAACACCACAAAGTTAATGATGCCGGCAGCAGCGACGATGCCGATTTTGGCAAAGGTCAGCACGAAGGGGCTGCCTGCGGTACCGATGCCGTTCCAGGGGAAGATGGTGACGATGACAAAGATAGCGCCGACGTAGAAGATCAGGATGCGCCACAGGATATTGTTAATTGCACGCTTCAGTGTCACCTGCGGGTTCTTGGCTTCACCGGCGGTAATCCCGACCAGCTCAACGCCCTGATAGGACGCCACAACAATACAAAGCGCGAACAGGAAGCCCTTCCAGCCGCCGGCAAAGAAACCGCCGTGCTCGGTCAGGTTGGCAAAGCCAATCGGCTGCCCGCCATTCCCGAAGCCAAAGAAGATCACCCCCAGCCCCACCAAAATCATCACAATGATGGTGGTGACCTTGATCATGGCAAACCAGAACTCCAGCTCGCCGTACAGGCGCACGGCGGCCAGGTTGGCCAGCGCTACCATCGCCACGGCGATCAACGCAGGTATCCACTGCGGCATTTCCGGGAACCAATACTGCACGTAGACCCCGACGGCGGTGATTTCCGAGATGCCCACGGCAATCCACATAAACCAATAGCCCCAGGCGGTCAGGTAGCCAAAATAGGGATTCATGTATTTATGGGCATAAACGGCAAAGGAGCCCGCGACCGGTTCAAGGAACAGCATCTCGCCCATCGAACGCATAATGAAGAACACGAACAGGCCGGCAATGATATAAGCCAGTAATACCGACGGTCCCGCCCATTTCAGCGTGCTGGCCGAGCCCATGAACAGGCCCACCCCGATGGTGCCCCCCAGAGCAATCAGCTCGATATGCCGGGCTTCCAGCCCCCGGTGTAGGCCTTGCGGTTTTTCTTTGTGTGCCATAAATCCTCAATATTATTTTTTTGATTGTGTTTGCATGCCGGCCGTTACCGGTCGTTATTGTTTTAATGAAAATAGCGTAAAACCTCTCCCGCCGCGTTGGCGGACATCAGCTGGTGATGGGACGATCTTACGGCGAGAAAAACGTCGTTAAGCGCTATCACGTTTTGCGCCAACGCTCGGGGATAATTTCCGGGCGGTATCGTTTCGCATTTTGCCGCTATAAGCAAACCGCAATTTAAAACTTTATGGAATAAATACAGGTGAGTTTATGGGCTGAGGTTATAGGAGTGCTGACGAATACGCCACAAAGCAGGTTATTTGCACAATTTATCGCATCAGGGCGGGATCCCCCGCCCCAACGCAAAGATCACATCTTGCCGCGGTAATAGTAGCCGACAAACTTCAGCAGCTTCAGTTGGCGTCCCAGACGGCTCGGTTGGCTTAGCAGCCGATACAGCCACTCCAGACCGAGGTTCTGCCAAATCTTTGGCGCACGCTTTACGTGCCCGGTGAACACGTCGTAGGTGCCGCCTACGCCCATATAGAGCGCCTGCGGATGCACTTTACGGCAGTCACGCATCAGGATTTCCTGTTTCGGCGATCCCATGGCCACCGTCACTATGGCGGCACCGCTGCCGCGAATGCGTTCGAACAGCGCATCCCGCTGTTCAGGCTTGAAATAGCCGTCCTGACTGCCCACCAGGTTTACATTCCACTGGCTACGCAGCTTCTGTTCGGTTTCCGCCAGCACCGAGGGCTTGCCGCCAATCAGGAATACCGGCGTACCCTCGCGCCCAGCGCGCTGCATCAACGCTTCCCACAGGTCGGCTCCTGCGACGCGCGATACCTCTGCCCCCGGGTATTTACGGCGGATCGAACGCACCATGCTGATCCCGTCCGCATACTTGTATTCGGCTTCATCCAGCAAGGCGTGCAGCGCCGTATCTTCTTCCGCCTTGAGGATCTTTTCGGCATTCATCGCGACCAGCGTGCCCTGCTTTACCCGGCCGCCATCAAACAGAAAATCCAGGCATTGCGCCATATCGCGAAATCCCCAAAGGCTGAAACCACGCAGCTCATATTGGGGAACCGAAATCTTTGCTTCCATCGTTATTATTACCCTTACAGAAGGCCGTCGACCCGTACGGATGATGGCGGCGATGCCAGCGTACGCGTACGCCGTACCCGCGCCTTAATCAACCCGGCAGTGTCAAACAGCCAGTACAACAACTTGGCCATCAGCAGGCAGGCGCCAAAAATAAGGCAGAAGAACACCACACGCGAGACAAAGGAATCTACCCCTTCGCGCGCCAACACGATGATGTTGAATACCGCACCGAAACAGAAACTTTGCAATATCGCGGCCTTATAGCGGTTAGGTTCGCTTTTGCCCATCTCATACAGCCAGTCGAACCACTTGATGATCATCCCGACCAGCACCGCGCCAACGGGAATAAACACCGCGCCGCCCATCACCACCAGTGAGCCGATAAGCGTTGGCGAAATCGCCAGGCCGGAATGGTTATTCAGCACTTCCCAGGTGAAATAGTTGGCACTATTGAGCACCGTGTCTGGTCGCCCCGGCCACAGCCAGGTCGGAATGAACACGTAGAAATCGCGCACTATCGGCGCCAGGCCCTGGAAATCTATCTTGTCGTAGTTCTGCAGCAACAACGCCAGGTTTTCCCATGGCGAGAAGGTATCGCGCGTCAGATAAAGGAAAGTATAAAACGCTTCGGGGCCGCTGACGTCCAGGCTGTAGCGCTTTAACGCCAGCCAGAACATGCCGACGATACCGAACACTCCGGCGGCCACCAGCATCCACAACGAGATCCAGCCGCGCACGATGCCGATAAACAGAAACAGCGAGAAGGCAATTATGATATTGGCGCGGGTACCGCCGACGATCACGTAAGTCAGGATGCCAAAGGCCACCGTCGCCGCCAGGAAAAAGAACCAGGCGCGCAGATCTTGCTTCAGGAAATACACCACCAGCATCGCCGGGATGAAGAAATAGAAGAACCGCTTGAGCGCCACCCCGGAGACATCGCTGGAGAAAATTTGGCTGTAAGAGTTGAGTTTGAACAGCAGGAAACCGTTTTGCATGAAGAAAATGCCGACGGTCGCCATCGCCACCAGCGCCAGCAGCATCCAGGTCAGATGGGTTTCCACCCGGTTCATGGTGAAGACCGGATTACGCGGTTGCACGCTTCGCTTTCGCAGCCGGGTTTTATAGCTGACGTAATAAATCGCATAAAACGCAGTAGCGGAGAGGATCGCATAGAGTAAAAACTCTACCGGTACCACCTCGACGTCAAACTGAAACACCAGCAGGCAGGTCAGCGGGAAACCGAAGTAAAACGTCAGCAGATACAGTAGCGTAAAGAAGACGTTAAAATTGAACCTGACTCGCCTGAACTCCTGGTAAGCCAGCGTCAGAATAAACAGCACGCTCACCAGGTAAACGACAAACAACCCGCCAAATTGCGCCAGCGTCATACGTTGTCCCCTGCCGCCAGGGTTAATGCCTGTTGCCAGCCATCAACGTAGTTAGGATTGAAGAAAGCGATGGCCTGTTTATCGACGGATGCCAGTTGGCGCTGCGCTTCACGCACCACCGCCTCATCCAGCGAATCGCCATAGAACAGCACCGGCAGATGTTGCTCCGCCAGATCCTGCCAGAACGGGTTCTGTCGGCTCAGCACAAAGGGCACGCCAAACTGGATCAGAAGACAAAGCGTGCCTATGCCCTGCTGGCGGTTAAAAATAAAGTAACCGAGATCGCACTCGCGCAGAATATTCAGGTAATCGTCAAACGCCACCTGCTGCGTCAGCACCTGCAGGTTCCTGGCGCTGAACAGCTCTAGCCCGGCGCTGCGCACCTGTTCAATATAGGCGTCGTTATTGGCCGGATAACCCATCGGCAGGATCACCCGCACCTCGGCGCCAAACTGCTGATGAATCGCTTTCAGTGCCTCAACGTGCCGGTTGGTGCGATCGCCGGAATTCCCCACCAGAATGGTCATCGGCCCGGCCAGGTTTTTCTCTACCTCAATGCCGGTTAGCGCCGGATCCATCCGCGTCGGGAAATACAACAGAGAGGCAGGCACGCGCGCGTGTCGTTGCTGGTAATGAATAATATCACCGCGGGTAGCGAACACGTGTCTCACTCTGCCCTGCGCAATACGGCGCAGCAAATAGAACAGGCGGAATTTCCAACTGGTGGCGTTTTCATACAAATCAGCGCCCCAGATATGCCAGCTCACCTGATCGGCCTTGATTTTACCGCTCAGCAACGCCAGCCACAGCGTAGGGTTGAACTGGCCGTGCAGGAAGAAACGCTGATTGCGATCGGCCTGAGCACGGGCAATAACCGCCATCGCCAGACTTTTCTTGTCCGGATGGCATTCGAGGTTCAGTTCGGGAAACGCCCCTAACGCGGCGGCATCTTTGGCGGCTACCATAAAATGACGCGTCTGTTCGGACGGCAGGCGCTTCGCCAACACATCGTTGAAGAAACGCAGCACCGTCTGATTATGATGCGGGATGTCAGATCCCAATACGTGAATCAGTGTAGTCATACTCGTCTACGATAAAGAATAAATACGCAGCTACAGAGCGTGAAGTACACGATGTAGGTTGCCATGTAGGCCTGTGCCGCTCCCAGCGCACCATGCAGCGGTATCAACCAATGCGAGAACAGCGTTAACAGCAGGAACTGACTGACTTCGGTCAGGATATAAAAACGCAGCGACGCCTTGGCAATCACCAGATAGCCGAACACATAGGCGCCCACTTTCAGGACGTCCCCCACCAGTTGCCAGGCAAACAGATCGCGCATCGCGACGAACTTGTCCGTGAACAGCAACCAGATGGCGAAGTCGCGCAGCAACCAGACCGTGAAACTCGCCGCCGCTACCGCGGGCAGTACAAATTTTAACGAGCGCACAATCTCTTGAGAGATGGCGCTTTTTTCCTTCAGCCGCGACAACGTAGGCAGCAGATAAACGGTAAACGAGGCGGTGATAAACTGCAGGTAAGCGTCGGAAATGCTGCTGACGCCCTGCCAAATCCCGACCTCATCCCAACTGTAATGGCTGGCCAGCAGGTTACGCATCATCACATAGGCCACCGGCAGCGTCACTGATGTGATCAATGCCATGATGGTGAACTTGCCAAGATGGCTGGCTAACGCCTTGTCCCAGGCCAATGCCAAATAGCGCAGCGGCAAGGTTTTACGCCGCCACAGGATGAAACCTGCGGGCAACACCACCAATGCCGGCACCAGTGCCAAACCCGCCAGCGCGCCTTCGTAGCCGCCCAGCTTAAAGCACAGGTAGTAGGCCACCACGCCAATCAGGCTGCCGCCAATCACCGCCAGCGCGTTGCCCATCGCATCGCGATAGCCTTTCAGCACCGCCATAAACAGGTTGGCGTAGGCGATACCCATCTGAATAAAGGCTACCGCCCGCACCACGCCGACATAGTCAGCATGGCCGAACAACCCGATACTGATAGGCTCCGCCGCGAACAGAAACACCAGCGCCAGCAGCGTGGAGAAGCCCAGCACGATGCTGGACGCCGTCCCGACAGCCAGCCGCAACCGCTGCGGATCCTGATGATATTCGGCAACATACTTGGTGATGCCGTTAAAAATCCCGGCGCCGGACAGCACGCCCAGCACGGTAATCAACTGACGGAAGTTGCCCGCCTGCCCAACCCCGCTGGGGCCAAAGGCCACCGCCAGCAGTTTCACCACCAACAGCCCCACGCCGATCTTGATCAGCGTGGAACCGGCGGTCCAAATCGATGCTTTTGCCAGCGACATATCAGGCGCAGAAGCTAAGAATGGTATTGATCACCGTACGCTGAGTGACATCAGACATATTGTAGAACAACGGCAGACGCACCAGACGCGCACTTTCCTGGCTGGTGAAGCGGTCTTCGCCGGCAAAACGGCCAAAGCGATCGCCCGCCGGGCAATCGTGCAGCGGGATGTAATGGAACACCGCCATGATTTCGGCTTCTTTCAGATAATCGATAAACGCCGTGCGGTCTTCAATATCACGCAGTTTGATATAGAACATGTGTGCATTGTGCACGCAGTCTGTCGGGATAGTCGGCAACGCGATGCGTCCAGCTTTAGCCAGCGGCAGGAAACTGTCGTAATACTTTTGCCACAGCGCCAGGCGGCGCTGATTGATGCGATCGGCCGCTTCCAGTTGGCCCCACAAATAAGCGGCCTGCAAATCTGACATCAGATAGCTGGAGCCGATATCGCGCCAGGTGTATTTATCCACCTGACCGCGGAAGAACTGGCTACGGTTAGTGCCTTTCTCACGAATGACTTCCGCCCGGTCGATCAGCGCCGGATCGTTGATCAGCGTGGCGCCGCCCTCACCGCCTGCGGTGTAGTTTTTGGTTTCATGGAAGCTAAAGCAACCAATATGACCGATGGTACCGAGCGCTTTGCCCTTGTAGGTAGCCATCACCCCCTGTGCGGCGTCTTCCACCACGTACAGGTTATATTTTTTCGCCAGCGCCATGATGGTGTCCATCTCGCAGGCCACCCCGGCGTAATGCACCGGCACGATGGCTCGCGTCTTTTCGGTGATGGCCGCTTCGATTTTAGTCTCATCGATGTTCATGGTGTCCGGACGTAGGTCGACAAACACCACGGTGGCGCCGCGCAGCACGAAGGCATTGGCGGTTGAAACAAAGGTGAAGCTCGGCATGATCACTTCATCGCCCGGCTGGATATCCAGCAGGATCGCCGCCATCTCCAGCGACGCGGTGCAAGACGGTGTCAACAGCACCTTCGGGCTGCCAAAACGCTGTTCCATCCACTGCTGGCAACGGCGAGTAAAACCACCATCCCCGCACAGCTTGCCACTGCCCATCGCAGCCTGCATATAGTCAAGTTCAGTGCCAACAACCGGTGGAGCGTTAAATGGGATCATGTTTTCCTCTGTATAACCAATACGAGGTGCTTTCAATAACAGCACCCTGTCGTTGATAGAGCCGTAGTGCGGCGATGTTGCCGAACTGGGTCGCTACCCGCAGACGCATCCGCGAGCCTTTCCGGCACTCTGCAATGGCCGCCGCGATTA
This sequence comes from Serratia sp. OS31, assembly GCF_014164835.1. Classification (NCBI taxonomy): domain Bacteria; kingdom Pseudomonadati; phylum Pseudomonadota; class Gammaproteobacteria; order Enterobacterales; family Yersiniaceae; genus Serratia; species Serratia sp. OS31. The sequence continues at coordinate 62,367 of NZ_JACJFQ010000009.1, read as the reverse complement.
ATCGCGCACCAATACCTTTGCCTGACGCGCCGGGGAAAGCTGCCAGCAGGCCGATTCTAACCTCTTGATCGCCGATATCACGCAGGCTGACAAAGCCCTCCGGCTGACCAGCCTCGTCCAGTGCCAACAGGCATTGGTGATCGAAGGTTCCCAGTACCGCTTTTTCGATCCAGGCGGCATAGAAGCGCCCGCTATCCTGAACGTCGTACCAAGGGGCCCGAAAACGGCTGGCGGTGAACACATTGGCCGCTGCCGCACGCAATACCGGAATATCCCCCGGCACTGCCGGGCGAATCGTTAACGGTAGCGCACCCTGCGGCGATGCACATTCCGTGCCGATATTCAGCACCAGATCGACTTCAGCCTCAACCAGTTGGAAGCCCAGACCCGACAATTCGTCCGCCAAAGCGGTTTGGTGCGCCGGGATTTTAGCTTGCACCAAGGCGTATTCGGCTAGAGCGGCCTCGGTTAACGCCGGGGCCGCGGTGGAAAAGTTGAGCTTGGCGCTGCTAAGAGCGAAAAATTCGCTTTCCCAGGCTAAGGGCTCAATATTGGCGTGGACGCGCATGCAATAAATCCAGCAGATATTTGCCGTAACCGGTTTTGACCAGCGCCTGTGCGGCACGTTTCACGCCGTCATCATCCAGCCAACCGTTGCGCCAGGCGATCTCTTCCAGGCAGGCAATTTTAAAGCCCTGGCGTTTTTCCACCGTCTGTACGAAGCTGCTGGCTTCCAGTAGGCTGTCATGGGTACCGGTATCCAACCAGGCGAAACCGCGGCCCAGCAGTTCAACGGTCAGCTCGCCACGCTCCAGATACATCTGGTTAATGCTGGTGATTTCCAGTTCGCCACGGGAGGAGGGCTTGACCTGTTTGGCAAACTCCACCACCTGGCTGTCGTAAAAATAAAGGCCGGTCACCGCCCAATTGGACTTGGGTTCGGCAGGCTTTTCTTCGATCGATAAAGCGCGAAAGTTATCGTCAAACTCCACCACGCCGAACCGTTCAGGATCCATCACCTGATAACCGAACACGGTCGCGCCCTGGGTACGCGCAGCGACCGTTTTTAGTTTTGGACTAAATCCTTGACCAAAATAGATATTGTCGCCTAACACCAGACAGCTCGGTTCACCGCCCAGAAACTCTTCACCGATCAGGAACGCCTGCGCCAGACCATCGGGGCTGGGTTGTGCGGCATAGCTGAGATTAATGCCGAACTCTTCGCCATTACCCAGCAGACGTTTGAATGAAGGGAGGTCTTCCGGTGTGGAAATAATCAGAATGTCGCGGATCCCGGCTAACATCAGCACCGACAGCGGATAGTAGATCATCGGCTTGTCGTAGATCGGCAGCAACTGCTTGGATACGCCGCGAGTAATTGGATGCAAACGTGTACCGGATCCACCCGCCAGAATAATGCCTTTCATACTCACTCCAGAAGCCACTGGGCCACCACTCAGGCAGCCCGGGTAAACTTAGTCGGATAAACCTAAACGCTCGCCCGCATAGGAACCATCCTGAACGCGACGCCACCAGGTTTCATTGTTCAAGTACCAGGAGACCGTTTTGCGAATGCCGCTTTCAAAGGTTTCTTGTGGATGCCAGCCCAGTTCCCGGTCAATTTTCCCGGCGTCGATCGCATAGCGCATATCATGGCCCGGGCGATCCTTGACGTAAGTGATCAGATCGCGGTATTTCGCCACGCCCTGCGGTTTGTTCGGCGCCAGCTCTTCCAGCAAATCGCAAATGGCGTGCACCACTTCGATATTCTTGCGCTCGTTGTGCCCTCCGATATTGTAGGTTTCACCCACAACGCCTTCGGTAACCACCTGATACAACGCGCGCGCATGGTCTTCGACATACAGCCAGTCTCGTACCTGCGCACCGTTGCCATACACCGGCAAAGGTTTGCCGGCAACGGCATTGAGGATCACCAGCGGGATCAGTTTTTCCGGGAAGTGATACGGGCCGTAGTTATTGGAACAGTTGGTGACCAGCGTCGGCAAGCCATAGGTCCGCAGCCAGGCGCGGACCAGATGATCGCTGGAGGCCTTGGAGGCCGAATACGGGCTGCTTGGCGAGTAAGGCGTGGTTTCGGTGAACAGATCGTCCGTACCGTGCAAGTCGCCATACACTTCGTCGGTGGAGATGTGGTGGAAACGGAAGCTATGCTTCTTCTCCGCCTCCAGCGGTTGCCAATAATGGCGGGCCGCCTCCAACAGGGTATAGGTTCCCACCACGTTGGTCTCGATAAAGGCCGCCGGGCCATCTATCGAACGGTCAACGTGACTTTCCGCCGCCAGATGCATGACCACGTCCGGCTGATACTGGGCAAACACCCGATCCAATGCCGCGCGATCGCAGATATCCACCTGCTCGAAGGAATAGCGTTCGCTATCGGCAACCACCACTAGCGACTCCAGGTTGCCCGCGTAGGTGAGTTTGTCCACCACCACCACGCTGTCCTGCGTGTCTTCAATAATATGTCTGACGACCGCAGAGCCGATGAAACCGGCGCCCCCAGTGACTAAAATACGTTTCAACGCCATACTCCTTTGGTATCCACTACCCAGGATTGCGTGATCTCTTCCGGCCTTATTGCCTTGAATTGCTTATGATCGACCAGCATCACGATCACATCTGCCTGCTGCAACGCGTCGGCCATCGCTTTCAACGTCACATGGCCCGCCAGCGATTTCGGCAACTGCTCGACGTTCGGCTCAACCACCAGAGTTTCACCCACGTGCCAATCGGCAATCAAATGCGCCACTTCCACCGCCGGACTTTCGCGCAGGTCATCGATATTCGGCTTGAAAGCCAGGCCGAAGCAGGCAATTTTCACTTCCGATGCGCGCTTGTCGGTAGCCGCCAGACAGTCAGCCACCGCCGCTTTCACGCGATCAACCACCCACAGCGGTTTTCCGTCATTCACCAGGCGCGCGGTATGAATCAAACGCGCCTGCTGCGGATTCTGCGAGACGATAAACCAGGGATCTACCGCAATGCAGTGGCCGCCTACGCCGGGGCCAGGCTGCAAAATATTGACCCGCGGATGGCGATTCGCCAGACGGATAAGCTCCCAGACGTTGATGCCCTGATCGGCGCAAATCAACGACAGCTCATTGGCAAAGGCGATATTCACATCGCGGAAGCTGTTTTCGGTCAGCTTGCACATCTCAGCGGTGCGTGAATTGGTAATCACGCACTCACCCTCGAGGAAAATCTTGTACAGCTCGCTGGCACGCTCCGAGCATTTTGGCGTCATACCGCCAATCACGCGGTCGTTTTGAATCAGCTCAACCATCACCTGCCCCGGCAGCACGCGCTCCGGACAATATGCAATATTTACATCAGCGGCCTCACCGGCCTGCTGCGGGAAACTGAGATCGTTACGCGCTTCGGCCAGCCACTGCGCCATCTGTTCGGTAGCGCCCACCGGCGAGGTGGACTCCAGGATCACCAGATCGCCTTTTTTCAGCACCGGAGCCAAAGATTTGGCCGCGGCTTCGACATATGCCAGATCCGGCTCATGGTCGCCTTTAAACGGCGTCGGTACCGCAATCAGGAAAGCGTCCGCTGCCAAGGGTTTGGTCACCGCTTGCAGATAGCCACCGTCGACCGCGTCTTTCACCACTTTATCCAGATCGGGTTCAACGATATGGATCGCGCCACGGTTAATGGTATCCACCGCATGTTGGTTAACATCTACGCCCACCACTTTTTTCTTGCGGGAGGCAAACGCCGCCGCCGTTGGCAGACCGATATAACCCAGGCCGATTACCGAAATAGTGTTAAAACTCATAGTGTCACCTGATGATTCTTCAAAGCTTCCAGAATACGCTGGCAGGCATGCCCGTCACCGTAAGGGTTATGCGCCCGGCTCATGGCGTGATATTCGTTTTCGTCAGTCAGCAACCGGTTAACCGCATCAACAATTTTTGCCACGTCGGTCCCCACCAGCCGCACCGTGCCCGCATCCACCGCCTCCGGCCGCTCGGTGGTGTCACGCATCACCAGCACCGGCTTACCCAATGACGGCGCCTCCTCCTGAATGCCGCCAGAGTCGGTCAGGATCATATATGACTTAGCCATCAGATAGACAAAGGGTAAATAATCCTGCGGGTCGATCAGGACGATGTTGTCAATCCCTTTCAGAATGCGGTTGACCGGCTCGCTGACGTTGGGGTTTAGGTGTACCGGATACACCACCTGCACATCGGGATGAGTGCGGGCAATTTCTGCCAGCGCGCTGCAAATGCGTTCGAACCCGCCGCCAAAACTTTCACGGCGATGGCCAGTTACCAGAATCAACTTTTTGTCGGCATCCAGGAACGGGTAGCGTTGAGCCAGGCTGTCATGTAAAGCAGCATCACCCATCACCCGATCGCGCACCCAGAACAACGCGTCGATCACCGTGTTGCCAGTGACGAAGATATGATCGTCCGGCAACAGCTCGCGCAACAGGTTCTGCCGCGAGTTTTCCGTCGGAGCAAAATGATACATCGCCAGATGGCCGGTCAGCTTGCGGTTAGCCTCTTCCGGCCACGGAGAGTAAAGGTCGCCGGTACGCAGGCCCGCCTCTACATGCCCCACCGGGATACGCTGATAAAATGCCGCCAGGCTGGTCGCCAGCGTGGTGGTGGTATCGCCGTGAACCAGCACCACATCCGGTTTGAATTCCTCAAGAACGCCTTTCAGGCCTTCAAGGATGCGGCAGGTGATCTCACTCAATCCCTGGCCCGGTTTCATGATGTTCAGATCGTAATCAGGCACTATCTCAAATAACCGCAATACCTGATCCAACATCTCACGATGCTGTGCCGTCACGCAGACTCTTGATTCAAAGGCTTCATCCTGAGCCAGGGCATGTACCAGCGGTGCCATTTTGATGGCTTCAGGTCTGGTGCCGAAAACAGTCAACACTTTCACAGCGAATCTCTTTTGGTCGGTTAACCGCAGGCGAACCTGCGAATTGGGCGCTCACACGCCCATCAGCGAATTATTATATTATTTTTATTTACGCGGCCGACGCACCAGGGCAACACCTGCGCCAACCAAAGCGCCCATCGCGCCCCACATGATCAACCAGAATACCCGTCGTGGGCTGTCACGTTTTACCGGCTCTTCCGGGGTCCGCAAATAGCGGTAAGTCTGAAATTTCTCGTCCAGCGTTGGGCCAACGTTCAGTGTCGCCAGCATCGCGCGATTTTGGTCGTAGTCCAAATCAAAGGTTGGGCCCGATGCCTGCAATCCTTCCAGACGCGCCTGCAGCATAGGTTTACCCAGCAGGAACAAATCAGAGTCTGGCAGTTGTTCTGCCGGGGTATCGGTCTGAGTCCGGCTGATGCCCTGCGTCTCGGCAATTTTTAACGCCTGTTGGATGGTGTTCAGCTCACGTTTGTACACGGCCTCTGCCACCGCTTCCTGGCGCTTAACCTGTGCTTTCATTGACGTGGTACGGGCCGCCCAGGCACCCTGGATCTCTTCGTTTAAATGCTGAGCCGCGCGGTGGCTGGCAAACGCCACGTACTGACGCAGCAGGCGATTGGCATCTACCGCCGTTTCCGCCGTCAGTTTCACACCGTCGTTCGGCACTTTTTTATCGTCACGCGGCGTAAACTGGATATTGTTAATCAGCTCGTCGAGCAAGGCCGCATCGGCGCCCGCGTCGCCTTCCTGACGCTGTTTGTAATAATCGCTCTGCAGCCAGAAATCTCGGCGCGTATCGTATGCCGCCAACTGCATAATAAATTCATTATAGGCTTCGTCAGCAATGCCCGGTTGCTCGGTAGCCGCCGCCGGCAGAGTACGCACATCCAGATTACGCAGGAACTGCTGCTGGGAATAATACCCTCCCAACGCATTCACCGTTGGCCGATCGGTAATTGCCGCCGCGCTCCACTCCTGTTTCACCAGGTAGGACACCACCAGCGCCACCACGGCAAACAGCGCCGCGATACCAATAATCCATGACTTACCGCGCCACAGGGTACAGCACAGGCCGCGAATATCGAGTTCGTTATCCACTGCCGGGATAGTCTTGTCAGACGTTGTTTCTGGATTCATCACTGCCCAAAAGCCTCTGGTTAGGATTCTTGCTTATTGTCGTTCGAACGCCGCAGGCGCCGTTTGATACGCTTAATGTAACGTGCAACACGCCAGGCGCGCTTAATGCAGTAACCGTACAAGAAGAAGGCAAGCAAGAATAATGCCAACATTACCCATTCAGGGATAAAAGTAAGACGTTCGCCGAGCACGCCAATGGCCGCCAGCAGCGCCGCCGCCAGGGTAATCAGCACGAAAGCCTGCCGCGGCGTAAAGCCAGCGCGCATAATCAGATGGTGAATGTGTTGACGGTCTGGAGAGAAGGGGCTCATCCCTTTACGTAGGCGACGATACATGATCGCAATCATGTCCATCAATGGAATAGCGATTATCCACAGGGCGGTAACAGGATTGATGGAATGGGCTTTACCCTGTGAACTCTGCAACAGCAGCCAAATGGCGGTGAAACCGATCAGCGTACTGCCCGCATCCCCCATAAACACCTTGTAACGTCGGCCAAGAATGCCGAGGTTAAGCAGGATATAAGGAACGATAGCGGCAATCATCGCGAAGCACCAGAAAGCCAAGTCGGAGTGGCCGCTCAGGTACAACAACACGCCCAGCGCACCGAAAGAAACACACGAGAGCCCGCCCAGCAGGCCGTCGATGCCGTCTACCATATTAAAGGCGTTGATGGCTGCCCAAACGGCAAACAGCGTGACCAGATAGCCGAACGGCCCCAGCTGCATTTCCCAGTCGCCCAGCACATGACCAAAACTGCGCAGGTAGAGCCCGGCGAACACCATCATCGCAATGCCGACCAATGCCTGAACCAGCGCGCGAATTTTAACGCTGATGTCGAAACGATCGTCGAGAGCACCAACAAACACTAATAGCCCCGCACAGGCGAGGTAGAGTTTTCCGTGCGCAATCGTTTGGTCAGAGATCAGGAAAGCAAAGCACAGCCCGGCGTAAACAGAAATACCCCCGACAAGCGGGATTAACCCCTGATGACGTTTACGGTAATTAGGTTTATCAACCAGACCAATACGTTTTGCTGCTTTGCGAGCAACAAAGAGAAAAGCCAAGGAAAACAGGAAAACAAATAGAATTTCAGTACTCATAGTGAGTAAGTTCACAGTTAACAAGATCTCTGTAGAAGATAAGGCAGCTTAACACGGGCGACAGGTCACGCCATCGGGTCCCGCTACCTTTCAGTCATTTCCTATGACAACAGCCATTCATTCTTATTCCAACGCTTCTGCCTGCCGTTTAAACAGTAACAATGTGCGAACGACGAAACGCCGACCGCAAATAAGATGAATTCTCAGTAAGCCATGAAAATAACTTACGTTTCCATTTCTGTTACTTATCGTATCTGCCAAAAGCAAAAAACGCCACGACTAGGCGTGGCGTTCTCTGAATTTTTTACTCAATTATGAGCGCATCGTCATTTATGAGCGCTTCATCATATCGAAGAATTCATCGTTGGTTTTGGTCATGGCCAACTTATTAATGAGGAATTCCATCGCGTCAATTTCGCCCATAGGGTGAATAATTTTACGCAGGATCCACATTTTTTGCAGTTCTTCAGACGTGGTGAGCAATTCTTCTTTACGGGTACCAGAGCGGTTGTAGTCGATCGCAGGGAATACGCGTTTCTCGGCGATTTTACGCGCCAGATGCAATTCCATGTTGCCGGTACCTTTAAACTCTTCGTAGATAACCTCATCCATTTTCGACCCGGTGTCGACCAGCGCGGTAGCGATGATGGTCAGGCTGCCGCCTTCCTCAACGTTACGTGCCGCACCGAAGAAACGCTTGGGACGATGCAGGGCGTTGGCATCCACACCACCGGTCAACACTTTACCGGAAGCCGGTACCACGGTGTTGTAGGCACGAGCCAGGCGGGTGATGGAGTCGAGCAAGATGATAACGTCTTTCTTGTGCTCAACCAGGCGCTTGGCCTTCTCGATCACCATTTCTGCCACCTGGACGTGACGGGAAGCCGGCTCGTCAAAGGTAGAAGCGATAACTTCACCCTTCACCAGACGTTGCATCTCGGTCACTTCTTCCGGACGTTCGTCAATCAGCAGAACCATCAACACGCAGTCTGGGTGGTTGTAAGCGATGCTCTGTGCAATGTTCTGCAGCAGCATGGTTTTACCGGCTTTCGGCGGAGCAACAATCAGACCACGCTGACCACGGCCAATCGGCGAAGCCAGATCCAGCACGCGAGCCGTCAGGTCTTCGGTTGAACCGTTACCGCGTTCCATCCGCAGACGGGAGTTGGCATGCAGTGGGGTTAAGTTCTCGAACAGGATCTTGCTGCGGGCGTTTTCCGGTTTGTCGTAGTTAACTTCGTTAACTTTCAACAGGGCAAAGTAGCGCTCGCCTTCTTTTGGCGGACGAATCTTACCGGAAACGGAGTCACCTGTACGGAGGTTAAAACGGCGGATTTGGCTAGGGGATACGTAGATGTCGTCGGGGCCTGCAAGGTAGGAGCTGTCTCCAGAGCGGAGGAAACCAAATCCATCCTGCAATATCTCCAACACGCCATCGCCGAAGATATCTTCTCCACTTTTCGCATGCTGCTTAAGGATAGAGAAGATAATGTCCTGCTTGCGCATGCGGGCAAGGTTTTCCAGCCCCATATTTTCGCCGAGAGTAATCAGCTCAGAAACCGGCGTATTCTTTAATTCGGTAAGATTCATAGTGGTGGGTTCTTAAACTCGGGGTATGTCTCGAACTTGTATCGTGAATGGTATGGCAGCGGGATATATCTTTCGTCTTTCTGGTGGTTGCCTTGGCCTTCCTTGCTTACCCCACCACTTAGCGGACTAAGCTGCAGAGATTCGTTCGGTTGCCGACGGGCCACGCCTTGAAATCCTTTGGATATTCGTGCCTGTTTACTGGACGTTCGATCGCCGGGCGCTGAGCCGTCACGGTAAGAAATGGCTTACAGAGGACGCGCGCATTGACGGTTTAAGATCGAAGGTACCTTAAAATTGATTTTGCAAAACCGTTTGATTGTTAAAACACGGGCTGAGTTCATTTTTTCTTTCAACGCCAGCGGTTCAACACAGAGTAAAGCTTTAGATTTAGACTCTTTAGATTTAAAACTTCGGGCAAGTTCTATATGCAGTATGGTTAAACTTAACACGCTTCTTGGCAGGCGTCTAGCGGTGAATTAAACATCCCCGCTAGACGCCTGTATATCCCCGCAGTCTCTCACTTCGCGGCTTTTTGACCGCAACGTCAGACCCCTTGGGCATAGGGCATCCCGCCCGATTACAGATTCGCGTTAAGGAAATCTTTGAGCTGGCCTTTGGACAGCGCACCAACCTTGGTCGCAGCCACTTCACCGTTCTTGAACAGCAACAGCGTAGGGATACCACGGATACCGTACTTAGGTGCGGTTGCCGGGTTTTGGTCGATATTCAGCTTGGTGATGGTCAGCTTGCCGTCGAACTCTTCGGCAATCTCATCCAGAATCGGAGCAATCATCTTGCACGGTCCACACCATTCAGCCCAGAAATCGACCAGGATTGGCCCTTCAGCTTTCAGCACGTCGTTTTCGAAGCTGCCGTCAGTCAGGTGAATAATTTTATCGCTCATGTTCTACTCCAAAGGATTGTGTCTACCTTGTTGGTGTAGCATTAACCAACCTAAGGTGACTTTATTTCACCGGATACGCTTTCGTAAAGCAATAGTTAGCTGATATTCTACCACACTATGAGCAAAACACACTTGACCGAACAGAAGTTTTCCGACTTCGCCCTGCACCCGTTAGTCCTTGAAGCCCTTGAAAAGAAAGGGTTTCAACATTGCACGCCTATCCAGGCGTTAGCATTGCCGCTCACGCTCTCCGGGCGTGACGTTGCAGGTCAGGCGCAAACCGGTACCGGAAAGACGCTGGCATTTTTAGCGTCTACTTTTCACTATTTGCTTTCTCACCCGGCGAAACAGGATCGCCAGACCAACCAGCCGCGCGCCTTGATCATGGCGCCAACGCGTGAACTGGCGGTACAGATCCACTCCGACGCGGAAGCCCTGTCCCAATCCACCGGCCTGAAACTTGGCCTGGCGTATGGCGGCGACGGCTACGACAAACAGCTGAAAGTGCTGGAAAGCGGCGTGGATATCCTGGTCGGTACTACCGGTCGTTTGATCGATTACGCCAAACAGAACTATATCGATCTGGGCGCAATCCAGGTCGTGGTGCTGGATGAAGCCGACCGTATGTACGATCTGGGCTTTATCAAAGACATTCGCTGGTTGTTCCGCCGCATGCCTGCGGTCGATCAACGCCTGAACATGCTGTTCTCTGCCACCCTGTCCTATCGCGTACGCGAACTGGCTTTCGAGCAGATGAACAACGCTGAATATGTCGAAGTGGAACCGGAACAAAAAACCGGCCACCGCATTAAAGAAGAGCTGTTCTACCCTTCTAACGAAGAAAAGATGCGTCTGCTGCAGACGTTGATCGAAGAAGAGTGGCCAGACCGCTGCATCATCTTCGCCAACACCAAGCACCGCTGTGAAGACGTCTGGGGCCACCTGGCCGCCGATGGTCACCGCGTAGGCCTGTTGACCGGCGATGTGGCGCAGAAAAAACGCCTGCGCATTCTCGACGATTTCACCAAGGGCAACCTGGATATTCTGGTCGCCACCGACGTCGCCGCTCGCGGTCTGCACATCCCGTTGGTGACGCACGTATTCAACTACGACTTGCCTGACGACTGCGAAGATTACGTCCACCGTATCGGTCGTACCGGCCGTGCAGGCGAAAGCGGCCATTCCATCAGCCTGGCCTGCGAAGAGTACGCGCTCAACCTGCCGGCGATCGAAACCTATACCGGCCACAGCATTCCGGTGAGCAAGTACAACAGCGATGCGTTACTGACTGACCTGCCTGCGCCGAAACGCCTGGCTCGCCCACGCGGCGGTAACGGTCCACGTCGTAACTCAGCGCCACGTCGTGGCGGTGCGCCGCGCAACAACCGTAAACGTTCAGGCTGATAGACAATGCTCAGTTCCAGCGCACTTTATGCCGCTATCGATCTCGGTTCCAACAGCTTCCACATGTTGGTGGTGCGCGAGGTGGCCGGCAGTATTCAGACCCTGGCGCGCATCAAGCGCAAAGTGCGTCTGGCGGCCGGACTGGATCAGAACAATCTTCTGTCGCATGAGGCCATGCAACGCGGATGGCAATGCCTGAAGCTGTTCGCCGAACGCCTGCAGGACATCCCTCGCGAGCAAATCCGCGTGGTCGCCACGGCCACGCTGCGGCTGGCGTCCAATGCCGATGAATTCCTGCAGACCGCCGAGCAGATCCTCGGTTGTCCGATCCAGGTGATCAGCGGCGAGGAAGAAGCGCGCCTGATTTACCACGGTGTAGCCCATACCACCGGCGGTCCGGACCAACGTTTGGTGGTCGATATCGGCGGGGGCAGCACGGAGCTGGTCACGGGGACCGGCGCGCAGGCCGCTCAGCTGTATAGCCTGTCGATGGGCTGCGTCACCTGGCTGGAACGGTTCTTCACCGATCGTAATTTGGGGCAGGAAAATTTCGAGCGTGCCGAACAGGCTGCGCGTGAAATGGTGCGCCCGATAGCGCCACAGCTGCGTCAGCACGGCTGGCAAATCTGCGTCGGCGCTTCCGGCACCGTCCAGGCGCTGCAGGAAATCATGGTGGCGCAGGGCATGGATGAACGCATCACCCTGTCCAAACTGCGCCAATTGAAACAGCGTGCCATTCAGTGCGGCAAGCTGGAAGAGCTGGAAATCGAAGGGCTAACGCTGGAGCGCGCCCTGGTGTTCCCAAGCGGGCTGTCCATTCTGCTGGCGATTTTCCAGGAGTTGGGCATTGAAAGCATGATGCTGGCCGGCGGTGCACTACGCGAAGGTCTGGTTTACGGCATGCTGCATCTGCCGGTTGAACAGGATATCCGCAGCCGCACCATCCGCAACCTGCAACGGCGTTATCTGTTGGATACCGAGCAGGCCGAGCGCGTCAGCCAACTCGCGGCCAATTTCTCGCAGCAGGTGAGCAATGAATGGCAGTTGGATGCGCGATGTCGCGAGTTATTGCACAGCGCCTGCCTGATCCACGAAATCGGCCTCAGCGTTGATTTCAAGCAGGCGCCGCAACACGCCGCCTACCTGATCCGCCATCTGGATTTACCCGGTTTCACCCCGGCACAGAAAAAACTGTTAGCCACCCTGCTGCAAAACCAGAGCAACACCCTTGACCTGCCACTGCTGAGCCAGCAAAACGCCCTGCCGCCACGTACGGCACAACGTTTATGTCGGATTTTACGCCTGGCGATCATCTTTGCCAGCCGTCGCCGCGACGACACGCTGCCTGCGGTGCGCCTGCGCGCCAATCATGATGACGAGTTGACGGTGATCCTGCCGCCAGGCTGGCTGGAGCAGCACCCGTTACGGGCAGAAGCGCTGGAACAGGAAAGCCATTGGCAAAGCTACGTTCACTGGCCGCTGATACTGGAAGAGCAACGTTAAAATGACAAGGGCGCTAACCGCGCCCTTAGTCTGATGACAAACACCCGAAAAATGGGATTTTCGGATGTTTGGGGGTAAATCAGAAGACATAATCCTTTGTTTTTATTAACCCCAAGGTCAGGACGTTTAACTGCAAAGGACTTTGTCAGCCATCTGAGGGCGCTAACCGCGCCCTTTCTTCTAGCTTCCGCCCTTGGCCTTGGCCAACTGAGCGCGAATATTGGCGAGATGGCTCTGCCCTTTTTGCATCCTTTCCTGCGGGCTGACCACTTTACGCTCACTTTCCCACGCCAGGTCATCCTGCGGCAGTTCCAACAAGAAACGGCTCGGCTCCGGGCGGACCAGCTCGCCATATTGACGGCGTTCGCGGCACAGCGTGAAAATCAGCTCCTTTTGAGCACGAGTGATGCCTACATAGGCCAAACGTCGCTCTTCATCGACGTTATCTTCGTCAATGCTGCTCTGATGCGGCAGTAACCCCTCCTCCATCCCCACCAGAAACACATAGGGGAACTCCAATCCTTTGGAGGCGTGCAGCGTCATCAGCTGCACCTGATCCAGCTCTTCATCGCTTTCACCACGTTCCATCATGTCGCGCAGAGTAAAGCGCGTCACCACCTGAGTCAGCGTCATCGGCTCATCCAGCTCGCTGCCCTCAAGCATTTCCGTCATCCAGCCGAACAGCGTATTGACGTTTTTCATGCGCATTTCGGCGGCTTTCGGGCTGGGGGACGTTTCAAACAGCCAGCTTTCGTAATCTACCCCGTGAATCAAATCACGCACCGCAGCCACCGGCTCGCGCTCCGCCAGTTGGGCGATGCCGTCCAGCCAGTGGGTAAAGCGTTGCAAAGACTCCAGCCCGCGCCCGGTCAGGTGTTGGCTCAATCCAAGATCAAAACTGGCACGGAACAGGCTTTTATTGCGTTGGTTTGCCCATTCACCCAGCTTTTGCAACGTCGCCGGGCCAATCTCGCGTTTTGGCGTATTGACGATGCGCAGGAAGGCGCTGTCATCATCCTGATTGGTCAGAACGCGCAGGTAGGCCAGCAGATCCTTGATTTCCGGCCGCGAGAAAAACGAGGTGCCGCCGGAGATTTTGTAGGGGATGCGGTTTTGCATCAGCATTTTTTCAAACAGCCGCGACTGATGGTTGCCACGGTAGAGGATCGCATAATCGCCGTAGTTGGTTTTCTTCACGAAATGGTGGGCGATCAGTTCGCCCACTACGCGCTCGGCCTCGTGATCCTCATTATTGGCGGTCACCACCTTCAGCTCTTCGCCGTAACCCAGTTCGGAAAACAGTCGTTTTTCAAACACGTGCGGGTTATTGGCGATCAGAATATTCGCCGCCTTCAGAATGCGTTCGCTCGAACGGTAGTTCTGTTCCAGCTTGATCACCTGCAGCGCCGGGAAGTCTTCCTTCAACAGCACCAGGTTCTGCGGGCGAGCGCCGCGCCAGGAGTAGATAGACTGATCGTCATCACCCACCACGGTAAAACGCGCGCGGTTACCCACCAGCAATTTCACCAGTTCGTATTGACTGGTGTTGGTGTCCTGATATTCGTCCACCAGCAGGTAGCGAATACGGTTCTGCCAACGCTCGCGCACCTCTTCATTACGTTGTAGCAGCAGGGTCGGCAACAGAATTAAATCGTCGAAATCCAGTACGTTACAGGCTCGCATATGCGCGTGATACAGGCCGTAGCAATGCGCGAACAGCTTGTCGCGCTCAGAGCGTGCCAGCTCCATCGCCTTCTTGGGATCGACCAGGTCATTCTTCCAATTGGAGATGGTGGAAATCAGCTGCGCCACCAGCGTTTTGTCATTCTCCAGCCATTTTTCAGTCAGCTCTTTCAACAGCGCCAACTGGTCCTGATCGTCGAACAGCGAGAAGTTGGATTTCATCTCCAGCGCGGCATATTCCCGCTTGATGATTTCCAGCCCCAGGGTGTGGAACGTAGAAATCATCAGCCCGCGCGCCTCTTTGCGCCCCATGGTTTGCGCCACACGTTCTTTCATCTCGCGCGCGGCCTTATTGGTAAAGGTCACGGCGGCGATGTGCCGCGCCTGATAGCCACAGTTATGGATCAGGTGAGCAATCTTGTTGGTGATGACGCGCGTCTTGCCGGAACCGGCACCGGCCAGCACCAGGCAGGGCCCGGTAACGAATTCGACGGCTTGTTGTTGGCTGGGGTTTAATCGCATGGCGCTTTATTGCTCGACTTTATAACGTGGGAGAGGATTGTAGCAGAAAGCGCCGATGAGATTTAACGGGTATAATCAGCGCAATTTCTGTATCGACAAAGGCAATACCATGGCAAAGACGGCGTGCGCCCTGCACATTCTGGTAGATAACGAAAAACTGGCTGGTGAACTGCTGGCCAAGCTTAAACGCGGCGTCAGTTTCGACACGCTGGCGCGCAAATACTCAACTTGCCCGTCAAAGCGCAACGGCGGTTCGCTGGGCGAATTCAACAAGGGCACCATGGTGGCGGCCTTCGATAAAGCGGTGTTCAGCATTCCGCTGCTGAAGCCCTACGGCCCGGTGAAAACCCAGTTCGGCTACCACATCATCAAGGTGCTGTACCGCAACTGAGTGAGGGGGCAAACGCCCCCTCCGCCGTTACTGTGCGCTGGTTTCCGGTGCAGGGGCGGTATCGGCCGGTTTGACCTCCTCCGACACCACGGCCGGAGCCGGAGACATAATGCCGCTATAGGTTTCCTGTAACTGCTTCATGCTCATTTCCGGTTCGCCCTTCGGCTGCATCAACACCAGCGTCGCATCCTGAGAAAGCTGAAGTTTCAGCTCCTGATTCAGCGCTTCCAGCGTCAATCCGCTCAGGAACTCCTGGCGCAGTTTCTGATACTGCTCCGGTGCGATATCCACGACGCCGCTCTGCTGTGAACGCAGGCGTTGGCTCATCAGCACGTCGGTATCGGTACGGGCATAGGTTGCGAACAGCTTGCTCAGCTGATCGGTTTTCTGCGCCAGCAGGGCATTAAACTCATCCTGCGACAGCCCATTGTTACGCACGTTTGCCAGCTCGCGAGCAATAAAGCCCAGGCTGTTGTTCAGGTTGTTATTCGGCGTGTCGAGATGAATAGCGCATTGGGCACGTTGGTATTGCACGCGGCAATCAAAGCCCAGATGCAGGTTTTTCTGGTCGCTCTTTTCCAGTACCTGCTGAAGATGCCAGAACAGCGCCTCGCGGGCCATATCACCACGCCAGTAGCGGCTCAAATTCTGCGAATCGCGGATCGGGTGCCATGGCGCATCCCACATGATCGACAGCGTATCCTGCTTGACCTGCTCGCTGATCAGGCTGACCGGCTGCGGTGGCAGCGGCGTCAGCGTCGGCATGGTGGCCGGCGTTTCACGCTTGCCTTTCAGCGGCGAGAAGGCCTTGTTGATTTGTTCGCCCAGGCTGCGGCTGTCTACCTTGCCCACCACGTACAGCGTCATGGCGTCCGGGGTATACCACTGTTGGTAGAATTTTTTCAGTTGATCGACATTCACCGGTCGCTTCGGTGGCTGGGCCGGATCGTGCGCCAGCAGCGTCGAGCCTTTCAGGCGGTATCGCCACCAGGCCTCTTTCGGGTTCGGCGGGAAAGTGCCCACCGGATCGACGTTGGAGTTTATTACCGCATGCACCGTATGCTCGTCGATCGCCAGTTTGCCGGTAGTGTCGGAAAGCCACGCCAGCGCTTCTTTCAGCAAGTCCGGGCGGTTATTCGGCAAACTGAGATTATACAGGGTGAAATCATAAGAGCTGATGGCCGGCGGCAGAGGCCGCTCCGGATCCACGCTCTGCTGCCACAGTGAACGCAACTGCGGCGGCGTAAAGCTTTCGCTGCGCGCTAAAGACAGGCGCGGCAGCAGATGGGCAAAACCGATCTGCTGTGAGGACTCGACCAGCGAGCCGGTATTGATCATCAACCGCAGCTCTACGCGGTCGCTCGGCCGCTGCGGTGTATCCAGTATCTGCCATGAAAACCCGTTGGCCAGTGCCCCCTGCTGCCAGGCAGGATCGGGTTGCAGTGCTTCGGCCTGCACGCTGCTGTTGGCTGCAGCCAACAGCAGCCCACCTACTATGAGATGAATTCTGGTGCCCTGCATGTGAACCCCTACTTAATGACTATCCAATTTCTTTATGCAAATGCGGATATTCCATTCGCCGGAATATTAGGCCATGACGCACAGCCTATAAAAACGCCCTGAGTTTCACGGTGGGGCGGAAAGCAGAAAGTGTACCATCGAGTTAGACCGCGCGCCTTTGCGGATGTCACTCATTGGTGTGAAAAATAATGGATAACCGGTTTTTTAATGCAAGAAATCATTACGCGGGGGGATAAAACGTCACCGGCTGCGGCTGCAACCGGTGATTTGAGGATTAAATCAGGCTGAAGGCAGCGTTTTGTCGGCACCTGCACCCGGCTTGTTGGACAGGGTGTCTTGCAGCTGTTTTTCGTCCAGCTGTTTACACCATTTGGCCACCACCACCGTAGCCACACCGTTACCGACCAGGTTGGTCAGGGCGCGGGCTTCAGACATGAAGCGGTCAATGCCCAGAATCAACGCCAGACCGGCCAGCGGCAGGTGGCCCACGGCGGAAATGGTCGCAGCCAGCACGATAAAGCCGCTGCCGGTCACCCCCGCGGCCCCTTTCGAGGACAGCAACAGCACCACCAGCAGCGTCACCTGATGCACGATATCCATATGGGTGTTGGTCGCCTGCGCGATAAACACCGCCGCCATGGTCAGGTAAATCGAGGTGCCGTCCAGGTTAAAGGAGTAACCGGTAGGAATAACCAGGCCCACCACCGATTTCTTACACCCCAGTTTCTCCATTTTGTCGAGCATGCGCGGCAGCACCGACTCGGAGGAAGAGGTCCCGAGCACGATCAACAGCTCTTCTTTTATATAGCGAACGAATTTGAAAATGCTGAAGCCGTTGGCGCGAGCAATGGAGCCCAGCACCACCACCACGAACAGAACGCAGGTGATGTAGAAGCAGGCGATCAACTGGCCAAGTTGCAGCAGCGTGCCCACGCCATATTTACCGATGGTGAATGCCATCGCCCCGAAAGCCCCCAGCGGTGCCAGACGCATAATCATATTGATGATGCCGAAAATCACGCGAGAGAAGCTGTCGATCACATTGAAAATTAACTGACCTTTCTCACCCAGGCGGTGCAGAGCGAAGCCGAACAGCACGGCAAACAGCAACACCTGTAAAATGTTACCGCTGGCGAAGGCGCCGATAACGCTACCCGGAATAATATCCAGCAAGAACGGAATGATGCCCTGCTGCTGAGCCTGCTCGGCGTAGACCGCCACCGCTTTGGCATCCAGCGTACCCGGATCGATGTTCATCCCGGCGCCCGGCTGTACCAGGTTGACGATCAGCAAACCTATCAGCAGCGCAATGGTGCTGACGATTTCAAAATAAAGCAGCGCAATCGCACCGGTACGGCCAACGGCCTTCATGCTTTCCATGCCCGCGATGCCGGTCACCACGGTACAGAAGATCACCGGAGCGATGATCATTTTAATCAGCTTAACGAATCCGTCGCCCAGAGGTTTCATCTGTGCGCCAATGTCAGGATAGAAATGGCCAAGCAGGACACCCAGCGTAATCGCCGTCAGCACCTGAAAATAGAGGCTTTTAAAGATAGTGAGTTTCATATGGACATCCTTTGGGGGGAAGACACGCACCAGGCGGTGTTATGGTTATCTCGCCTGTTCATCGCTTGCGCGGAAAATAACACCCGCCTAACAACATGGAAATAATTTGTTGCACCAATAGATACATGTTGATACGAATTTAAGAGCTGAA
Organism: Serratia sp. OS31; assembly: GCF_014164835.1. Taxonomy (NCBI): domain Bacteria; kingdom Pseudomonadati; phylum Pseudomonadota; class Gammaproteobacteria; order Enterobacterales; family Yersiniaceae; genus Serratia; species Serratia sp. OS31. The sequence continues at coordinate 43,960 of NZ_JACJFQ010000009.1, read as the reverse complement.
ACGCGCCAGCCCGAATGCAAGGCTGTAAAGGATGTAACCCTTTCTTTGCACTAACGCAAAAGGGGTAGAGAAAGCGGGGTATTTCAAGCCAGAGAACCAGCGGACGACGTGAGTGCCGCCCGTAGCAAAAGGCTGAACAGGGAAATCAGGCTGGCGGCGGACAGAACTCGACTTCAAATTCGCTGCGCGGCAACGGGCGGGCAAACAAAAACCCCTGACCGCTATGAATACCGTGCTGCAGCAGCCAGTCGCGTTGCTCGGCGTTCTCGACGCCTTCGGCCATCACCGGCAGCGCCAGCACCTCGGAAATCGAACTGACGATGCGCACCATGGCGTCATCCGTCGGCAGCCCCTGAATAAAGCTCTTGTCGATTTTAATCAAGTCTATCGGCAAGCATTTCAATCGATTGAGGTAATTGAGGCTGGAATAGCCCATGCCGAAATCGTCCAACGCGATGGAAAGCCCCAGATCGTGCAGTTCCCGCAGCAGCGCCAGCGCACGATCGAGGTCGTCAATGCGCACCGTTTCGGTAATTTCCAGCAGCAGCTTGCGCGGGTCAATCCGGTGCTGGGCCAGCAGGCTTTTCAGATGCGGGACAAAATTCTCATGCTGCATCTGGATAGGCGAGACGTTTACCGCCAGCGGCAGGGTGATACCCCGAGCCTGCCAATCCGCCAGGATACGGCAAGCCTCTTCCAGTACCCAGTTGCCCAGCGGCACAATCACCCCGAGCTCTTCAGCCAATGGAATGACGTCTGCCGGCAAGGTAAAGCTGCCGTCGTACTGCTGCCAACGCAGTAATGCTTCCGCGCCGATCACCGCGTTGGACTGCATATCTATCTGCGGCTGCAGGAACAGGGTGAAACGACGCTGCTCAATGGCATGCAAGATCTCACTTTCCTGCGTCAGGCGCTTTTGGGTGCGTTCCGTCAGGCTCGGTTCGAAGAACAGCACCTGATTTTTGCCTTCGCGATGCGCCGACATCATCGCCGAGGTGGCACTGCGCAACAGCTGCTCCGCGCTCTCCCCGGCGTTCAGGTAATGGGCGATACCGATACTGGCACTGGGCCGCAGCGGCATTTCCTGCAGGCTCAGCGGCGCATTGATCTGCGCCATGATACGGCGGGCCAACTGCATGGCATGGAACGGCCGTTCAACGCCTTTGGCCAGAATGGCGAATTCGGTATTGCTTAACTGCGCCAGCACGCCGTTTTCATCAATGCATTCACGCAATTTCTTCGCCAGCGTCAACAACAGCGCTTCACGCATCGTCGGGTTGAGCACGCCAGAGGCCTCATGCAGCGTTTCAATGCCGATTACCAGCAGATTGAAACGCTCGGGCCGCAGGCTGGAAGCAATGTGTTGTTCCAGCAGCGCGGTGAACAGCGCCTGATTGGGCAACTCGGTGACCGGATGGCGAGTGCTCATGCGGCTCAGTTCGGCATAGGCCTTGGCCAGTCGCTGCTGATTGCGGTTGTAGTTGCGCACCAGCAGCCCCAGTTCATCGTCCTGGTGCAACGCCGGCAACATCAGTTGATGATAAGGCGCTTCTTCCTGGGAAATGTTTTCCAGCTCTTTGGCCATCGCGCGTAGCGGGTGCACCATCAGCCGGTTCATACACCAGCTGATAGCAACCGACAAAATCAAGGCCAGCAGCAAATAGGTCGACAACATGGTCGACAGCATGCTGAGAATAAATTGATACATGCGGAACGAATCGGCCTGCAGCACCAGATAAGCCAATGGCTGCGGGTTGGCCGGCACGCGCTCCACCGAATAGAGGGGAACGGAAATCTGGATCGGCAACTCGAACAGGCGGGCGATCATTGTCGGTACCGGGCGTTCCGGCGGGAAGTTGGCGTGCAGTGCCTGAAATTCGTTCGGCAGCACGATATCCGCGCGCGTCAGGATCCCTACCGGCAACAGCGTATTCAGCACCTTCTTCGTTTCCGGCACGTCCATACGCAACACAGCTTCCGCCAGCGGCTGGCGTACCGAATGCGCGATATTCTCCAGTTGCTGGGCATAGTCATCCCTGCGCTGCTGCACAAAATGGAATAACTGGATCACGATAAAGATACAGATCGTCACCAGCGCCACGCCGGACACCGTTGCCATCTGTTTAATCGTTAATGAGCGCCTGACCCGCAAACCTGCTCTCCGCTAATTCGGGCTGAAATAAAAAAGGGATGAATAATACCCATCCCTTGAACCGGTCTGAGTATACTCGATTGTTAGCTGTTTTTATCTCTTCATGCCCTGGGCAAAACCGAGAAAAACGAGGGTTTCAGTCTTTTCCTAATGGGAATAAACACAGGGTAGCAAAACTACCCCGTGTCGACACTCCGAATCTCCCTCTGTTGGGTTACTTGAAGTCGGCGTACGGCGTCAGCGGTTGCGGCGGTAAATCCAGGTCACCCTGCCAACCAGCCAGCGAATAGCGCAGATAAATCAAAGCGTGGCTCGGGGTATAGTCTTTTGCCTGCTGGATGTCGATGCCGGCACCAAGCGTCCAGTGCGAACTGAGGCGACGCTCAACCAGCGCCCGCAGGGTATAACCTACGCCGGAAGAAGAGCTGCCGTCCTCGACGGCAAACTTGTCGGGCAGCGAATCCGGGATCAGTCCCTGCAGTGGGTAACGCCGTTGGCTGTTGGTTTTTGAATGGGACAACGACACCGATCCGCCCAGCTCCCAGGACCAGTTTTCGGTGCGCTGGCGATAATTGACCGGCACCGCCAGCGACATATATTGCTGTGGACTGTAATAGCCCCCCTGACCGAGAGAATAACCGCTCAAATCCTTCTGGTAATGCCATAGCATGGTGTTCAGCCCGACGGTGACGCGGCGATTATCTTCGTTGATCAACTTATAGTAATAACCGACCATAAAGCGCTCACGCTGGTTATCCTCAACGTTTTTACCGGTTAACTGATGTGCGCTGAGATCGGCCCAGACACCGTGCGCTTCGCCGCGGTCGTAACTGGCGCTAAGGCTGACCCCAGTCGCGCGCACGCCGCCCCAGGTGGTACCGGTATTTGGGTCTTTGGTACCGCCAAACGCCAGCAATGAGCTGGAAATGGGGCGCCGCGAGGCCGCCAACGTCCAGCCAATGTGGTTCCAGTCGTCGCTGTAGGCCAGCCCGCCGACCCAGTCAACCACCTCAAAGCCCATTGGCGTGGTGCCGATATCCCCCGCCCAGCGATCGTTTTTCCAACCGACCGCCACGCTGGTGCCGGTGGTTTTCTGACGCTCATCGCCGCTGCACCCTTGGCTATTACAGGTGCCGAAGCTTTCGTAATATTTACCGCTGCCGTCGGTGGAGAAGCTGCCGGCATTCAACTGCACGGTATCGGAACGGAAAAACGCCCGCCCGTCATACAACGGCATATCCACCTGCAACATGGTGTCGTGCGCTTTGTAATCGGAGATGCCGCCCGTGCCGCTGGAGCCCCAGTAATCGTGATCGAGGGTGACATTGACGTCTTGCTGGCGGTACAAATCCGCCGCGTCCGAACGGATGCCTCGTTTCAGCCAGTCATCTGTCGGGTTGTTGCGCGTCAGATAGGTATAACCGTCATTATCCTGCGGCACGCTCGGCGTAATGCCGCTGGCGACCATCGCCTGTTTGTAATCCTGTTGTGCCAGTGCCGGCTGCTGCCGATCGCGTTCAAGCCGCGCCGCATCGCGGTAAATCAGTGCCTTTGCCTGGCTTGCCGGCGCTTGCTGCGCCGCCGTTTTTAGCCGGGTAAAAATCTCGGTCGCTTTTTGTGGTTCACCCACGGCATACCAGGCATTGGCCACCCGCCGTTCGCTGTTGTCTGATTCGCTTGGGTCCGGCGCGGCGGTTTGCAATCGCTGACGCGCCTCACTCAGCTTGCCCTGCGCCACATAGGCTTCTATTTCTCCCAACCTGGCATCCGGGTTGTTCGGCTCACGCGTCCGCACACGCTGATAGTCAGCCAGTGCGGCGTCATATTCACCGCGCGCCAGCGCCCAGTCGGCCAACTGGAGATCGATGCGGGTATCCGCCGGCTGGCGGCGTAGATAAGCCACCGCCCCCGGCTCATCGCCCGCAGTACGTAACCGATCGGCATGTTCCAGCGTCGCCTGCATCTTCAAGCGCTGCGCCAGTTCACGCATATTGTCGTTCCACTGCGCGGCGGGCAGGGTATTCAGCTGCGTCAGCGCCTGCTGATCGCGATCGCTGCCGGAAAGATACAGTGCGTAGGCATACGTCAGTTGCGGGTTGCCACGCTGTTTTTGCGCCAGTCGACTGAACAGGGCGTCCGCCTGCTCCTCCTGCCCGGCCTGACGCAGAGTCTGAGCATAATGATACGTCAGCCACACATCGTCAGGATCCTTCTGCTGGGCGAGACGATATTTCTCTGCCGCCTGATGCCACTGTTTTTGCTCTGCAAGCTGGTCAGCCTGCTGCTTGAGCATGTCGAGCTGCAAACCTTCCAGCGTGCTGCGCAATTTATTTTGCTGGCTGCGTGGCAGGCTGTTGAGATAGGCCAGCGCCTTTTCCGGAGACTGACGCTGATAGATATTCACCAGACCGCGTACCGCGCTGCCGCTGCCTGGATCCAAGCGCAGCGCCTGCTGGTAGAAACGTTCGGCGGCAGCATCATCTTTACGCGCCACCGCAACGTCGCCCAAGCCAATTACCGCACTGCTGTCACTGTTGTCTATCTGTCGCGCCTGTTGGTATTTTTGCTGGGCCAGCGCCAAATTGCCGGCTTTCAGCGCCTTATCGCCCTCGTCAACTGCCAGCCAGTAGCTGTTGCTCTTGATCAGGCTCTGCCATTTACTGCTACCGTAACCGCTTTTATCGGCCTGCAAGGCCTGACGAAACAGGCTCAACGCCTGTGGGCGATTACCGACGCGGGAATAGGCCTGCCCCAGCGCCCCCAGCACCTCGGCGTCATTGGGTGAAGCCGCCAACGCTTTTTTCAACTCTGGAATGGCGGCGCGGCTGCCGCCCTTGTCGACCTGCGCCAGCCCGCGCACCCGCGCCAGGTAGACAGGATCGGCAAGCAGTGCCTGCTGCCGGGCCAGTTCTTGCCGGGCGCTGACCGCCTGATCGCCGGTTTCAAAAACGCCAAGAAAACGGTTAAGGGCAGCAACGCTCTGCGGACTGACCGGCATCGCTTTGACTTTCTCCAGCCACAGATCGGCGGCATCCCCGCGCCCGGCAGGATCGGCAGCCACTTTCTGCAAAAGATCATAGGCCTGCGCATCGCGATCCTGGCTAAACAGCATCCGTGCCAACGACATGCGCAGCGGCACGTTGCCGGAGTATTGCTGATCCAGCCTCTGTAACTGTTTCAGCGCCGTGGCTTCCTGGCCCGGCAACCGGGCGACAAGACGCCAGTATTCCACCGCCAGCTCCAACGTCGGCGGATCGCCGTGGAACAGCTCGTCATACTGCGCCTTCGCCTCCGGCAAACGCCCGGCGGTCGCCATCAGCCTCGCCTGCTGCAGCTTTTGACGGGTTTCCGGCTGGGTAAGCAGCATGTTCATTTCTGCCTGTCGATAGCTGCTTGACTGCGGCGCAATCTGTTTCAGCTTATCCAACTGTTGCTGCGCCAGCGCCAAATTGCCCTGACGCAATGCCAGACGCATACGCGCGGAAATTACCTCCGGGTTATTCGGATCCATCAGCTCAAGCCGATAGAGCGACTGCCGCACCAGCTCATCTTTGTTGCCGGCCTCACCAACACGCACCTGCTCCAGCAGCCACTGCTCCGGCGCAACGGTTTCTGCCCCTTGCGCCTGCGGCAGCATCGCCAGGCTTAAAGGCACCAGGCCCAGCCAGTTTATTCGAAAGTTACGCATTGGCCGCCCCAGGAGGGTTGAAGTTCACCCTGCCGATTAAAACGATAACGTTGTTGATCCCATCCCTGGCCGAACAGCGTCAGCGAGGCGCTGAAATAGGCCCGATCGCCAGGCGGGTTTTGCTTGATGCGTTGGCGCTGCGCCTGCAGGGCCTCTGGCTCGTGCGCCAACATCGGCAACATCGACGCCGAGAAACCCACCGGGCCATCGCCGTGGGTTTTACCGCTGGCAGTGTCGGTTTTCTCCGGCGGCACGCCTTGCTGGGCCGTTAGCTGCGCCATAGGTTGCAGTTGCTTGATCAACGCCGCCTTATGCTCGTCGTCATCCGCCAGCATACCCGCCCACAAATAAACCCGGATGGCGTCATAGCTGCCAATGTTCGGTTTGACGGTATCCGGCTGCCAGCCTTTGCCGACCTGCCACACCACCCAGTCCGGCGAGAAGCCGTGCGGCGCGGTTTCCAACCACAACCGCTGGTTGGTTTGCTGCATCTTCCGCCATGGGCCATTCAGCACGGCAAAACGTGCCAGCAGTTGCGGGGGTAAATAGCTCGGATTGAGGCGCCAGCGATCTTCCGCCACGAAGCCGACTTTGCCCGGTAACAGCATCAACCCCAGCCCCGGGATCTCCGCCACTTCTTCGCGGGCAATACGCTGCAGCAGTAACGTGCCAAGGGTTTGATAACGGCGACTTTTCCACAGCCGGCCGGCTTCCAGCAGATTGTAGGCAATCCACAGGTCAGCATCGGATGCCGAATTGCTGTCCAGCACCGTCCACTGTTTCTTCTCGTTTTCGCCCCACAGCCAGGCGGGCAAATGCGCACTGAGGTCGCCCGCCGCCAGGTTGTTTTCCGTCCATTCCAGCAACAGGTCGAATGCCGGCCGATCGTTCGCCACCAGGGCGAAGAATAAACCGTAACTCTGACCTTCCGAGGTGGTGATACGCTCAGGACTGCTCGGGTCGATCACCCGCCCCTGCTCGCTGATATAAAACTGTTTGTACTGTTGCCAGGCCGGCCATTCACAGGCTGCGGCCGCGCTGAACGAGCACAGCAGCAGCATGCCGAAGGTCAGACGCTTCAACCGCGCAGGCATGGTCATCAATCCCGGTCTTCAGGTGACAGGCGACGGCGGCTGAAGGCCTTCAGGCCACGCCACAACATCAGCGCCAGCACCACCACTACCACCACGGCGATCACCGCCAGCCACACCGGATGGGTCGACAGCGCGTGCCAGATACGCTCCCACCATGGCAGATGGCCAACATAATAAACGTCGCCCACTCGCAGACTGTTCACGCCTGATTCACGGATCACCGCAACCGAGCCAAACACCGCAGCACGCTTGCCGCTGTCCAGCTGTGCCGTGTTCAGCAGGTCGTAACCCCGCGCGCTGTCGGCCAGCAATGCCACGATGCTGCGCTGAGCGTTAAACGGCGACTGCACGCCGATAATCGCCGCCATCGCGCCTTCTGAGCTGATGGTGGTTTTACTGTCCGGCTTGGTGTCTTCTGCCAACACGTCCATGGTCGGCAGTGGCAACTGCCGCGTCGGTTGTTTGACCCAGCTCTGGGTGGCGTCCACCAGCAGGCTGATCTTTTTGTCGTCCTTCAGCTCCGGGGGGATGGTGCCGATCATCAAAATATCGGCATCCCGATCCTTGGCCTGCGACCAGTCGTCACTCAGCGTCATCGCCAACGCCGGGTAACCGGTCTGTGCGCCAATGATGCCCATCGCGTTCAGCAAGGCGCTGACCTGCGGCGGCTGTGGCTGCTTGTTCACCAGCACCAGGGTTTGCGACAGATCGGCCAGCCGACTGAAGGGGAAACCGGCATTGGCGAAGGCCCGCAGGTCCGGCATCGCCATAAAGTGGCGGTAACCGGAGAAATCAATGGTCGAGGCGCCATCGATCACCGCATGGTTAGCGGTAAAGGAGTAGGTTTCACAACGTCCTTCCGCGCCACTGGCCAGCAGCGTGGTGTAGTCAAAATCGAAACGCAGTTGGTTGGTCGCCCCCAGACGCAGCGCCGGAATATTGACGTTTTTGTCCGAGTCGATCAGCCCCTGGGTGAGCGGCAAGCGCAGCAACTGGGCACCCTGCTCGTGCTCCGGTACCAGCGAATAAGCCTGGACGAACTGATTGTTCAGGCTGACGCTCAGCCGTGAACCGTCCTGAATGCGCGGCGCGGTGTAGCGGTATTTCAGGTGCATATCGATGCCGGTGCTGCGGATCAGGAACAGGTCCGGCGGCAAGTTCATGGTCAACGAAATGGGGCCCGGTTCGATGCCGCTGGTTTGCAATTGCTCAGCATACTGCTGCAGCTCGGCAAAGGTCATCGGCCGATCGGTGCGCACCCAGTTAGGCGCATCATAGGGCTGACGCGGAGCCAGCTGCTCGACCTTGTCCACCGTGACGTTTTGGCCACGGAACAGAATATTGCCCTGCGCGATACCTTTCACCGCGGTGATCAGATCGTTGTCATCGCGCCCCTGCACCAGCAGCAGTTTGATGTACGGGTTATCCGGATGGCTAATCATCTCCACCGTCGGCCCGTTGACCGCCGGATAATCCCGCAGGAAGTCCGGACGCTGCTTGTTGGTGGCGAAGACGATGGCGTGCTGTTCCGGCAACTTGTTGTACAGCGTCGGGAACGACTGGCCGCGCCACTGCGCTTTGCTGCCGAACCACGAAGCCAAAATGCCCGCCGCGCGCTGCTGGGTAATATCCGGCTGGCCGGCAAACACCATCGGCAAGATCAGTGGGCGGTTGTCGCGGCTGTCGAAAAACGGCTCCGGGAAATGCGACAGCTCGTTCTTCACCGGCAGGGTCTGGAAGCGCAGGTTCAGCGAGCTGGATTTACTGACCTCCAGCCACAAGGTGGTGCTGGCCGGGTTTTCGCAGATGTTCTGGTAATGACCGACGAACACCAGCCGTACGCGGTTAAAATCGGTGATATAGCGAGGATCTATCGCCATTTGGATACGATTCGGCTTGCCGAGCTGCTCTTTGGCTAGGGTGGTTACCCCCATCAATTCATCGTTGAGGTACACCTTGACGTGCGATTCCACCGGGATCAGCGACGGTGACGGGGTGAACTCCAGATCAAGCATCGCCTGCGAGACCACTTCATCGCTGCGCACGCCAAATTCAACCTGACCATCCGGTCGGGTTCCGCGCAGGGTAAAGGTCCCCGGCGGCGGGGCAATAGTGGCGAAAGGTAATTGCACGTCGCGCACCGGCGCATTCGGATCCACCGGCGCGGCCGACCCCATTGGCGTGGTGACCGACGCATCGGCAGGCACATTCACCGGCGGCTGTGCGGCCACGGTTGGCGCGGTGGCGGTTTCAGCCTGAGACAAGGTGCTGATGCCTAAGGCCAAGGCGGTAAACCAGGTTATTTTTCTCGTCATCGTATCATCATCAATGTTATAGCCTGGAGGCCAGGCGAGTGAGCGGGCGGTTTGCCTATACCACTGTCTCTTTTTGGCTGAAGGCCGGAGCTCTGCCAACGCCGTGCGGGATAAATGACACCCCCCACGCAATCAGCGTCGTGAACCCGACCAGCAGCCGGCGCACCATCGGCGGTGCGTAATCCGCCATACGTACGTAACCCCGGAAGCCCAGCGCCAGAACGTCGCGCAGGCTTTCGATGGGTTTATCTTCAGGGAATCCGTCCTGCCACAGCGCCCAGGTATCGGCGCGAGCAAAGGTGCACTGAATAAAATCAATGTGTTCGCGGGTGGTCATGGAAACCATGCGGATCCCGACCTTGCTACCGAAGGCGCGCGTCACTACGCACGGGAAGCTGTATTCCTGCTGCCCGCGCTTGAGCAGCAGCGACACTTTGTCGCCGTCTTTCAATGCATCCGCGACACGCATCTCGATGCCCACCCCACCATCGGAATAATCGCGCAGCGTGCAGGGGAACAGGTGGCCATCAGCGCGGGCAATGGCGGCCGGCATGGCAATCTCTACCCGGTGTGCCTGGCGCACCTGCTTGGCCTCGACTGCCACCGCCACCGCGCCGCCGAGAATGGTCATGTTGTACAACACCCACACCAGGCTGATGATGACCGTCATGATTTCATCGGTCGGGCCGTAACCCAACCGCCAGACGCCGAAGACCAGCCCGGCCAGATTCAGGATCACCAGGAACATATAGGGCCGGGTGATCACCCAGTCGACGTGCTCTTCCTCCACCAGTCCGCCTTTGGCGGTGACGTTGAATTTGCCCTTGTGCGGATTGAACAGCGCCACCGTGGTGGGTCGGGCGATATACCAGGCCAAAACCGTCTCGTAGATCTCGCTCCAGAACGAGTGGCGGTATTTCCCCTGAATGCGCGAGTTGGTCAGGCTGGCGTGGATCATATGCGGCAAAACGTACAGCGCGATCGCCAACGCTGGCGCGAAGATGATATAGGCATGCAGCAGCAGAAAGGCCAAGGGTGCGGTCAGGAAGATCAGGCGGGGAATGCCGGACAAGAAATGCAGCATGGCGTTGGCATAACATAGCCGCTGCGCCAACTTCAGCCCCTTGCCTAACAGCGGGTTATCCAGCCGGAAGATTTGCACCATGCCGCGAGCCCAGCGAATGCGCTGGCCAATGTGCGCCGACAGGCTCTCGGTCGCCAGCCCCGCCGCCTGTGGAATACGGATATAGGCCGAGGTGTGTCCACGGCGATGCAAACGCAAGGAGGTATGGGCATCTTCGGTGACGGTTTCCACCGCGATACCGCCGATTTCGTCCAGCGCACTGCGGCGCAGGATCGCGCAGGAGCCGCAGAAGAAGGTCGCGTCCCACATATCGTTGCCGTCCTGCACCAGGCCATAGAACAGCGTGCCTTCGTTCGGCGTCTGACGAAAACGCCCCAGGTTGCGTTCAAACGGATCCGGCGAGAAGAAGTGGTGTGGGGTCTGCAGCATCGCCAGCTTTTTGTCTTTAAAGAACCAGCCCATGGTCAGTTGCAGGAACGAGCGCGTCGGCACGTGGTCGCAGTCGAAAATCGCGACAAACTCGCCGGTGGCCTGTTTCAGCGCGTTATTGATGTTGCCGGCCTTGGCATGTTCATGGGTAGGTCGGGCGATATACTTCACCCCGACCTCTTCGGCGAAGGCCTTGAATTCTGGCCGGTTACCGTCATCGAGGATGTAAATACTGACTTTCTCTTTCGGCCAGTCGATGCCCAACGCGGCGTAGATGGTGGGCTTCACCACCCCCAGGTCTTCGTTGTAGGTCGGCACCAGCAGATCAATCGTCGGCCAGGTCGCGCTGTCGGCGGGCATCGGCACCGGTTGGCGATTCAGCGGCCAGACGGTTTGGAAATACCCCAACACCAGCACCACCCAAGCATAGGTTTCCGCTATCAGCAGCAGCAGACCACAGGTCAGGCTGAGCGGATCGTCCCAGTTCAAGGTGGCGGTATAGCGCCACCACAGGTAGCGGCAGGAGACGGTCAGCGACAGCACGATCAACATCAGCCCCGGCAGCCGGCCCGGTACCCGGCGCACCACCATGGCAATGGCCCACAGCAGCACAACAAACACAAACTGCGCGGGCAGATCAAACGGTTGCGAAATACAGAGTATGGCGAGGATTGCCGCCAGCACGCCGACAATGATAAACAGCAGGCGACGCATACGCTGGCTCATCCGGCCAAGGCGCTCGACCGAACGCTGCTCCAGCCCAGCGCTTTCCAGCCGCTGAGGAAGGGTTTGCAGCCACTGCGCGTAACGCAATTGCAAGCGCCGCCAGCCGGCGAAACGATGGCGGGCCACAGGTTCGCGATCGGTGCGGAACACCAGCAGCCACAACCCTTGCACCAGATAGCGCAGCGCGTCCGCCGGCCGCGGACGGCTGGAGGATAGATGGGGGAACCAATAGCTGCGCGCAGCGCGCAACCGTTGCCAGCCGGGGGATTCGAAACGCAGGAAAATCCAGCCCAGTGCCACCAGCAGCGTGGTGAAAAAGGCGGTAAACGCCGACGAACCGTGCCGTCGGTAGGTACGGTAACGCGTCTGCACCGCCTGATAGACCGGCGGCACCAGCAGCAGGTTCAACACCCGGCTCATGACGCCGTCTCCTTCAGGTTGATCAAACACCAGTTTGCCAGCGTCAGCACTTCATCTGCTGCCAGGCTTTCCGGCCGATATTCTCCCAAAGGCTGTTTAACCGCCAGGGCCTCAGCCATCGCCTCATCGCGGTGTATCACCACCGGCAGCAATCCGCCCAGCGTTTGCAGCCACAACTGGTGTAAATCCTGCTGAAGCCGGCTGGCAGCGAAATAGTGGTTAATCAGGAAACGGCAGCCTTCCGGCAACGCTTGCTGGTGCAGCCGCACCTGGCAGTTGGCGTCCGGGGCAATCAGGGTAAAGACACAATCCGCCACCGCCAGCGCCTGCTGAGCCAGCGTCACATCATCCGCCGGCAGATCCAACAGGATCCAGTTGTACTGCGCCGCGGCGTTTAGCTGCGCCAGATTGTCCTGCCAGCGAGCAGGCTGCTGCCGACAAGATTGTTGTACATTCAACCGTTCCGCCAGGGTGAGCTGGCCAAAGGGGAGAAAGTCGAGATTTTCACAGTAGCGCATCGCGCCCTGTTGCCAATCGCCCCCGTCCTGCTCGGCCCGGGCCCAACCCCGAGCCAGCTCGAATGGCGTATTAAAATGCAGACGCAGCAGGTTATCCGGCGCAAAATCAATCGCCAATACCGACTCGCCCAGTTGCTGTAATGCCCACGCGAGCGCTGCGGTGACCGACGTCGCCCCCATCCCGCCTCGCAACCCCTGCAGAGCAATCACCGGCATAAACTAACGGCTCCCCGTGGTCTGCGCCAATTCGGCCAGCAGCGGCCAGTTGGCCATCATCTGCGTTAACCGCTCCTGACGTGCGATATCGACATAGCTTAATTTTGGCAGCGAAAATGCCTGACTGAGCGCCAGCAAATCGTCCTGAGTTTCCGATGGGGCCACCGCATGAAAGCGCGTTAATTGATTATTCATTCTGCCGCCTTAAAAAAATAGGCTAATGTTAATAACTATAGCAACGGTAAAAAAATACATAGCCAATAAGATGATTCTCAACAAATATTAGTACATGGCGGGTTTTAATTTTTTTTATTATTGTTCCCAATGACAGGATGGCCGAATAGCTATACTCAGTGGGCCGCGACGACACTTTCAACGAAAGTAGAAAAATATCCTATGGCGCAATCTTTCTCATTAGGTGTTCGGCAGATTTGGGAAGAACTGTCTGTCATGCAAGCCCCGGGGTTGTATTGGGTGAATGTCGACCGTCAGACCGATGCCAACCTGCTCTGCCAGCAAACTTTAGCTGCCCAGGCTGCGACCAGCCAGGTGGCGTTGATTTGCAGCGGCGAAAAACCCGACGGGTTGCTGGCGGAACTGGCCTCGCCCGCATTGAAAAAAATCCCGCTGTACCAGTTACCCGAGAAAAAAGCGGCGCTGCTGCACTTGGGCGACGATCTGATGCGCGCCCTAAAACCGCAAAATCGCCTATTGATTCTGTTGGCCCACGCCAGTTTATGGCAGACCTTCACCCGTGAAGAGCTGCGTGACTGGACCCGCGCCACCGCGGCCTGGCTGCGCCGACAAGGCTGCACGCTGCTGATCCTCAGCCACGGCGGCGGCGTGAATAAACTCAAAGGACAACTCAGTACCCAACACCGGATCCTTAACGGGTTGGCCAGCCTGCAGTGGCAGCAGGACAGCGCACAGTATCTGGTTAACTGGTGGAGCACCGAAAACGGCATCAACGCCAACCAGCTGCTGACGTTATATACCGGCGAGCACGGCTGGCAGGGTGACGACGACAGCAACAAACCTTCCCCGACCTCCATCCGCAGCGATGAAGGGCGTTATCTGGCCCAACGGAGCATTCTTGAAGGTGCGCCACCGCTCTCGGCCAACTGGCAACTGCTGGAAACCAATGCGCAGCTGGCGCAGCACGGCATGTTGACACTTTCGGCAACGCTGATTTTTGCCCTGTACCAGAGCGACGAAATCGATGCGCTGGCGCATCAAATTCACAGCCTGCGCCGTCAACGCGGCAACGGCCTGAAAATTGTCGTGCGCGAGATGAGCGCCAGCCTGCGCTACAGCGACGAACGTCTGCTGTTGGCCTGCGGCGCCAACCTGATTGTGCCGCACGTGGCACCGTTATCGCGTTTTTTGACCATGCTTGAGGGGATCCAGGGGCAACGCTTCTCCCGCCACGTTCCGGCAGATATCGATGCCCTGCTGGCCGGGCTGCGCCCGCTGCAACTGAAGGGTTACATGCGGCCGGACGATTTTAGTCAGGCAGTGATTTCGCTGATGGGCAATACGCTGCTGCCGGAAGACGGCAAAGGCGTGATGGTCGCGCTACGTCCGGTACCCGGATTGCGCGCCGAACAGGCGATGACCCTGTGTTTTTTACGGCGCTTCGGCGACGTGATGACCGTGGTGCAAGGCCGGCTGGTGCTGTTCCTCTCCACCTGCCGGATCAACGATCTGGATACCGCACTGAAATTCATTTTTCGTCTGCCGGTGGACGAAGCCTTCAGTAACCGGGTGGTGTGGCACCAGGACGTGGATATTATTTCAGAAATCAAACGGCTGGCGCACAACGCCAATATTCCGTTGCCTGCAGCAACCTCAACGGCCGCGCCACGCCAGGCCGCCAGCGCGGCAGACCGTCCTCAGGAGCGTCGTCAACCGGTGGCCTTCACGCTGACGACTGGCGTACGGGAGAATAAGCATGTTGAATCTTAACGACATTGTGCAACTGATTATTCTGTGCGCAGTTATTTTTATCCCGCTGGGCTATGCCTTTCACCGGCGTTTCCCGCACTGGCGTCAGTACTGGCAAAACCTGTTGTTATCACCGCGCTATTTAAAATCCATCGGATTATGGGTGCGCGAAGGGTCTTCTTCTCAGATTAAGCGTAAGAAACAGCCATGAAGCCAACAAACAACCCGCAATCCGATAACTCCCTGTGGCGCTACTGGCGTGGGCTGGGCGGCTGGAATTACTACTTCCTGGTCAAATTCGCCCTGCTGTGGTTCGGCTACCTGAACTTCCATGCCTTGCCCAACCTGGTGTTCATGGCATTTCTGCTGATGCCGATACCGGCGATGCGCCTGCACCGCTGGCGTCATTACGTGGCGATCCCGATTGGGATTGCGCTGTTCTATCACGATACCTGGCTGCCCGGCATCAACAGCATCATGAGCCAGGGTTCGCAATTGACCGGCTTCAGCGCCCAGTATCTGCTGGAGCTGATAAATCGCTTTATCAATTGGCAGATGGTCGGCGCCGCCTTTGTGATGCTGATTGCCTACCTGTTTCTGGCCCAGTGGGTACGGGTTACGGTATTCACCGTTGCCGCGCTGGTGTGGCTGAACCTGGTCAACATTGCCGGCCCGGCCGTGTCACTGCTGCCGGCCGGCACCAGTGCGTCCACCAGCAGCACTCCGGCGACGACAGCCCCGGCTGCCGGGAGCGACAGCGCGCCGGCAGACAGCGCGCCCCCCACCAGCGCCAACCTGACGGCCTATCTGAACCAGTTCTACGACAAAGAAAAAACCCGCGTTACCGCCTTCCCGGCCAGCCTGCCTGCCGATGCTCAGCCGTTTGACCTGCTGGTGATCAATATCTGTTCGCTGGCCTGGGCCGACATGGACGCGGTAAAACTGGAAAACCACCCGCTGTGGTCGAAGATGGACATCATGTTCGACAACTTCAACTCGGCAACCGCCTACAGCGGCCCGGCGGCAATTCGTCTGTTACGAGCCAGCTGCGGTCAGCCTTCGCATCACGATTTGTATCAGCCGGTCAATCAGCAGTGCTATCTGTTTGATAACCTTGCCAAGCTGGGTTTCAAAGAGCAGCTGATGCTGGATCACTCCGGCGTGTTCGGCAACTTCCTGAAAGAGCTGCGCGAACAGGGTGATATGCAGGCACCGCTGATGTCTCAGGCCGGGATCGGCAATGAGCTGGCTTCGTTTGACGGCGAACCGATATACAACGATTTGGAACTGCTCACCCGCTGGCAGGATCAGCAGCAAAAGGCCGGTGATACCCGCAGCGCCACCTTCTTCAACATCATTCCGCTGCATGACGGCAACCGTTTTGTCGGTTCGAACAAGAGCGCGGACTATCAACCCCGAGCGCAGAAATTGTTCGACCAGTTGAACACCTTCCTGGAACAACTGGAAAAATCCGGCCGCAAGGTGATGGTGGTGATTGTGCCGGAACACGGCGCAGCACTGGTAGGCGACAAAATGCAGATGTCCGGCCTGCGCGATATCCCCAGCCCGAACATTACCCATACGCCGGTGGGCATCAAACTGGTGGGTATGAAAGCGCCGCATCAGGGCAGTCCGCTGCAGGTCAAAACGCCAAGCAGCTACCTGGCGCTTTCCGAGCTGGTTTCTCGCTTGGTGGACGGCAAGGCCTTCACCGCGCCGAGCGTAGACTGGCAGGCGCTGACGCAGAACCTGCCGCAGACGGCGGTCATTTCCGAGAATGACAACGCCATCGTGATGCAATACCAAGGCAAGCCTTACATCCGGCTAAACGGCGGCGATTGGGTACCTTATCCCCAGTAATGGCATTACGTGATGACTCAGGGGCACGCCTTCGGGCGTGCTTTTTTTGCAGGCGTCAATCTGCGGCGGAACCTCAATCCTTTACATTAACTTTGGGAATTCCATTCCCAACCGCGTAATAATCCGGGCAGAAAAAGCCAGGGGATTAATTATCACTGGCTTGCGAAGATTCCTAATTCAGCTTATTTCGTCAGGATTTCGTTAAGAGAAATAAGCGCCATTAATACAAATAAAAAATCCACTCAATTAACTAATTAATACGCTCATAATTAAAAGCAAAAAAATGCCGGCGTAAAGGCCGGCATTCTTGGTTAATTGTCATGGATAACAAAGTTATGCCGCAGAATTTTCATCCTGATCGACCGCGAAGCAGGCGACCATCTGCTCGCCGTATTGCTTTAACTGGGGTTGCAGTTGGGTGCAAGGCCCGAAAGCGCGACGGCAGCGGGCATTGAATGCACAGCCTGGCGGCGGGTTCATCGGGCTGGGCAGTTCGCCGGTCAGCTTGATGCGCTCGCGACGCATATCCGGATTCAGGCGCGGCGTCGCGGACAGCAATGCCTGGGTATACGGATGGCGCGGGTTGTTGAAAATGGCGTCTTTACTGCCCTTCTCCACGCAGCGGCCGAGATACATCACCATCACTTCGTCGGCAATGTGCTCCACCACCGATAAATCGTGGGAGATAAACACGTAAGACAGCCCCAGATCCTGCTGCAAATCCATCATCAGGTTCAACACCTGCGCCCGCACGGACACGTCCAGCGCGGAAACCGGCTCATCGGCAATCACTACGTCCGGATTAAGCATCAACCCTCGTGCAATAGCGATACGCTGCCGCTGTCCGCCGGAGAACATATGGGGATAACGATCGTAATGCTCGGTCTTCAGTCCGACCTTGGCCATCATCTCCAGCGCTTTCTCACGACGTTCTGCGCTGCTTAACGCGGTATTGATCTGCAACGGCTCCTCAAGGATCTGCCCGACCTTCTTGCGTGGGTTGAGCGATCCATAAGGATTCTGGAACACGATCTGGATCTTCTGTCGTCGAAGCTTCTCGGCAGTGACATCCGGCTTCAGCAAATCCTGCCCCTGATAGTACAGCTCGCCGCCGGTCGGAATTTCAATCATCGTCAGCAGGCGACCCAGCGTCGATTTACCGCAGCCGGACTCGCCCACCACCGCCAGCGTTTTGCCACGCTCAAGCGTAAAGGAAACGCCGTCCAGCGCTTTGACCAGCCGCTCCGGGGCAAATAACCCCTTCTTGACCGGGTAATGTTTCTTCAGGTCAATCGCCTGCAATAAGGGTTGATTCTGGCTCATACGGTCGGCCTCCCCGCATCATCCAGCGGTGTGTGACATTTAACCTGACGACCGGGAATGCTGCGCAGTTCCGGCTCTTCAGTACGGCAACGCTCATTGGCGTACGGGCAACGTGGATTGAGCAAACAGCCGCTTGGGCGGTCATATTTGCCCGGTACCACGCCCGGCAGCGAAGCCAGGCGCGCTTTATCGGCGGCAAATTCCGGCAGCGCGCGCAGCAGCGCCTGAGTGTAGGGGTGACGCGGCGCGCGGAAGATTTCCGATGCCTTACCGGACTCCACCACCTGCCCGGCATACATCACGATGATGTGATGCGCCGCCTCGGACACCAGCGCCAGATCGTGAGTGATCAGCAACAGGGCCATATTTTCACGCTGCTGCAGTTCCAGCAGCAGTTCGATAATTTGCGCCTGAATGGTCACGTCGAGCGCGGTGGTCGGTTCATCGGCAATCAGCAGCTTTGGTCGGCAGGCAATCGCCATGGCGATCATCACGCGCTGGCTCATCCCACCGGAAAGCTGGTGCGGATACACGTCGAGACGCGAAGCCGGGTCGGGGATGCCTACCTGCGTCAGCAGATCGACAGCCCGTTGACGACGAGTGCGGCGGTTGCCGCCCTGGTGCACCTTCAACGCTTCCATGATCTGGAAGCCGACGGTGTAGCACGGGTTCAGGCTGGTCATCGGATCCTGGAAAATCATCGCCACTTCCGAGCCCACCAGTTGGCGACGTTCTTTTTCGGAAATCTTGCGCAGATCCTGGCCGTTAAACTCCAGTTTTTCGGCCATCACCTTACCGGGGAAGTCGATCAGCCCCATAATCGCCAGCGAGCTGACGGACTTGCCGGAGCCGGATTCGCCGACAATGCCCACCACCTGACCCTGCTCCACGCTGTAACTGATGCGGTCTACCGCGCGGAAGGGAGTGCCTTCGTCACCGAAGTGCACCGAAAGCTTGTCTACATTTAATAACGCCATCTCTCTCGTCCTCTGTTACTGCTTGAGTTTGGGGTCGAGAGCGTCACGCAAGCCGTCCCCCATCAGGTTAAATGCAAGCACCGTCAGCAGAATCGCCACGCCGGGGAAGGTCACCACCCACCAGGCGCTTTGGGCGAACTGCAGTACGTCGGAGAGCATGGTGCCCCACTCCGGCGTTGGCGGTTGCGCACCCATGCCCAGGAAGCCGAGAGCGGCCATATCCAGAATGGCGTTCGAGAAGCCAAGAGAAGCCTGGACGATCAGCGGCGCCAGGCAGTTTGGCAAGATGTTGATAAACATTTGGCGCAGCGCACCAGCGCCCGCCACGCGTGAAGCGGTGACGTAGTCGCGGTTTACTTCCACCAAGACCGCCGCGCGCGTCAGTCGCACGTAGTGCGGCAAGGCGACGAAGGTTAACGCCAGCGAAGCGTTGACGATCGACGGGCCGAAAATGGCCACCAGCACCAACGCCAGCAGCAAACTCGGCAACGCCAACATGATGTCGACGATACGCATGATGATCGCATCCACTACGCCGCCGAAATAGCCCGCCAGCAGGCCCAGCACTACGCCCATGATCAGCGAAAGCACCACCACCAGACAGCCGACCAACAGCGACAGCCGCGCGCCGTACATCAGGCGCGACAACACGTCGCGGCCTACATCGTCAGTACCGAGGAGATATTGCCAACTGCCGCCTTCCTGCCAGACCGGCGGTTTAAGCAGCGCGTCGCGGAACTGATCCGCCGGCGCATGCGGTGCCAGCACCCCGGCACCGATGGCGATAACGAACATCACAATGATATAGACCAGGCCGACAACGGCCCCTTTATTGCGCTTGAAATAGTGCCAGAACTCCTGAAACGGGGTCATGGGCTTCGGCGCACCTTTAACTACAGACTCAGTGACTTGAGACATCAGAGCGCCCCTTATTTCTTGTGGCGAATACGCGGGTTGACCACGCCGTAGAGCACGTCTACCAGCAGGTTAACCAGAATAATCATACAGGCGACCAGCAAAACGCCGCCCTGAACAACCGGATAGTCGCGACGCTGCAGCGCATCCATCAGCCAGCGCCCCAGGCCCGGCCAGGAGAAGATGGTTTCGGTCAGGATCGCACCGGCCAGCATGGTGCCGACCTGCAGACCAATCACCGTCACCACCGGCAGCAAGGCATTGCGCAGCGCATGCACCACTATCACCCGCATGCGGCTCACGCCCTTGGCGCGCGCGGTACGGATGTAATCTTCGCCCAACACTTCCAGCATTGAGGAGCGCGTCATACGCACGATCACCGCCAGCGGGATGGTGCCGAGCACGATAGCCGGCAGGATCATGTGCATCACGGCATCAGCGAAGTCGCCCGGTTCGCCCCAAAACAGGGTATCAATAAGCATAAAGCCGGTTAACGGCAAGGTATCGTCAAGGAACACCGTGTCGCTGACCCGCCCCGATACCGGCGTCAGGTTTAGCTGCACCGAGACCAGCATGATCAGCATCATGCCCCACCAGAAAATCGGCATCGAGTAGCCGGTCAGGGAGATGCCCACCGCGGTATGATCGAATATTGAGCCTCGCCTGACCGCCGCCAGCACCCCCACCGGGATCCCCACCAGCACGGCGAAAATCATCGCGCAGAACCCTAATTCCAGCGTGGCCTTGAAGCGTGGAACAAACTCATCCCAAACGGAGATGCGGCTTTTGAGGGACGTACCCAAATCACCCTGCAACACGTTGGATACGTAAGAGAAATATTGTTGATAGAGCGGTTTATCCAGCCCCATTTCCGCCATCAACTGCGCATGGCGTTCTGCGGAGATCCCGCGTTCCCCGGCCATGATGGTCACCGGGTCACCGGGGATCATATGGACGAATGCAAAAGTCAGCAAAGTTATGCCGATAAACGTTGGGATAACTAACCCCAAACGTCGGAGTATGAACTGCAACATATCCCGAACTCTCTGTATAAAATGCCCGGCAGCTCATCGTCCGCCAGGCTTATTAAAGCTCACACACTTTGAACAACCCTGATGCCGTACGCCGGAGACTGGTCAGCAGAAGCGCAACCTGTTGCGCCCCTGCCAAGTCCATTCGTGTGTCGCCGGCCTAACGGCCAGAATTAATCTAGAGAGACATTCTCAAAGTGATGCTTACCAAGCGGATCCACAACATAGCCCTTCACTTCTTTACGCACTGGCTCGTAAACGGTGGAGTGGGCGACAATCAGTGCCGGAGCCTGATCGTGCATCACTACCTGAGCCTGTTTGTACAGTTCGATGCGTTTGTCGTGGTTCGATTCAGCGCGTGCCGGTTGGATCAGATCCTCAAACGGCTTGTAGCACCAGCGAGAATAGTTGGAGCCATCTTTCGCCGCGGCACAGCTAAACAGCGTGGCGAAGAAGTTGTCCGGATCCCCGTTGTCGCCGGTCCAGCCCATCATCACCGTCTGATGCTCGCCCGCTTTGGCGCGCTTGAGGTATTCGCCCCACTCATAGGTCACGATTTTGGCTTTCACGCCGATTTTCGCCCAGTCAGACTGGATCATTTCCGCCATGCGGCGCGCGTTCGGGTTGTACGGACGTTGTACCGGCATAGCCCACAGATCGATGGCGAAGCCGTCTGCCATGCCCGCTTCTTTCAGCAGCTCTTTGGCCTTGACCGGATCGTAGGTGTAATCCTTCACCGCGTCGTTATAGCCCCACATGGTCGGCGGGATCAGGTTTTTAGCCGCCTGGCCTGCGCCCTGGTACACCGCGTCGATGATCGCCTGCTTGTTGACCGCCAGGGTCAACGCCTGACGCACCTTCAGGTTATCCAGCGGTTTTTTCTCAACGTTGAACGACAGGTAGCCAACGTTCAGCCCCGGTTGTTCCATCAGGTTGATGGTTTTGTCCTGCTTCATGCGCGCGATGTCAGCCGGGTTCGGGAACGGCATCACCTGACATTCGTTTTTCTGCAGTTTGGCGTAACGCACTGAAGCGTCTGGCGTGATAGAGAACACTAAACGGTCGATCTTCGGCTTGGTGCCCCAGAAACCGTCGAATGCCTTATAAAGGATTTTGGAGTCTTTCTGATATTGCAGCAGTTGGAACGGACCGGTACCGATGGGGTTCAGGTCAACTTTTTCCGGGGTGCCGGCTTTCATCATCACGTCGGCGTATTCGGCAGACAGAATAGAAGCGAAGTCCATACCCAGGTCAGCCACAAACGGGGCTTCCGGACGGTTCAGCACGAAACGAACGGTGGAATCGTCCACTTTCTCGATTTTGGCGATCAGTTTCGGCATGTCCATGCCTTCAAAGTACTCATAGCTGCCGCCGGAGACTTTGTGATAGGCATTATTCGCGTCCAACTGGCGTTCGAAGGAGAACACTACGTCGTCGGCGTTGAAGTCACGGGTCGGTTTGAAATCTTTGCTGCTCTGCCACTTCACGCCTTTGCGCAGGTGGAAGGTGTAGACTTTGCCGTCTTCGCTGACGTCCCATTTTTCAGCCAGGCCCGGCTGCAGCTCGGTGGTGCCGATTTTGAATTCGACCAGGCGGTTGTAAATCGGCACCGAGCTGGCGTCATAGGTGGTACCCGAGGTGAACAACTGCGGGTTGAACCCTTCCGGGGAACCTTCAGAACAGTAAACCAGAGTCTTGGCTTGCACGCTGGCCGCAACGGTCAACGCAATCAGCCCAATACCGAATTTCAGAATCCCTGTTTTTCCCAAGGAACTTGTCATCGCTAGTGCTCCATTATGTGATGTGATGTGTGTTTTACCGCCAGAGCCTGTATTTTTTATTGCGCGGCCTGTGCAGTCGGTGCCCGAAGGCTGGGAGGGATAATTGCGCGAGAGAGCCGGGTGGAACGCGTCCCGGTGGGGGCGTCTGAGCGCGTGGAATTCACTCAAACAACTCTCGCTCTTACCCCTGAGGCTACCAAATTGCCAACTGTTTGGGGTGTCGTCAATATAACCAGTAGGGATTTACACAGACTGTGAGAAACAGCAAACAAACATAAAAAAAACCTTTCTTTAACAGTTACAGCATTAAAAATTATGCTACACGGACATTTTTAGTTCGATAGGCTGCACTGAAGAAAGTTACTGGTGTTTAACTCCGATAAAAAACTAAAAAAGTTTGTTGCTGAATGATGAATATCTGAACGGTTATTTTTGTGATCTGCGTTAAATACAGGATGAAATGCTGATCCCCTACCCGAAAGAGTGAGGTGTCAGTGGCCTTTTTGATCGGGCCAGTGCCACAATCTATGCGCCGTTAAAAAACTTTCGTCTGTCAAAACGCCGGGGGCGAAGGGATATCCCCCGGCAACGTACTACAACCGAGTTATGGCGTACCGACGCTGTTGCCCAGGCTGCTGTTCATATTGTTCAGAATATCGCCGTTGTCAGCGTCAATTTCCCATGAGAACAGTCCACCCAACTGCTTATCCAGCACATACTTGCCTTTCGCCTGCACTGAGCGAGCATCATCAAAGGTGATCAGATCGCCTGTGGAAGGTTTGAAGACATAAGGCGCTTCAGCGGTAGCATCGTAACTGTACTGCCATTCGCCGCTCATAAACTCATTGGCGATCTGGCGGTAATCCACGATGCCGTTTTCCCAGGTGCCTTTCACCGGGCCGGTGGCGGTGCCGGTAAACGGAATGTTGTTCTGGTAACCGTTCACCCCGGTCCAGCCGCGACCGTACATGGCGGTGCCCACCACAATTTTGCCCGGCTTCACGCCCTGCGTGAGCAGTGCATTAACGCCATTCACCGTGGTATACGCCGTATCCGGTTTCCAGGCCGGCGCTTTCAGCGCAGTCTGGTGGCCGAGGTTTTTCAGATCGAATGCCCCATAGAAGTCGTAGCTCATCAGGAAAATGTGATCCATTGAGTTTTGTGCGGTGTTGTAATCCACCTTGTCGATTTTATCCTTGCCGGCGCTGATCGCAGCGGTCAGTTCATACTTACGGCCGGTTTCCGCCGAAAGCTGATCCAGCATGGTGCGCAGCTCTTTCATCAGTTGCACATAGGTTGCCCCATCCTGCGTACTGCCCAGTTTCGGGTTAGCACCCTGCCCGCCCGGGAATTCCCAGTCGATATCTACGCCGTCAAAGAACTTCCAGGTTTGCAGGAACTCCTTCACCGAGCCGACGAAGCGGTCGCGCTTCACCTTGTCGCCCATAAAGAAGAACGGATCGGACAACGTCCAGCCACCGATCGACGGCAGGATTTTCAGGTCCGGGCGGGCCTGTTTCAACGCCATCAACTGACCGAAGTTACCTTTGTAGGGGTCATCCCAGGCGGTCACGCCCTTCTGGCCTTTCTGCAGCGCAGCAAACGGATCGTGGATCGACACCTTAAAGTCTTCACGCCCCTGACAGGAACGCTGTAACGCCTGGAAGCTGCCTTCGATCTCTTTCAGGCTGTCGTTGATGCCGTCACCGCCGCAGATAGGAATAAAGCCGTACAGCAGGTGCGTCAGGTTCTGAGCCGGAAGTTTGTCAACGGTGAAATTACGGCCGTAAACGCCCCATTCAACGAAATAAGAACCGACCACTTTGCCGGAGTCTTGTTTATAAGGCTTATTCTTTTCCAACAAAGGTTCTTTTAAAGGCGCCAAATGGCTGCCGTCGGTATCTGCCACCACAATTTCGGTTGCATCGCTGGCGGTACAGCCGTCGGCATTGCATAACGCCACCTGCATTTGATAACGGCCGCCTTTATTCACCTTAAAGTTTGCAGTTCCCGAAGCACCGGTTGAGGCACCGCTCCAAACTTCTTTGCCATTTAATAATACTTTTGCCGTAGTACCGGTATCGCCATTCCATAAATTCCATGAAACAGAAACGTCGGCGGCATTTTTTACTTTCACCAGATTATTATAAGCCGTCGCCGCTTGATCGACTTCGACAATGGCGAATTTGGTATTACCCCAGGCCAACGTAGGTTTGCCCGGTGCAGCGGCCTGCGCCGCAGAGCACAGCGTGCTGCCGATCAGCAACGCCAACAGCGGTTTATTAAATTTGCGCATAACTGATTCCTTTATTCCGAGAGGATAAACATAAAATAATTAATCATGGCCACCCATTGTCGGAACAAAATAATCCCGCAATAATCCTGGCCGATTAAAGTCAAATAAATAAGCATTCATCTTTCCACTCAACGGAAATCTATCATTCCCATTTCGTGTATTCAGACTATAGATAAAATAATCATTAAAACAAGATGGCTATCAAGCGGGTTTTATTGAGCAGCGATGAATTTATTTAATAATGAATCACCGCGACCAATAGGAATAAGGAATGTGAATTAATTTCCGGGAAAGGATAAATATTTGTCATAGGGCTGATGTCATCATTGACATCAAATTTAAATTGATGGTAGCGTAAACATCAACAAGGAATGTTCAATGCCAGCGACACTCGTAATGAACAGGCGTATTTGGCTGGATACAAACAGTTTGCTCAGTCTGGTTGTCTGGGACCGTCACTCCCGCGGTAAGAGGCAGCAACCACAAGTACAAATATCGCCTGGCCTATGTGGTTGAGGATAAATGCGTATTACGCTATGACATCGAGGCAGGCAAAGGTGACCATAAGCATCTGGACACCGTTGAGATCTCGATAAGTTTTATCGATATTAATCAACTGGTTGACGACTTTATTGCAGAAGTGAACCAGCTAAGGAGGCCGAAATGCGCACTCTGAGGGTAAGTGTAATGCCTGTCCAACAGGCAATAGAGGGGTTGAAGACTGATTTTGCCAAAGCTTTATCCGGTAAGGAGATGGGCAACAGGCTGATATTCCCCGATGTCAAAACGCTGACTTATGTCTTGCTGAACGCTAATCGGATGACTCTGCTGGAAATAATGACCGGTGCAGAAGCTATGTCGATTCGAGAGCTTTCCAGACGACTAAACCGGGATTTCAAAGCCGTACATACGGATGTGCAAGCACTACTGAATGCCGGCGTTTTAGATAAGAAAGGTGCGAAAATTATCTTCTCTTATGACGAAATTCATTTTGACTTCGTCACCGGAAAAGCGGCCTGAAGGGCAAATGACAGGCGAAAAAAAACCTGCTTATAAAGCAGGTTTTTCAAATGTGGTCGGCGAGAGAGGATTACTGCATCTGCGATGCAGCCCTGCGGGCCGTTGCTAAAGCAACGTTGTCTCGCTGCGCTCGGCTCAAACCTCCTTCGGAGGTTCTCATCCTATAAACTACAGATGTAAAAAAACCCGCTAAAAGCGGGTTTTTTTGAATGTGGTCGGCGAGAGAGGATTCGAACCTCCGACCCACTGGTCCCAAACCAGTTGCGCTACCAAGCTGCGCTACTCGCCGATGCGGGGCGCATCTTACTGCTGGGGATAATACGCGTCAATCACTTTTTCAACCCAGCCCGCCAAGTGGCGATAAAAGCGTCATAAAGCGCAGTACGATGCCCTGTACCGCGCTTTTGCATCATGCCTTGGCGGTTTTCAGCGCCGGTGATTGCGCACGTAAGAACGGCAGCAGGAACAGCGCGGACAGGCAGGCGGCGATAGAGATCACCACGAAGAAGCCGTTCCAGTGCCAGATTTCCATGATGCGGGCAATCGGGTAGCCGGACAGTGCCGCCCCCAGATAGGCAAACAGGCCGACGAAACCGGTCGCCGCCCCGGCGGCATCCTTGTGCGAACATTCCGCCGCCGCCATGCCGATCAGCATCTGCGGGCCAAAGATAAAGAAGCCGATAGCAAAGAAGCAGGCAGCCTGCAGCAGGAAAGTCACGCCCGGCATGAGCCACAGCGCCGCCACCGACAGGAAGATACCGATGGCGAAAATCAGGTTCATTGGTCCGCGGTTACCGCGGAACAGCTTGTCGTAGCCCCAACCGGCTACCAGCGAGCCGATAAAGCCACCCACTTCGAACAGCGAAATCGCCGAGTTGGCGGTCATCAGCGAATAGCCTTTTTCCTGCGTCAGATACAGGTTGCCCCAGTCGTTGATCGCCGTACGTACGATGTATACCAGCACGTAAGACACCGCCAGCAGCCAGATGTACTTGTTGGTCAGCACGTAACGCTTGATGATTTCCCGGTTGGTCAGGCCCTGGCCTTCCGATTCCTGCACCAGTTCCATGGCGTCGTTGCGCCATTTACCCACGCTAGGCAGCCCCATGGTAGAAGGCTTGTCACGCAGGCGCCAACACATCAGCAGGCCCAATACCACGCCGATGATGCCCGGAATAATCATGCCGTAGCGCCAGCTGAAGTGCAGCGAGATAAAACCGACCAGCAGCGGGATCAGCGCGCCACCGAAGTTGTGCGAAGTGTTCCAGATAGCCCACCAACTGCCGCGTTCGGAGCGGGAATACCAGCTTGTAAGGATCTTGGAACAGGGCGGCCAGCCCCAGCCCTGGAAGAAGGCGTTGAGGATCCACAGCGTACCCAGCATCAGCAACGAAGAGCTGAGCCCGAAGAAGATATTCAGTATGCCGGTCATGATCAGACCCAGGCCCATAAAATAGCGCGGGTTGGAACGATCGCTGATCATGCCTGAGATAAATTTCGAGCAGCCGTAGGTGATGTAAAACAGCGTACCCAGGATGCCGACATCGGACATCGTCAGGCCAAGATCGCTCAGCATTGCCGGCATGATGAAGTTGAAGCTTTTGCGCGTGAAGTAAAACGCGGCATAGCCGATGTACATCGTCCACATCAGCTGGATACGCCAGTATTTATAGCTGGCATCGATCTGTTTTTGATCGGTGACCGGCGGCACATCCTGGCGGCTTTTAAGGAAAGACCACATGTGAAACCTCAGAGAATAGGAAAAGTGCCGCTATCATGCTGCGCGCGCGCGAAAATGACTTACGCCGGATTCCCGACGCAGTTAGGAGTATTTCCTAGTTTGGCGCTTCTGCCGTTGAAACTGTGGGTAAGATCACATTCAAACAGGTGCCATGCTCCGACGTCAGCCGCAGCTGGCCTCCCAGTGCGCTAATGCGCTCTTGCATGCCGCGCAGGCCGTAACCCGGCTCATGGTCGGCCAAATCGATACCGACGCCGTTATCGCGAATGGTCAGCAGGATTTGCGGCGGTCGCCCTTTACGGTGACGAAGGCGCGCATCCAGCTCAATGCGGCTGGCAGCCGCGTGACGACAAACATTGGTCACTCCCTCCTGACAGACCCGGTAGAGGGTAATTTTCAGCGTTTCATCCAGCAGCTCATCCGGCACCTGCCACTGCATCGTGCTCACCAGCGACGTATCTTGCGGTAGCGACTCACGCAGCATCGCCGCCACCGCCGCCGACAGCGGCAGGTTATTCAGCGCGGCGGGCCACAGTTGGGTCAGCACGTCGTGAACGCCGTCATACACCCGCAGCGCCAGCGTATCTATCGCTTCTGCACAGCCGATCACCGGCGGCTGTGGCGCCAGACGCTTGATAATACTGGCCTGGGTACGGATAACTGTGATGGTCTGGCCGACCTCATCATGCAGTTCTCGCGCAACCTCCCGCCGGGTTTGCTCTTCCGCCGTCACCAGCGCGCGCGCCAGTTGGCGGTTTTCCGTCAATCGCAGCCGCAGTTGCTGATTCAACTCGCGCTGGCGTTGAATACCGGCCCCGAGCAGCAGCCCGGTCAGGCTCTGGGCCAGCAGCGACAGCAGCAGATCGCGATGCGACTCGGGCTGCGGTGGCTCGTTGGCGACCAACACCACGCCATTAAGCAGCGTCGCCAACAGTGCCCCCTGCCAACCGTAGCGGTACGACATGAAGACGATGGGGATGGCCAGACAAAACGGCGCAAAGCGACGCAGCTCGGCGGCATTCACCTGCTGTTGCAGCCAGATACTGAGCGCAAACAGCAGCAGATAGGTGGCCAGATGCCGCAACCGCAGCGTGACCGGTTTATGGATCAGGCCCGGTTCGAGCGGTACCCAGATTTGCCGCGCCAGATAGTGCCACAACAGCAGGCAGGTCGGGGCAATGGTGAAACCGCCCGCCAGCCCAAGCAACAGCGCACGGGCGCCCTCGCCGTTCACCACCTGCCACACCAGCGCCTGCAGCAGTGCTGCGACCGCCACCACCGCGCCCTGCATCAGCGGCCATTGCCATTCGCTGTCGTTTTGTTGATGACGCAGCAGCCAGGGGGAAGCGACCAGGCTGAGCAGCACCGTCAACGCCAGCACCACCACCGAAGCCCA
Organism: Serratia sp. OS31; assembly: GCF_014164835.1. Classification (NCBI taxonomy): domain Bacteria; kingdom Pseudomonadati; phylum Pseudomonadota; class Gammaproteobacteria; order Enterobacterales; family Yersiniaceae; genus Serratia; species Serratia sp. OS31. The sequence continues at coordinate 15,034 of NZ_JACJFQ010000009.1, read as the reverse complement.
CAACGCCGGCCCGTAACCGAACTGATCCGCCAGCAATACCATCAGCAGCAGGTCGGCCAGCAAGATCCCCGGCCAGAAGCGATAAGGACTTTGCAGCAGAATGCCCAGGCGCAGGCCAAACGGGAACAGCAGCAGCGCCTGCCAGGGCGGGTCGATCAGCGCGGTACCGATCCCCCACAGGCAAAACGCACTGGTGGCATAAATGAAAAACAGCGCCAGTTGGGTGATCAGGCGTTGCATCACAGATTCAGCATCCGCTTCGCCAGTTCGACGTTATTGTTGATGCCCAGCTTGGCGAACAGATTGGCGCGATGCACGTGGACCGTTTTCGGCGATAGCCCCAGGGCGACGGCAATCTCCCGCACCTCCTGCCCCTGGGCCAGTAACAGCGCGATCTCGCGTTCGCGACGCGTGAGGGGATCCACCTTCACCCGCGCCAACTGCTGGGCGATTTCAGGCATCAGATACACGCCGCCGCTGGCGACGGTACGCACCGCCGTGATCAAATCTTCCGGCTTGCAGCGTTTGGACAAGAAACCGCAGGCGCCGCGCTCCAGCGCCATTTCCACCAGCGCCGGGTTGTCATGCATCGACAGCATCACCACCCGAATACCGGAAGGGATGTCCGCCAGCAAATCCAACCCGCTGCCATCCGGCATCGAAATATCGCAGATGCAGATTTCCGCCTCCAGACCAGGCAACCCGGCGCGCGCCTGAGCGGCACTGCTAAACTCCCCTACCACCTGAATATCCGCCTCAAGCGACAGCAGTTGCACAAAGCCCGATCGCACAATGTCATGATCGTCAATAAACGCCACGCGCAAGGTCATGGAAATCTCCGGTTCGAGGGGGAAAGTGCGCAAGTATACCCTATAGCTTTCAAGTTGCAGCTAGGCGCCCAGCTCGTTCATCCCCAGGCGCTTACTTAAGTAAGTAACTGGGGTGAACGACAAATCTGTCGGGAACTGATTTGAACGCTGCTTGCAGCGGCCCCGAAGGGGCAAGACCCACGGAGAGGTCTTGTAAGCAGGTAACAACGCTGCAACTTGAAAGATGACGGGTATATACCGTAAGCCTGTGCCGGATTAATTAATGAAGGGAAGGTATTAACGGATTTTACCGGGCGCAGTGCGCCCGGTATTGAAGAGGTTACAGCCGTGCCGCCGGCGTTTTTTCCTGCGGCATATTACACCAGTTATTTTTCGCCACGATGCCGCCGTTCGGCGAGGTATAACCGAGGCAACCGAGAATGGTATCGAACAGCTCTACGTGACGATGGGTTTTGCCCACGCGCTGCTGGGCCTGCAGTTGCTCAAACGCGCCGCGATGCTGAGGATCTTCCAGGAATTTGTCAGATGCCCAGACCATCATTGGCACGCGGAACTGCTCCGGTGGTGCCATTTCACGCGGCGTACCGTGCAGGTGCGAATTCTCGCCTATCGATTCGCCGTGGTCAGACGAATAGAACACAATCGCCTTCTTCTCACGCACCTGATCAATCACGTTGGCGATAAAGGTGTCGGTATATAACACCGAGTTATCGAAAGCGTTGACCAATTGCTCTTTAGAACAGAAATTGTCGACGCCGGTACACTCCGGTTGGTAGCGGGCGTAGCTACGCGGATAACGCTGTGAATAGAGGTAATGCGAGCCTTTGGTGTGCAGGATCACCATGTGCTTGCCCTGCGGATAACGGGCCAGCGACTCCTTCATTTCGTCCACCAACAGCATATCGTCAACCGATTTACCGTCGTTGCGTTTCTCGGAGGCGATCATTTCACGGAACGAATAGTTGTTCACTTCGGTATTGTTGTAGAACCAGACTTCGCTCTGCATGGCGAACAGCTCCGAGGTGAAGCCCAAATCTTTCAGCACCGCAAACACGTTCTGCTCTTTCAACGTACGCTGCGGGTTGTCTGACGTACCGCCTTCCCGCACGAACATACAGCGCAAAGAAAGTTTGGTCGAGGTATCGCAGGATTCACCGCGGAACGCGACCAGATTTTTCTCTTTGGACAGCCGTGGCGTAGTGTCACGGTCGTAACCCAGTATCCCCATGTGATCCCAGCGCGTGGTTTCACCGATAATAAACACTACGTAGGTGTCATCGATATCGGCCGGCGGCACATAGGTAAAGTTCTTGGCCGGGTCAAACAAATTAGCCTGATCCTGGCTTTCGTCATAACGGGTATAGGCAAACAGACCCAGCGCCGACAGCCAGTTGGAAGGTAAATAGGAGTGCGCCACTACGCCACCGTAGCTTGGCAAATCCACATTGGTGATTTTTTCCTGCGCGCTCTGCTCGCTATCCAGCATGCGCAACGGCAACCAAACCAGCGCCACCACCGCCACCAGCACCGCCAGCGGTTTCACCCGGTGTCCTGGGGTTTTCAGCTGTTCGATCAGCGTGTAGCGCAGGTTGTTTTTCCAAATGCACAACAGCGGCAAGGCGCTGAGCACCAGCATCCACAGCACGAAGTGCATGCCGACCACTTCTTTTGACAGGTCGATATCCGTGGTCATGACCGAAACCACGATGCCGTAGCCAATCACCACGTTGAAGAACGTCATGTAATAGCTGGCGGCAACGGAAATCAGCACCAGTAACGAGGCGACAATGCGGTAAAACAGCCGACCGCCGAGCGAGACCAACCGCATAATAAAGAAGGTGAACAGCACGATAGCGATAACTTCCGTTACCGCAGAAATAACCTTAATCCCCTGAATGCCGTGCGAAAACGAATCAAAGCGACGATAGAAAACGGAAAGGTTTAAAAATATGCCGATATAAATCGCTAACAATAACGATAAATTCTGCTGTGAAAGCGATTTAACTTTGTTCATGTAACGCGGTGGCTCCGGGGGACGATAACAGTTCTGAATCAGTCAGACATTCAATGCGGCCTCAGGTTCAGCCGATCGGCAATAAGCGCTATTTTGGGGGTAATAATCAAGTGAATTCTCAAAAAATGAACATTTTTTTCATTTTCTGTGAGAAGTGCAAAGGCGGGGGCAGAACCAGATAAGGGAGGGGATAACCCCTCCACTTTTGCTAAACGTCAGCAAAAACTTACTTAACGTTCAGGGTGACATCAATATTGCCACGAGTGGCGTTGGAATAAGGGCAGACCACGTGGGCTTTTTTCACCAGGTCTTCCGCCACGCTGCGCTCGATACCCGGCAGGCTGATATCCAGCTGCACTTCAATACCGAAACCGTTGGGGATTTCACCGATGCCGACGGTGCCATCAATTTTGGCTTCGGCAGGAATTTTCACCTTTTCTTTCGCCGCAACAAACTTCAGCGCGCCGAGGAAACAGGCCGAGTAACCGGCAGCAAACAGCTGCTCCGGGTTGGTGACTTCACCGCCCGCGCCACCCATTTCTTTCGGCACGCCCAGTTTGACATCCAACACGCCGTCGGATGAGGTCGCACGGCCATCGCGGCCACCGGTTGCTGTGGCATGAGCGCGGTAAACAACTTTTTCAATCGACATAAATCATTCCTTCTTTTGGTTGGAGGCATCACATCGGATCCAATTGGCTGAACCCGATCACAGGTCTATCTTTCACGATTAAATCGTGCACTACTTAAATTATCCACTTACTTCAGTGTAGCGCAGGATCGCCGATCCTGCGTCTGGCACCCCGTTCGTCAAATCTGATCGATCAGCTTGCCGCGCAGCTTTTCGAGCTGCTGCTTGATATTAACGATTTCATCGAGGCTGCAATCGGTGGCGCACATCACCGCTTCCGGCACCGCCTGCGCTTTTTCACGCAGCGCGCGCCCGGCGTCAGTTAACGCGATGATCACCTGCCGCTCATCGGTCGTGGCGCGGTAACGCAACAACAGCCCTGCAGTCTCGAGCCGCTTCAACAGCGGCGTCAGCGTGGCGGAATCAAGAAACAGCCGCTCGCCGATGTCCGAAACCGTGATTTCGTCCCGCTCCCACAGCACCAGCATCACCAGGTACTGCGGGTAGGTGAGATCAAGCTGGCTCAGCAGTTTGCGATACACCTTGTGCAACGCCAGATTGGCGGAGTACAGGGCAAAACACATCTGCTGATCGAGCAGCAGCAGGTTTTTCGCTACCGGGTGTTCAGGGTTTTTACTTTTCATGTTTTGAATATAGATAGTGCACGATGTAATCGCAAGCTATTTTTTAATCGATATGCTACCTTTTTTAATGCAGGGGATGCCACAGCAGGGTGCTGTGCCGGAGGAAAAGGATATGACAACCACACTGGTAGAACGCGCACGCCGCTACGCCACCAAGGCGCATGCGGCAATCGACCAGCGCCGCAAATACACCAATGACCCCTACATCGTTCATCCGCAGGCGGTAATGGAAATCGTCAGCAGCGTGCCGCACAGCGAGGAAATGCTGGCTGCCGCCTGGCTGCACGACACGGTGGAGGACACGCCCACCACCCTCGGCGATATCGAAAGCCATTTTGGGCCAAAGGTGGCAGAACTGGTGGCAATGCTGACCAACGTCAGCGGCACCGGCGGCGGTAACCGCTTCGAACGCAAAAATCGCGATCGACGGCACAGCGCCAACGCTTCGCCGCAGGCCAAAACCATCAAACTGGCCGATCTGATCGACAACACCCGTTCACTGCTGGAATTCGACAGCCATTTTGCGCGCACTTATTTGATAGAAAAACAGCGTCTGCTGGAAGTGCTGACCGAAGGCGATCCGACGCTGTGGCGCCAGGCCAACCATATCGTCGAGCAGGGTCTGGAAAAGCTGCTGTTGCCGCCGCATAACGTCCCGGCAAGCTGGTTCGAACATGCACGCCAGCGTTACCGGGAAAGCGATGCGGCGTAATCCTCAGAAGGTCACTACGGTTTTCAACGCCGTCACCCAGGCATCCTGCGTTTCACTTACGCCCCCCGGATGATGCCAGTATTGTAGGCCCGGCTGCAGCTGCAGCCAGGGGGTGACGTTGAAGCGATAGTAGAGTTCTGCCGTCACGGAATGTCCTGGCACCGGGCGGAAATTAGGATCGTTATACGCGGTGGCGTTGTTGAGTTGATTCAGGTAACGCTGATTATCCCGGTAATGGTCGCTCAACTTGACCATGGAAACGCCCAGGCCCAGCCAATCGTCCGGACGCGCATCAAACAATCCACGGTAGCGGATACCGGTTGAGGTGGAGTAATGCATATAGTTGGAACGCGGATCCGCCAATCCCAGGCTGTAGAACAGGCTTAGACCCCGGTTGGCATCATCCGGATGACGCGTTAGCTGTTGGTTAAAACCGCTGTACAGGAACCAGGTGCGGTCATGGCTGCGATAGCCGTTCGGATCGCTCGCTCCCGGACCGCCGGAAACCCCCTCATACAAATCTGGTTGCCGGGCATTGGTGAACAACACTCCCAGGTTATAAACCCCCGGCAACTGATTGAACGCATGGGTTTTCAGCTCCAGTTCCATCGGCAGCAACAGGCCTTTACTGCCTTTGGTCGACCAGCTCCAGGCATGGCTGCGGCTTGGGGCGCTTGGGTTCTGCTCCATCAGGCCGGTTTTGAAGGTCAACCCGTCCGTCAGTTTGTATTGCAGCGTGGTGCCCCAGTAGTGGACGTTCCAGTTATACCAGGTCAATGAGTTGGCGGACTTGCCGCCGCATAGCGTCAGCGTCTGGAAATCGCAAGGAATGATCTGATCGAAATCCTGTACCTTGTTCATCATACCTATGCGCCATTGCAGCCGACGCTCAAGAAAACTGCGGCTAAAGGTCAGCCAGCCCAGCCGGGTGATCGACTGGCCGCCGTAGCTTTCCTGGGACAGGTCGGTCGGGTTGACGCGCGGATCCTGCAGGCGGTCGCGCGTCAGGTTGTTATCATGGTTGCGGTTAACGATATTGCCTTCAAGCGCCGCATCCGGAATGCCGGTCAACGCCTGCAGGTCCTGGCTGAAGGTCAGCGAGAACTGATCGATATAGGACGCCTGCCGGTCGTGGTTATATCCACCGCCGGCGTTATAGGAAAGCTGGCTGAGATAACCCAGATTATAATGGAAACCATGATCTTCGAGGATCGGTCTGATCCCCAGCATGTCGCCCAACAACCCGGGTTGTGGCGGTTCGAGCCCGAGCGCCACGCCTTGCCATTGGGGCGTTGGCGCCTCCACGTCTTTGGCGGTTTGCAAAGCTTCGGCCTGTGCGCCAACGCTGACCCACAATAATCCTGCGAAGGTTATTGAGTGAGGTAATGGGTATTTCATTATTATATTTCTCCGCATATTACGCTGACTGCGGGCAACAGCATTCCCTGGGCGAGAATTCCCCAAACATTGGCAGCAGTAGATAAAGGTCATGACCCGGTGATTGCCACCGGGTGAATGGGTAAAACTTAGGCTTTTTCTTTCAGTGAGTTACCGTTGCTTTTGATCACATCGCGATACCAGTAAAAACTCTTTTTACGATGGCGCTCCAGGCTCCCGTTACCGGCATCGTCGCGGTCGACATAAATAAAGCCGTAGCGTTTGGACATTTCGGCTTTAGAAGCGCTGACCAGATCGATCGGCCCCCAGCTGGTGTAGCCCATCACTTCTACGCCGTCGTCGATCGCTTCCGCCACCTGCACCAGATGATCGTTGAGATAATCGATACGGTAGTCGTCGTTGATACTGCCGTCGGCTTCGATACGGTCCTTGGCCCCCAACCCGTTCTCCACGATAAACAACGGCTTCTGATAGCGATCGTACAAGACGTTCAGCAGATAACGCAGGCCAACGGGGTCGATCTGCCAGCCCCACTCCGAACTGGCCAAATGCGGGTTAGGCACCATATTGAGAATGTTGGCGCGGGCGGCGTTGTTTTGCTGTTCGTCGGTGGTGACGCAGCCGCTCATGTAATAGCTGAAGGAGATAAAATCGATGGTCTCGCGCAGCGCCAGCCGGTCTTCGGCAGTGATCTCAATCTGGATGCCGTTTTCGCGGAAGTAGCGTTGCATATAGGCCGGATAGTCACCACGGGCCTGCACGTCACCAAAGAACAGCCAGTCGCGGTTCTGGCGCTGGGTCTCCAGCACGTCCTCCGGTCGGCAGCTCAGCGGATAGACAATACCGCCCAGCAGCATATTGCCGATTTTGCCGTCCGGCACGATTTCGTGGCAGGCTTTTACCGCCCTGGCGCTGGCCACCAGTTGATGATGAATGGCCTGGTAAATCTCGCTCTTGCTGCTGTCCTCTGCCAGGCCAACGCCGGTAAAGGGCGCATGCAGCGACATATTGATCTCGTTAAAGGTCAGCCAGTGCTTCACCTTGTGCTTGTAGCGCTCGAACACCGTGCGGGCGTAGCGTTCAAAAAAGCCGATGGTTTTGCGGCTGCCCCAGCCGCCGTAGCGTTTCACCAGCCCGTACGGCATCTCGTAGTGCGACAGCGTAATCAGCGGTTGAATGCCGTACTTCGCCATTTCGTCGAAAAATCGGTCATAGAACGCCAAACCCGCCTCGTTCGGCGTGTCCTCGTCGCCCTGCGGGAAAATCCGCGTCCAGGCGATGGAGGTGCGCAGGCATTTGAAGCCCATCTCCGCGAACAACGCGATATCCTGCGGGTAGCGATGGTAAAAGTCGATCGCCACGTCCTTGATGCCGCTGTCGCCGTCAACCCGTGGGACAATCGCGCCGAAAATGCCCTGCGGCTGCAAATCAGAGGTCGACAGCCCTTTGCCGTCGGTCTGATACGCCCCTTCCACCTGATTAGCCGCTACCGCACCGCCCCACAGAAAATGGTCTGGAAATTTGCTGCTCATGGTTTTCTCCTCGGTTAACGTAATAAAGTCAGCAGCGGTGCCTGCTCCCGCACCCTGCTCTCGCCACTGGCCAACACCTCGACGTAGTCATCGCTGTTGCTGATGATGATCGGCGTAGTGGTGTCAAAGCCGGCGGCGCGGATCGCCGCCTGGTCAAACTCAATCAGCAGATCGCCTGGCATAACCCGATCCCCCTCTCGCACATGGGCGCTGAAATGCAGCCCGTCGAGCTTGACGGTATCTATGCCGACGTGAATTAAAATCTCCGCGCCGTCGTCCGATTCAATGCCGATGGCGTGACGGGTTTTAAACAATGAGGCCACGTGCCCGGCGACCGGTGACACCACCCGGCCCTGCAGTGGGACGATCGCTACCCCTTTGCCCAATAAACCGCTGGCGAAAGTCGCGTCGTTTACCTGCTCCAGCGGCAACACGTCACCGGCAATGGGGCTGACGACGGACTGCTTGCGGTTAAGCGGGGCGGCAGGCGCCTGCTCGGCGACCACTTCAACGGGGACCACGCCGAACAGATAGCTGGCCACCGCCGCAAAGCAGAACGACAGCAAGGTACCGGCAATCGCGCCCCACACCGTGGCGTCAAAGCCACCGGCGGGAATAATCTGCGCAAAGGTGAAAACGTTCACCAGCCCAAAGGAATACGTGGCCGTGTGGAAATAGCCGATCACCGCTCCGCCCAGCGCACCACCGATACAGCCGAAAATAAACGGCCGCTTGTTCGGCAGGGTCACGCCATAAACGGCGGGCTCGGTGATACCAAAAATCCCTGCGCCGATAGCAGATCCCGCCAGCGCCCGGAGTTTGGCGTCGCGGATACGTAACATCACGCCCAGCGTGGCCCCCACCTGCCCCATCACGGCCGGCAGCAGCAGTGGCACCATGGTGTCGCGGCCAAGCACGCTCAGGTTATTGATCATCAAGGGAACCAGTCCCCAGTGCAGGCCGAAGATCACGCACACCTGCCACATCGCGCCCATAAAGGCACCGGCAATAATCGGGTTAAAGGCGTAGATACTCTGATAGCCGTTGGCCAGCAGATGGCTGAGCCAGGTGGCCGCCGGGCCGATCAGCAGGAAGGTCAGCGGGACGGTGATCACCAGGCACAGCAGCGGCGTAATAAAGTTGCGGACCGCGCTGTGGATCACCCGGTTAAACAGCGGCTCCAGGCGGCACGAAATCCAGGTGGCAAATATGATCGGAATGACCGACGAGCTGTAGTTGATAAAGGTCAGCGGGATACCGAAGAAATATTCCCGCACCGCATCGGGCTGCTGGGCGGCTTCAAACGCCGCCATCATCAGGGGGTGGGTCAAAGCACCGCCGATCGCCATGCTAATGAAGGGGTTACCGCCAAACTTTTTCCCAGCGGTGTAACCGAGCATGATGGGCAAAAAGTAAAACAGCGCATCACTGGCAGCAAACAGCATTTTAAAGGTGCCGCTGCTCTCCAGCAGCCAGCCGCAGGCCAGGCTCAATGCCAGGAAGCCTTTCAGGATCCCCGAAGCGGCCATTACCCCCAGCAGCGGAGTAAAAATGCCGGAGACCACGTCGATAAAGCGGCTGAACAGATTGTCTTTTTTGTCGCCATCTTCCGTCACCGCCTCACGCTCGCTCAGGCCGCCCACCTGATTGACCGCGTTGTAGACGTCGGCCACATGGTTGCCTACCACCACCTGAAACTGCCCGCCGCTTTCCACCACCATGATCACACCCGGATTTTTTTTCAGGGCGGCGGCGTCGGCACGGCGGCTGTCGCGCAGCTTGAAGCGTAGGCGAGTGGCGCAGTGCACCAGGCTTTTTACGTTGTCGCGGCCACCGACGCCGGCCAAAATCTCACTGGCTAATGCTTCATATTTCATCGCGATATCCTTCAATCCTGCGTTCTGCCAAATCCCATTCAGCGGTGGCCAATCGCCGCGACGGAATTCAGCGCAAAAAAAAACCTAAACCTCATGGCCTCTGGGCCCCAAAAGGGGACAGAAGCACGAGGTTTAGGTTTTGCCTGCCGGAGCAGTGACAACCCTAAATCGGCTGAGCTATGACGTTAACACCCGGCTTTTTGTCGAGGCAAGGGCTTGCGGCGGCAAATTACCGAACTGTGATCCGCCGTACAAAACGGCGTCAGTGAGCGAAATAGTGCATGCCACCGTCTACCGGGATCACTGCACCGGTGATATACCGCGCGAGCGGGGAACAAAGAAACGCGGCCAGATAAGCCATGTCTTCCGGCTCACCAAAATAGCCGATCGGGATGTTCTGTTCGATAAATGCCAGGCGCGCAGCGTCGGTCGGATGCAGCTTTTCACGCACCTGTTCGCTATTAATCCGCCCGGGCTGCAGCGTATTGACGGTAATGCCCTGCGCCGCCACCTCACCCGCCAGCCCCTTGGCCCACAGATGCAATGCGCCTTTAGCGGCAGTGGCGGCGTTCAAACTGCGTGGCTCCATCGACCCACTGATGTTGATAATCCGCCCCCATCCCTGCGCCTGCATGCCGGGCAGCAATGCATGGGTCACCCGACGCGCCGGCGTAAAGTTCAGGGCAAAGGCTTCTTCCCAGCCCGCGTCCCCTTCGTTCAATGCGGTCGGACGAGCGCCGCCGACGGCATTAATCACAATGTCTATGGTGCCAAAGCGTTGCACCACCTGCGCAAGCATACTGTCGAGCGCTCTCGTATCAGTGATGTCCGCCGCCATCACGCAGGGACGCACACTCCCATTTTTCTCGATCTCATCTGCCAGGGCCAGCAGGCGGTCTTCACGACGGGCGGTAGCCACCACGGTAACGCCCTGCGCCGCCAATACCCGAACCATACCCGCACCGATCCCTTCACTGGCGCCGGTCACCAGCGCGACGCGATCCTGCAGTTGCAAATTCATAAGATTACCTTATTGAATAATTCAATCTGGTTTCAAACATAACGGCATTGAATCACACCCCGCTCTGTGTGAATATTCCATAAATTCGCAACGATACTGTGCAGGAATTCACTGATGTTCGATTGGCAGGATTTAAAACACTTTGTGGTGCTGGCGCGTACCGGTTCATTGTCGGCAGCGGCGCGAGAAATGGGCTGCGACCATGCTACCGTGGGCCGTCGGGTCGCAGCGATGGAGAAAGCGCTCGGTCTGCGGCTAATCCTCCGCCTGCCACGCAGCACACCGCTGACACAGGATGGCAAAATGATTGCCGGGCTGGCTGCCGAGATTGAAAACCAAAGCCACGCCATTGTCCGTCATGCGCGCAGCGCCGGCGAGACACCGCAAACCCAGGTACGCATCAGTGCGCCACCGTCGGTTGCCGCACGGATTATCGCACCGCAAATTGCGCAGTTTCATCAGGATTTTCCGCATATTACGTTGATATTATCCGGCGAATCGGCCATCGCCGAATTGGATCGGGGCGATGCTGAAGTGGCGGTGCGCATGGTGCGACCGCAGCAACCGGATCTGCTGGTTCAGCGCATCGGCTTGATGCGCTACGCACTGTACGCCACACCTCAGCACGCAGCCCTGCCGGAAGCCGCACGGGCCTTTATCGCCTACGACCACCACTACCAACACCAGCCCCACCAGCAGTGGTTGCAGCTGCTGTTGCAGGGCCGCCCGGTGGTTTTTGAGGCCAGCGATCTGTTCTCGCTGCAAGAAGCCGCACGTTCGGGACTGGGGGCTGTAGTATTGCCGACATTTGTCGCCGATAGCGACCCGGAATTGGTGGTATTACCCACCGCCATCGCCGCGCCGACGCGCGAACTGTGGCTGGTCACCTACCCCGATCTGGCGCGGTCCGTTGCCGTACGCGCGGTGATGACTTTCCTGGCCGATATCATCGAAAAAAAATGCCCATTGGTGACATAAAACATCAGCCAAGCTAATTGATGCTGGACAAAAGTCACGCAGGGGATTATTACTGATCACCGCGTATTTGACTTTAGGGACTGCTGAGATCATGACTTTGCGTACTGAATTTGGACGAATTCTGATTACCGGCGCGGGCGGCCGGGTCGCCACCGCATTCCGCCAATCCGTCGGCAATCGCTATCAGCTGCGGCTGGCGGAAAGGGACGTCAGCCTGTTGCACAATCTGCAGCCGGACGACGAGATCATCAGCTTTGATATCGCCGATATCGAGGCCTGCCGGGCGGCCTGCGCCAATATCGATACCGTACTGCACCTGGCTGCCGATCCTTCCCCCGATGCCGACTTCTGCAATTCCTTGATGGATAACAATATCCTCGGCACCTTCAATATCTTTCGCGCGGCGAAAGACGCCGGTTGCAAACGCGTGGTGTTCGCCAGCAGCGCGCAGGCGGTGGAAGGCTATCCGTTGGATTACCAAATTCGGCCGCAGGACGCGCCCAAGCCGAAAAATCTGTACGGGGTCAGCAAAGCGTTTGGCGAGGGCATCGCTGCCTATTTTGCCCATCAGGAGGGGCTGTCTTCGCTGTCGGTACGCATCGCCAATTTCAACACGCTAGAGCCCGGCGAGCAGCTCAGCGCCCGTGATATGAGCGCTTTTCTCAGCCACCGCGACGCCGCCGATCTGCTTGAACGCTGCCTGCGCATTGAAGGCGTGCACCACGCGGTGGTACACGGCGTTTCCAACAACCGCTATAAGCGTCTGTCGCTGGAGGAAACCACCCGCCTGCTCGGCTACTGCCCGCAGGACGATGCGTTCAGCATCCTGGGGTTCGCCTAAAGCTTGTTATCGATACGCTGCAGCAGGTAGGGGAAAAACGGGTTGGAGGCGATACGCATCAGCGAATCAAGATCAACCACCAGCACTGAACGTTCGCCGCGTGCTGCCAGCGTGCCCAGGCTGATGCCGAATTCGCCGCGCTGAGCCGGGAACCGGCCATAAAGCGAATCGCTCACCGGGAATGGCAGCGCCACGTGCGACAGCGAATAGATATCCGCTGGATAGATCATGCCCAGCGGCTTATCGCCCCCGGCTTTACTGCGACTGCGCGCACGGCTAGTCGCGTTACCGCCGGCCAGTCGCGCCATTCAATATCGGTCAGTACCCCCGGCACCGTACCGTGCGCCGGCAGGCGAATACCTACCGCCACATACTCCTGCTGCCAGTAGTTCTCGGCGATATGCCGCAGGCTATAAGAGGGGATACAATTCTCACCTTCCAGACAGCTCAAAGCGTATACGAAGTCATTAATTTAAATTAATTAAAGCTACCACTCAGTCTGAGCTCGCTCCATAAAATTCAGTAGGGCCTAACTCTTTTGTATATAACTCAGGTTCGAGATAGAGCGCTATTCATATGCCGCTTAGTGATATCCAAATAAACGCGCTAAACCAGGCGGAAATTTTGACACTCCGTGATAGTTATGGGCCTCTTTGATCATAGAAACTTCTGGTGTGAATGGCTGGCGATTCATATATCGCTTAGCGGGTAACCTAAAATGATTTATTTTGGTGTCTACGGCCCAGTTCCGTTGACAGAATGAGCAGGGTTTTGATAGTGCCTGGATTGAAATACAACTTTCTTATATTGACAAGAACCCAATTCGCGGAACTTATAACCATGCGAAATATTTATAAAAATAACGTGATATGATCCAAGCGTATATAATTCATGCCAATGGAAATCAAATGTATTTTCTTGGAACTGAAGATAGTTCAATATCTATATTCGTAAAGGTGATATTTATACAATCAATTAAATCAAATATTTGCTCTTCAATTAGAATGAATTCATTTTTAGGGCCGGTGCTCATTTTTATGCCAATTACAGATATCTTATTTATTAGATCTATCTGATGATTGTTATATATATATCTTTCTCCTGAATTAGAGATCTTTTGGTTTGCACTATCAACAACACCTTTTATATCCGAAATTTTGATAGAATATTCATGTGAAACAGTTACATCTCCTGATTTAGAATTTGGGAACATTAAATTATACCATTTAAATAAATTTATTTTATCAGAAGACATAAACGTTCTTTTTGATATTTCAGCATTAACATATTCCCTGAACATATTAAGATGAGATATGTGATTCGTGAGACTATTATTTTTCAATCCCGATTTGTATGTCAGCAGGGCAACAATAATCCCGCCGATAGTTGCCACGAATGTTAACAACCAAGCAGTAAGCTGAAAAACCTTTATAACTTCATTATTTCTTAAAAAGAAATAACCAAGACAACTATTTGTAAAGCACAATTCTTTTTGAAATAGTTTTTCCGTGTATACTGTGCACGCAAAGGAAATACCACCTACGCAAAAACCTATTAAAAAAACCAATAAGAAAATTGTGATAAGAAGTTCAATATCAGGATCTAATCCTAGTTTTATCCTATACATTATGGCTTTACCCTTGCCAGTCGAATATTTAATTGTTCTGCAATTAATTTATATGCTTCGGTTCTTCTTAAGATGATTAAATTAAAAACCGTAATATTATATTTTCGTTCATATGTTCTTTTACCAGAAAAACCACTATTAAATGATGTTTCTAGTGACCTTACTGCTTTAGTTACTTTATCGACATCCAACAAAGAAGCTTTAGGTATAATTTTTCTTAACATCCCAAGATAAACCTTATGCTTATTATGCTCTAATCTTCCAAGTTTATTCACTCGACCAACGCATCTATTATACTCTAACCTATAGGCAACACTGGTTATAGAGTTGTTTTTTTTAGCCAACTTTTCTAGATTATGAACAGACGAGCGAATTCTACCAACTTCAGTTGAGGGTAATCTTGGGGTGCTAAACGATACTCTTAAACCGTGAACCTTCAGTGATTCAGTTGATATATTGTGAACCTTTGTTTTAACTTCATTAATAGGCAAATCTTTTACTGCCAACATATTTCTTATATGTTGCAAAATTTGCCCCATATCATAATCAACTATTTTTGAGGAAACTGTTATATCATCCACGAGACGTGTGTATACAAGGTTCTTTCTTTTAGCTCTTATAAAGACATCGCCCTCTAAGTCAAAAAGACACAAAGATGCTAAATAACTTGAGGTTAAAGCACCTTGAACTATTCCATCATGATAGCAGCATATATCAACTAAATAATCTAAAGCATCACCTTTAAATTTCAACACTCTCTTAAATATATCAATAACTATATCTTTATGAATGTTATCAAAAAAGCTTTTCATATCTACTTTGAGTATTGTTTTTGACTGGCAATGTTTTTTTGCGCAAGCTATATAATGTCTTTCAACTCCAGCTTTCTTTTCATCTTTATTAGTAGGAATGGATCCGTAGATATATTC
>NZ_JACJFQ010000098.1:0-1032 GCF_014164835.1 Serratia sp. OS31 | reverse complement strand
GAGTGAAGTCAGTTCCTTTGTAAAAGTGGTTATCGTAGACGGTGTAATAAAGAATAAGTCCCAGCATCACCGTTAAAAACGTCAGCAGCTTTCTAAACGAGTAAAGCAAGTTAATCACAAAAAGGGTGACAGTAGTCATGACAAAAGCCAAGGTAAACCGGCCATAAAACCAACCCGAATTTATCCAGGATAAAAGGGTACTTGATGCCTTAACGCGTTTACGGCCGTTCCTGGCTTTCTTGACTACTGACTTGAAACGCTGACGTTCCTTGCCTTGTGGGAATTGATAGATGTTTGACATAAAACCTCCTTGACTCTAAACCTGGTTAGCACTATCCACCATTACTTTTTTCATTGATTCTGTTCCTGTACCTCATCAATAAAATCTTCTTCAACTTCACTATCTTTGCTCACTGAGTAGGTAAAGCGTAGTTTAGAAGCCTTGCGAGCAACTTTCTCTATTACTTCGTACTTTAGTTGTTGAATCTCAGTTATTTTGTTGATTATGTCAACATTCTTCTTGATGAAGTCTCGGTTAAATATTTTAAATTCAGGATAAGAATAAACCTTTTCTCCATCGATGATTTTGAATAGATTCATTTCTTCTTTTAGTTCATCCACGGTAATGTCGAAGTAACTCCTTCTTCCTACACTTATATTTTTTCGTATTAGCTGATAAAGTGAACTTGCATTATTTTCCGTCAACCTCACGGTTGATAGAAGAACTTGCGTAGTATAGTTATCTTTCAGTCGGCAGATGTACGGCTCTACATGTCTTGAAAAACTCAACTCAATTGTTGATTCACTATCTGCATAATCGCAATATTCGGTAAGATTTAATGACCGTATAGTATCAGGAGGGGATTTTTTTTCTTTCTTCGGTAACAGCGGATCTCCTGCTCTTGCAAAAGGTTCCAAAAGCTGACTCTTAGGTATACTGATGATACTAGATTGTAACTCGCTGGCACCCTCTTTAAGTTGCTTGTAAGCAACAGATATGTCCACATCAGCAATTAAGGAATAGTCTTTAGC
>NZ_JACJFQ010000096.1:0-1115 GCF_014164835.1 Serratia sp. OS31 | reverse complement strand
GTATTGATTTTTCCCGGCCGGGAACACCAACGGATAATGCCACAGTGGAGTCATTCAACGGCAGGTTACGCCAGGAGTGCCTGAACGAGAACTGGTTCATGTCGTTGGAGGATGCACGGTGCAAAATCGAGGCGTGGCGTATACACTATAATCAGAGGCGTCCCCATTCTGCACTGGGCTGGATGACGCCAACCGAATTCGCTGAGAAGTCTACCGGTTGCCAGAATATGCAGCCAACATGAAGCCGGTTATTCCTGATTATGGCTGGATCATATTCGGGGTCAGTTCACACACTCATTTGCGAAGATTGTGTTGAATGCATGGGTTCGACCCGGTTAATTATTTGACAGATGCCAGTATAAATAACTAGCATCTGTCAGTTCAGGTCTTAATTTAAGATCTTATTAACAAACGTCTCAATTGTATTGACAAATTTTTTACAACCTAACTGCCCGCCGACAGCAATAGCAGCGCCAGCGAACGCACCTGGCGGACCACCGACAACCGTACTAAGGACACCGATGCCCGCAGTACCGGCTTCACAAACAGTTACAGCAGTATTATTACCACCGCTGACTAATTTCAGATCCATATCATTCAGTACTTTCATTACATTACCTTTATATAAATAAAATAATAGATAGAACTTGATTTGCTCTGCCATCTTCCACCCGTGTTTTATGTTGCGTGGAAGTTGTGTTCCTTAAGAACGAGATAATTATACATGTCAAAATGTAAACTGGTTGTTGTATATGTATATATTTAAGATTAATTGTAAGTTTAGTAAGCGTCTCACCAGGCTTGCAACTACCCACAATCATATTAATGTAATCATTAAGATAGAGTGGGTTAACCTTATTTTCAGGGTAAGCGTATGCTGTGTACCGTCTGGCGATTTTCTGACACCTTCGACAAAGTGGTTCCCACCAAATAGTAGTGGGAACCAAAATGTCAGATATCCAGAAAAATGTTATCGCCGGCAGGCGAAAAGGCTGCCCCAATTATCCTCCAGAATTTAAACAACGACTGGTGGCCGCGTCCTGTGAGCCCGGCGTCTCTATCTCAAAACTGGCGCTGGAGAATGGTATCAACGCCAATCTGTTGTTTAAATGGCG
>NZ_JACJFQ010000095.1:0-1167 GCF_014164835.1 Serratia sp. OS31 | reverse complement strand
CGGCTAGGACACATACCGCCTGCAGAAGCCGAAAAAGCCTATTATGCTTCCAGTGCAAATAATGTTCTGGCAGCCTGAGCTTCTGGACTTAACTCTCTCCAAGAAAACCGGTGCGGTTCACCATGAAGTCGCGGGCAATTTCGGGTTGCGTCAGAAATTGCCGGAAAGTGGCATCATGGGGCGTTGGATTTTTTTTCATGGCGCTATCGTAACATGTTTGGTCGACGGCTCACTATCGCTGAGCGAAGGCTTCACCCGTTCTCCGGGCAGAATAGCGTCGGGATGTTGCTGCCGCCAGGTTTTTAATATTCGGTAGACGCTGGCTCTGCCCAGTTGGTCGGCAACCGCTTCGCGGGTGAGTCCGGCCAGCGTCAATTCAATCACCTGCTCCGCTTTAGCCTGAGCGGTGGGTTTTCTTCCTTTATATGCCCCTCTGGCTTTCGCGCGGGCAATGCCTTCCCGTTGCCGTTCCTGACGCAGGCGTGTCTCGAATTCGGCGAATACGCCCAACATATCCAGGAAAGCCTTGCCGGATGCCGAAGAGGTATCGATGGCCTGCTCGGTCGCCCTGAGCTTGATGTTTTGCCCTTCAAGCTCATGAACCAGATTCTGTAAGTCGCGCAGACTACGTGACAGGCGATCGATACGGGTGATCACCAACGTATCCCCTTCTCGCAAGTAATCAAGGCAGTCATCGAGTGCCTGACGGCCCTCTTTCCTGGCGCCGGTCATTTTCTCCGAGAAGATTTTACGGCAGCCGGCTGAAGTCAGCACCGCTATCTGATGTGTCAGCTCCTGATCTGTGGTGGATACACGAGCATAACCGACGAGCGCCATACGATTTAATCTCACTAGATATTAGATAATGAGATTTTTGCGTATCAAATTTACCAAATCAAGTTATGTGATACTTGTTTTGAACGTAGCGCCCCTGCGGGGCGAGCACGGCAGCGCTGCTGCCTCAACCGTCTTTAAGATACAGCCTCACCTCAACGCCGACGCCGTCTGACAGACCTATAGCTCACACGGGCGCATGCCCCCTGGCGCAACACCCGCATAAAATGAGCACGCCTGCGACGTGAGCCGGCTGGCGCCGACGCCCTTTTCCTGTTCCCTGCCGCCCTGTAGACTCTGCACCATGTATATTCCCCGACCGGCAAAGCTGCT
>NZ_JACJFQ010000094.1:0-1315 GCF_014164835.1 Serratia sp. OS31 | reverse complement strand
ATTTTTACTAAATATGTTTTGCGTGATGCTAAATAGTATTCATTTGCTTTCAAAAAGAACCTGTTTTAAACATCTCTGATGTGCAATATTTCCATCGCACCTATTTGTGCGTAACGAAAGGATTGCCACTATGAAAAAGTCTCTAATCTTATTGTTTTTCTTGTCTTCTGTGTCGTCAGCAAGTACGCATTATGAGCGGTTTCCCCGAGTTCAATTAAACAACGATTCATCTATATTAGGACCGAATATTATTGATAGAACATCATCAACGCTAAAAAGCAAAGAAGGAGGAGGGTTTACGTATGTACGCTGTTATTATCGCATATCATCAAACAGCGAACTCCCGCAAACTGACTATTTGTGGGCTCAAAATGTCGGCTCATCTACTTATTATCACTTGCAAGGGTATTGGTGGTCTTCATTTATGCTTTCTTGGAAAAATATGTTTTACAGTGATACACCACTATCTACCATAAATAGGGTGTGTGATAATACGCTGAGAAAGGCTAATATTCATCAGCCGGCAGTGATGATTTCAGCGGCTAATAACAATCTATCTTTGAATTATACCATCTGGAATAACGACCCACCAGAACAGAAAGGTATTGGAAAAATTGTGGCGTTTGGGGACAGTTTAAGCGACACGAATAATGTTTTCAATGCAAGTCAGTGGCGTTTTCCTAATCCACATAGCTGGTTTTTAGGGCGATTTAGCAATGGTCCCACCTGGGTTGAATACCTGGCTAAGTTAAATCAGTTACCATTGTACAATTGGGCAGTTGGTGGAGCTGCTTCCAATCAGCAGAAGCTGTTCATTCCTGGCTTACTAGAACAAGTTGACTCATGGTTAATTTATATGAAAGAAGCCAAAAACTATCGACCAGAAAATACACTATTTACTGTCTGGATTGGCGCCAATGACCTGGTGACTTATCATCAAAGTGTGGATAAGCTGATTGCAAACCAAGCCCAAGCGCTTAGACGACTGGTCGGTGCAGGGGCAAAAAAAATTCTGGTACTTAATCTGCCAGATATCACACGAGCACCTGAATTTGCTCATCGTGATGATGATGAAAAAATCAAGAATCAAATCATTGATTACAATCATCGACTCCAACAGATGGTCTCCAATATTAATGGCCTTGTCCAGACTCCATCAATACATGTCTTCGATCTCGCGACATTATTTGATGATATGCTCGATGAACCATATCGTTACCAAGTGACCAATACAAAGTCATCGTGCCTTGATATATCAGCGCCTTCCATGCTGAACTATTTTGATGCAAAACCTGTACGGGCTGCGTGTACCAAT
>NZ_JACJFQ010000093.1:0-1318 GCF_014164835.1 Serratia sp. OS31 | reverse complement strand
TGCGACCCTGTCCACGATTCTGTGTAACTGCCTTTTCTCAGAAGTGACCGTCCAGGCGGTCACCGAACTCGATAATAAAGCGGCTCATTGCCATACGCCAGTCCCTCAGCGGCATGGTCCATTTTTGTGAGGCTGCCTGGATCGCCAGCCACACGACCTTTTTCACTGAGTCATCCGTCGGGAACACCTTGCGCTTTTTAATGGCATGCCGGATCACGCTGTTCAACGACTCGATGGCGTTGGTCGTGTAGATCACCTTGCGGATATCTGTCGGGTAGGCAAAGAACGTGGCCAGGTTGGCCCAGTTTGCTTGCCAGCTGCGACTTATCTGCGGATAACGGCTGTCCCAGGCATTGGAGAACGCTTCCAGCGCCTGCAAGCCGGCCTCTTCCGTGGCAGCTTGATAGATGGCTTTCAGGTCACGGGTGACGGCTTTGTAATCCTTCCAGGAGACGAACCGCAAGCTGTTTCGCACCATGTGCACGATGCACAACTGGATACGTGCCTGCGGATATACCGCGTTGATGGCGTCCGGGAAGCCTTTCAGGCCGTCAACGCAGGCGATGAGAATGTCGGTCAGACCGCGATTCTTCAGCTCTGTCAGTACGTTAAGCCAGAACTTGGCGCCTTCATTTTCGGCTATCCACATACCCAGCAATTCTTTCTGGCCTTCGATATTGATACCCAGCGCCAGGAACACGGATTTGTTGATGACACGACTGTCTTGCCGAACTTTCAGGACGATACAGTCAAGATAAACAATGGGATAGGTTGCATCCAGTGGCCGATTTTGCCACTCGACAACCTGCTCCATGACGGCATCGGTGACCTTTGAGAGCAGCGCCGGCGAGACATCGGCGTCATACAGCTCTTTAAACGCGGCGGTGATCTCGCGGGTGGTCATCCCTTTGGCGTACAACGATAAAATCTGGTTATCCATGCCTGTGATCCGGGTCTGGTTCTTCTTCACCAGTTGGGGTTCGAAGGAGCCATCACGATCGCGTGGCGTACGCAGTTCCAGCGGGCCATCGCCAGTGATCACGGTCTTTTGGGTATAGCCGTTGCGGGCGTTGGTCGCTGGTTTGGGCTGATTTTTATCGTAGCCGAGGTGATGGGTCATTTCGGCGTTGAGCGCCGCCTCGACGCTGATTTTTTTCAGCAGGCGATCGAACTGGTTGAGAGCTTCAGGGGTTTTGAGATTTTTGGCCAGTTCGTTAGCCAGAGCTTGCAACTGTTTTTCGTCCATAAATTAACCTGTTTTTGATGTTGGATTGAACATATCAAAATCAGGCAATTACACAAATTTATGTACAGGCTT
>NZ_JACJFQ010000092.1:0-1374 GCF_014164835.1 Serratia sp. OS31 | reverse complement strand
GCTGAGGTCACAGATGGCCCGCAGTTCGGCCGGCAAATGTATCTCCATGAACCGCCCCGGGTTTCTTGGAGACTAAACTCTTAGTGAAAGGAGACCTGAAATGAAATCACAATCCGCCAGACGCTATCCCCCTGAACTGCGTGAGCGCGCTGTCAGAATGTTGTTGGAACACCGTGATGAGTATGACTCTGAGCCGGATGCCATTCGTGCCATCTCGTCAAAAATCGGGTGCCATTACGACACCCTGCGAGCCTGGTTGCGTCAGCATAGAAACGATGTCCGTGGTGGTGTAAGCCCCGTCATCACTGATGAGGGGGGACTGAGTACCCATGAGCGCCAGCGTTTAAAAGAACTGGAACGTGAGAACCGGGAGCTACGTCGCAGCAATGATATATTGCGCCAGGCCTCAGCTTATTTTGCTCAGGCGGAGCTCGACCACCATTGGAAAAAATAATGCCGCTGATGCAGCGTCTGAGTGGTGCACACGGGGTCGGGCCGGTATGTCGCGAACTGAATATTGCCCCGTCGACCTATTACTGGCATCAACAACGCCGGCTGCATCCTGAAAAATGTAGCCAGCGAGAAAAGTGTGATGCTCAAATCAGCCAGGAGATAAAACGCGTTTACGAAGAAAATTACAGTGTCTATGGTGCACGAAAAGTCTGGCGCCAGTTACTTCGCGAGGGTTTTAGCGTTGCCCGGTGTACTGTTGAACGCCTGATGAAAACAATCGGTCTTCGGGGGGTACTCCGCGGCAAAGTGATCCGGACCACGATTAGCTGCAAAACAGCGGCAGCAGCGGATCTGGTCAATCGCCAGTTCGTGGCTGAACGCCCCAATCAGCTTTGGTGTGCAGATTTTACGTACGTCAGCACCTGGCAGGGCTTCGCGTATGTGGCGTTCATCATCGATGTGTTCGCAGGCACGATCGTTGGCTGGCGGGTCTCATCGTCGATGGAAGCAAGGTTCGTACTAGATGCTCTGGAACAAGCTCTGTGGGCACGTCGCCCCTCAGGTACAATCCATCACTCGGACAAGGGTTCCCAATACGTGTCACTGGCGTACACCCAACGGCTGCAGGATGCGGAGCTGTTGGCATCGACAGGCAGTACGGGCGACTCTTACGATAATGCCCTGGCCGAGAGTATCAATGGGCTTTACAAAGCTGAAGTAATACACCGTAAAAGCTGGAAAAACCACACAGAAGTGGAGCTTGCAACACTCGCGTGGGTGGACTGGTTCAACAATCGAAGGTTGCTTGAACGGCTAGGACACATACCGCCTGCAGAAGCCGAAAAAGCCTATTATGCTTCCAGTGCAAATAATGTTCTGGCAGCCTGAGCTTCTGGACTTAACTCTCTCCAAGAAAACCGG
>NZ_JACJFQ010000091.1:0-1415 GCF_014164835.1 Serratia sp. OS31 | reverse complement strand
TAATGCCGATCGTTTAAGGATCGGTTGAACGATCCGGTGGTTGCTGTAAAAAGGGTTCCAGGACATGACTGGAACCCTTTTTTATGCACCTTTCTCAGGCTCTTGGCATTATCAACATTACCGCCCCTGAACAGGTTCAGACGCTGGCGGATCTGTTGCCTCCTGACCTCATTCAACACGCTTTCTCTCTGACTGATACCGTCACACTCAGAAAACGTAAACTCCCCCTTGAATCCATGGTTTGGCTGGTCATTGGCATGGCGATCTATAACAACCGTCCCCTGTCGCAAATCGTGAATCTGATGGACATTGTTGACCGAACAGGTCGCCCGTTTACCGCTCCCAGCTCCGTAATCCAGCGGCGTAAAACACTCGGTGAAGACCCCATTAAGGTCTTGTTTAAACTGACCGCAGACTACTGGCATCAGGAGGCACGTCATCCCTTGTGGCACGGCTTGAAGTTGCTGGGCGTCGACGGCGTAGTCTGGCGAACACCGGACACGCCAGAAAATGAAGCCGCCTTCGGTAAAAGCCGGACTCAACACGGTGATGCAACCTACCCTCAGGTGCAGATGGTGTGCCAGATGGAGCTCAGCAGTCATCTGCTGGTTGCCAGTGAGTTCGACCGCTACGAAACGAATGAGATGCACCTGGCCGCCCGGCTGACAAAGGGCACACCGGACAACAGTATTACCTTGTTCGATAAGGGATTTTACTCACTGGGCCTGCTTCACCACTGGCAGAACAGCGGGGAAAATCGTCACTGGCTGCTACCACTGAAGAAAAACACGCAATATGAGGAGATACGAAAGCTGGGTCGTCAGGACAGGCTGGTGAAGCTGAAAACAAGCCCACAGTCGCGTAAACAATGGGATGGATTACCCGAAGAGGTGATAGCACGGCTAATCGTGCGAACGATAAAGGGCAAGGAGCGGGAGGTGCTGACATCGCTGACAGACACGATGCGTTATCCGGCGGCAGATGTGAGCGAGCTTTATCAGCATCGTTGGGAAATAGAGCTGGGTTACCGGGAAGTGAAACAGGAGCTGCTGGGCAACCGGTGGACGTTGAGAAGCAAACTGCCAGAGATGGTCAGGCAGGAGCTATGGGGAGTGCTGCTGACCTATAATCTGGTGCGATATCAAATGGTAAAAATGGCGTTCCATCTGAAGGGGGATTATCTGCCCTACCAATTAAGCTTCAGCGGAACAATAAGTGAAATCTTGAGGTTACTGATAGGGTTACCGTTATGTTCACCGGGCGCGGTACCT
The DNA here is from genome assembly GCF_014164835.1 of Serratia sp. OS31. NCBI lineage: Bacteria > Pseudomonadati > Pseudomonadota > Gammaproteobacteria > Enterobacterales > Yersiniaceae > Serratia > Serratia sp. OS31. The sequence continues at coordinate 144 of NZ_JACJFQ010000091.1, read as the reverse complement.
GGGCATCTGAAGTATTTTTATGAGGTTGCAGGGAGTTTGGTGCTACCAGGTCGAAGGGAGCGCAGGTATCCCCGGGAACTGAAATCATTGAAACGAAAATATCCTATAAAAAACAATGCCGGTCACCTTAAGTGACCGGCATTA
>NZ_JACJFQ010000090.1:0-1437 GCF_014164835.1 Serratia sp. OS31 | reverse complement strand
ATAAAATGAGCACGCCTGCGACGTGAGCCGGCTGGCGCCGACGCCCTTTTCCTGTTCCCTGCCGCCCTGTAGACTCTGCACCATGTATATTCCCCGACCGGCAAAGCTGCTGTTCCAGCACGATGATGGCTGGAGCCGTTATCTCGACAAACACGGCAACGCCCTCAGCGACTGGACCAAACTCGCCGTCGAGCGCATGCTCGCCTGCGGCACCTGCGCCATGGGCGTGCGCCGCTACTGTTGCGCCTCACCGGACTGCACCCATTCCCGCTTTTTCTGCCAGAGCTGCAAGTCCAAGGCCTGCAGCAGTTGTGGCCTCAAGGCCACTGAGCAGTGGATCACCGAACAGCAGCACATCCTGCCTGACTGCGACTGGCAGCACATCACGTTTACCATGCCTCACCTGCTGTGGCCGTTCTTCAACAACAACTGGCCCCTGCTCAACGACCTGTTTCGCTGCGCCACCCGCGCTATGCTCCGCTGGGCGCGCCAACAGGGGATCGAAGTCGGTATCTTCTGTGCGCTCCATACCTACGGTCGACAGCTGAATCAGCATCCGCATATCCACGTTTCCGTTACCCGCGGCGGACTTGATGTCAAACACAGCACCTGGCGTAAGTTGTTCTTCAAAAAGAAAGAAGTGGAAGCCATCTGGCGCAATGCCGTCGTCTATCTGCTGCGCGACAACTACGCCCGCATCAATCCCGGCGCCCTGCCGGGCCTGGGCCATATCCGCAACGAGGACCGGTGGCACCGCTACCTGCATGCACAATACCGGCGTTGCTGGAAAGTGCATTTCGCCAAAAAGACCCGCGGCGTCTGGCGCAGTGTGAAATACCTCGGCCGTTATCTGAAGCGCCCACCGGTGGCCGCATCTCAGCTGCGCCACTATCGCGGCGGTGCCGTGGTGCATCAGTATTACGATCACCGTACGCAGCAGCACAAACGCCAGAAAATCAGCCAGGAGGAGATGCTGCAGCGTTACGTCAGCCACATCCCGTCCCGACACTTTAAAATGGTGCGCTACTACGGCTTCCTGGCCAACCGCAAACGCGGCTCGCTGCTGCCGAGAGTCTACGACGCGCTGGAGATGACGCCACGAGAAAAACCTCAAAAGCCGGGTTTCGCGGTGCTGATGAAAGCGTTCCTGGGCACTGACCCGTATCAATGCATTCTATGCCAGGGGCGGCTGCGATTTGCTGGCGCGATGGCGGGCGAGCACGCCACCAAAATGCTCTCTGACAGGCTGCAGCGGATGGCGATTAGACCCCTGCACTGGATAAGTGCGCCTGAAAAATGGGGTTTAGCTTAAAAACACGGCAAAACTGGCATTTTTCCACATTACTCTGCGACAGCCCACACCATATGGGGTTCGTCCTTGCCCCTGCTCATGGTTAGGAAACCCAATAAGGGCCGATTGAGTTTCCTAACCATCAA
>NZ_JACJFQ010000089.1:0-1437 GCF_014164835.1 Serratia sp. OS31 | reverse complement strand
TGAAGTGAACCCCGAAAGTTGGACACCCAACAAGTAGGGGTTTTACGCTTAAATGGGCAGAAAAAAGTACACAACAGAATTCATCCGCAAGGTTGTCCTCCACTACCTCAATAGTGCTGATGGTGCGAAAAAAACAGCTAAGCTGTTTGGTGTCGATCATGGTGCTGTCCGTCGTTGGGCGGAGCATTGGAAGGCGCGTGGTGAGGATGGACTCGACATTCCCATGAGATCATACTCAGCTGAAACCAAAGAATCAGTGGTCCTTTGGATGCTGGATAATGGTCAATCCTCCCGCAAGGCAGCTGCAAAATTCAACATATCAGCAGCGAGTACGATTAGCAGATGGGAACGACTGTATAGGGAAGGCGGTATTATGGCTCTTCACAATAAGCCGAAAGGAATGCTCCCAGGGGCGAAAAAAACGGTTCAACTGAATGATGAACTTGTTGCTCCCCATCCTGAGTTTCGTACGGTTGAAGAAGAACTTGAGTATCTTCGCGCGGAGAATGCTTATTTAAAAAAGCTTCGGGCCTTAATTCAGGCGCACCAAAAGAAAAAACAATAATAATCAATGAATTAAGGTGTGATTATCGACTTATTCTACTCCTCCGGATTGCTAGACAGTCGCGTAGCACGTTCTACTGGCAAATTAAGGCCAATGGTCGTGGTTGCAGTTATGTACATGAAAAGGAAAAGATAAAAGAGTTATTCCATTACCACAAAGGGCGCTATGGCTACCGCCGCATTACGATGGCCTTGCGTCATGAGGGTTATGGTCTTAACCATAAAACTGTACGGAAATTGATGCGGGAACAATGCCTTGCCTCCAATCTAAGGTATAAAAAGTATCAGTCATACAAAGGGGTCTACGGCAAAGTTACACCTAACATCTTAGAGCGGAATTTTAATGCTGACGGCCCAAATCAGAAATGGGTAACGGATGTTACGGAGTTCAATATCAAGGGGAAAAAGCTATATCTGTCACCGGTATTGGATCTGTATAACCGAGAGATTATTGCCTGGAACATAGATACCAAACCGGATGTAAATCTCGTTGGTAAGATGCTGGATAAGGCGTTGAAAAAGCTGAGTAAGAATGACACACCGATGCTGCACTCGGATCAAGGATGGCAGTATCAGATGGCGACTTATCAAGCGAAACTTATCTCGTGGGGTGTCAAGCAAAGCATGTCACGAAAAGGAAACTGTCTCGATAATGCAGTGATAGAGAACTTCTTCGGGCTCCTCAAAACTGAATGTTGGTACAACGAAGAGTACGAAGACGCGGAACAGTTGAAAAAGGCAGTGGATCGCTACATTGACTACTACAACAACGAACGCATCAAGGTAAAACTAAACGGTCTAAGCCCGGTACAGTACCGGACTCAGGCCATGTTAGCCGCCACGCAAAGTGTCCAATAAATGGGGTTCACTTCA
>NZ_JACJFQ010000008.1:0-187571 GCF_014164835.1 Serratia sp. OS31 | reverse complement strand
GGTCGCGGAGTACGGCAGGAAGCCGCCGTGCAGCGCGATGCCGTTGGTGATGGCGGTCATGCCGAACTCGCGCACGCCGTAGTGGATGTAGTTACCCGCCGGGTCTACGTTCAGCGCCTTGGAGCCGGACCACATGGTCAGGTTGCTTGGTGCCAGGTCAGCGGAGCCGCCGAGGAATTCAGGCAGTACCTTGCCGAAGGCTTCCAGCGCGTTCTGCGAGGCCTTGCGGCTGGCGATGTTGGCCGGGTTGGCCTGCAGCTGCTCGACGAAGGCTTTGGCGTCGGCTTTCCAGCTGGCCGGCAGTTCGCCGTTCATGCGGCGTTTGAACTCGGCAGCCAGTTCCGGGAAGGCCTTGGCGTAGGCAGCGAACCTGTCGTTCCAGGCCGCTTCTTTCGCCTTGCCGGCTTCTTTGGCGTCCCACTGGGCATAGATGTCCTGCGGGATTTCGAAGGCGGCGTATTTCCAGCCCAGGGCTTCGCGGGTGGCGGCCACTTCGGCGGCGCCCAGCGCAGCACCGTGCACGTCGTGGGTACCGGCCTTGTTCGGGGAGCCGAAGCCAATCACGGTTTTGCACATCAGCAGGGACGGCTTATCGGTGACCTTGCGGGCTTCTTCAATCGCGGCCTTGATGGCGTCAGGGTTGTGACCGTCCACGTGACGCACCACGTGCCAGCCGTAAGCTTCAAAGCGCTCGGCGGTGTTGTCGGTGAACCAGCCTTCCACGTGACCGTCGATGGAGATGCCGTTGTCATCGTAGAACGCGGTCAGTTTGCCGAGCTTGAGGGTACCGGCCAGGGAACAGACTTCGTGAGAGATGCCTTCCATCATGCAGCCGTCGCCCATAAAGGCGTAGGTGTGGTGGTCAACGACGTCATGGCCCGGGCGGTTGAACTGCGCGGCCAGGGTACGTTCGGCAATGGCGAAGCCGACGGCGTTGGCGATGCCCTGACCCAGCGGGCCGGTGGTGGTTTCCACGCCTGGGGTGTAGCCGTATTCCGGGTGACCCGGAGTTTTGGAGTGCAGCTGGCGGAAGTTTTCCAGCTCGCTCATCGGCAGGTCGTAGCCGGTGAGGTGCAACAGGCTGTAAATCAGCATGGAGCCATGGCCGTTGGAGAGGACGAAGCGGTCACGGTCAGCCCAGTGGGGGTTGGTGGGGTTGTGGTTCAGGTAGTCACGCCACAGGACTTCGGCGATGTCCGCCATGCCCATAGGTGCACCCGGGTGGCCGGAATTTGCTTTTTGTACGGCGTCCATGCTGAGTGCGCGGATGGCGTTGGCAAGCTCTTTACGAGAGGACATGTTTTACTCCAGGTCGGATTAAAAAATCAGTCAAGTTTTCTATTTTCTCAGACTCCGCATTAAAACGGCAATCCCTAATACCAAATGAGAGCGAGTTCACAACTTATTAGCACAATTGGTCGGTTTTTCGGAATAACACTATTTTCCCGATTGTCGGCGTACACTAGTCTCAAGCGGCAAGATTTCCCTAAACTAAAATGACACGACCCCCTTGTTACTCTCACAGGAAAATGGCTTTATGAAGATCCGTACCTCTTTGATTGCATTAAGCATTGCCACGTTGGTAAGCGGCTGTCAAAACCTGAACACCGATACCCTGATGCAGTCTGGCGCGCAGGCGTTTCAGGCCGCGACGCTGAGCAATAACGACGTAAAAATCCTGAGTGATAAATCCTGCGCAGAGATGGACAGCAAGGCACAAATCGCGCCGGCCGACAGTACTTATGCCAAACGCCTGAACAAAATCGCGGCGGCGCTGGGGGATAATATCAACGGCACGCCGGCCAACTACAAGGTTTACGTCACAAAAGACGTGAATGCCTGGGCGATGGCCAACGGCTGTATCCGCGTTTACAGCGGGCTGATGGACATGATGACCGACAATGAAGTGGAAGGCGTGCTGGGCCACGAAATGGGCCACGTGGCGCTGGGCCATACCCGCAAAGCCATGCAGGTCGCTTACGGCACCGTAGCATTGCGCACCGCAGCGGCCTCGACCGGCGGCATCATAGGTTCGCTGTCGCAGTCACAGTTGGCGGATATGGGCGAGAAGCTGGTTAACGCGCAGTTCTCCCAAAAACAGGAAAGTGAAGCCGATGACTATTCGTTCGATCTACTGAAACAACGCGGCATCAACCCGAACGGCCTGGTCACCAGCTTTGAAAAGCTGGCTAAAATGGAGGCCGGTCGTCAGAGCAGCATGTTCGACGATCACCCCGCCTCCGAAGCGCGCGCACAGCATATTCGCGAGCGCATCGCAGCAGGCAAGTAAAACACAACGCCCGGCAGATGCCGGGCGTTTTTCATTTCATCAATACAGCGTCTTTTGCGGTGGCCCAGCGAAGGTTAGCGGCCCGATGCTGTTCATATCCACTTCCACCACCGACGGCCCCGGATAATTAATCGCTTCCGCCAGCACGCCGTTGAACTGCGCCGCGCTGTCCACTTTCCACGCCTTCAGCCCCATCGCCTCGGCAACCAGGGTAAATGCGGGGGTGTGCAGTTCGTTATAATACTGACGGCCGGCAAAATACTTGTCCTGAATGCCCCGCATCACGCCGTAGCCGCCGTCGTTCATGATCAGCAGGGTAATATTGGCCTGCTCCTGCGCCATGGTTGCCAGTTCGCCCAGGCCTAACGCCAGGCCCCCGTCCCCGACCAGCCCCACCACCTTGCGCTGCGGGTTAGCGATCGCCGTGCCAATCGCCATAGGCAGCCCCATGCCAATCGCCCCGGCCAGCGAGTGAATGTTGCAAAGCGGCGAAATGGCGCGGAACAAACGGCTGCCCCACACGCTGCCGGAAACGGTAATATCACGCACCAACAGACCGTCCTGCGGCAACGCAGCGGCGATGGCGTCGTTCAGTTTGGCATATTCTCCCGACTGTTGGCGCAGCGCGCTTTCCGCCTGCTGTACCGCTTCGGCGATCTCGGCATCCCACTCGGCATTCACTTTTTCCCGCGGGCTCAACCGAGCAGCCAGCGCGTTAAGCAAGGCGCCGCAGTCACCGTTGATTTGCTCGTCGGCCAGATAGTTGCGGTTGGCCGCCGCCGGATCGATATCAATTTGAACCAGCGGGCGCGGCAGCGGCAGCGTCCAGGTACGCGTTTCATTGCTGCGCAAGCGTGAACCGGCCACCAGCGTCAAATCGCACTGCGTCAGGATCGCCTCAATGCTCGGTGAGTTATGAAACGCACGTAGGCTGCGCGGATGACTATCAGGCAAGATACCGCGTCCATGAGTGCTGGAGATCACCGCCACGCCGGCATCCGCCAGTTTGCGTACCGCATCGGCGCAGGCCAGCGCACCGCCTCCCAGCCACAGCAGTGGACGTTTGGCCTGTTTCACCCGCTGATACAGGCGCTCAACCGCCTCATCACTGGCCGCCGGCAGCGGCGCAGGCGCAACGGGCTGGCTCAGCACCGAACTGGAAACCAGGCTGCTTTGAATATCGATCGGGATCTCGACCGCCACCGGGCCACAAGGCACCGTCTGCGCATCGAGGATAGCCCGTTGGATCACGGCCACCGCCTGTTCCGCTGAGTTGACCCGATATGCGCGTTTGGAGCAGGCGCGCAGGAAACCCAGCTGATCGCGGGTTTCATGAATAAACCCGGCGTCGGCATCCAGATAGGCCTTCTCCACCTGGCCGGTTATGTGCAGCAACGGCGTGTTGGCATTCAGCGCTTCGATCATGGCACCGACCGCATTGCCGGCCCCCGCGCCCGTGCTGGTCAAGGCCACGCCCAAACCGGAGAAGCGGCCGTGGGCATCGGCCATGGTGACCGCGCCCGCTTCGCCACGCGCCGGTACGAAACGGATGTTGCCACGCTGCCCTACCGCATCGGCAATCGGCAGATTATGAATCGAAATGATGCCGTACATCGCCGACACCTCGTACTGTTCCAGAGTCCGGGCTATCGCCTCGCCAACCGTTATTTTATCGCTCATCATCTGCCTTCTTATTGTGTTCGTTGTAGGGGGTACGCACCATCGCTCAAAGCTAATCGCTCCAGCGGTTCGCCTGATGGCTCAGCGCCAGGTAAAGGCTTTTCTGCTGCATATAGGCCTTGATGCCGTGCAGACCCTTTTCGCGGCCCAGACCGCTCTCTTTGAAACCGCCGAAAGGCGTAGAAATAGAAAATGTCTTGTAGGTATTGATCCACACGGTGCCGGTTTCCAATTGTTCCGCCAGCGCCATCGCCCGCGGGAAATCCCGGCTCCAGATCCCAGCGGCCAGCCCGTACACCGAATCGTTGGCTTGCTCGATCAACTGCTGCTCGTCATCGAACGGCAGTGCCACCAGCACCGGGCCAAAAATTTCTTCCTGACAGGCGCGGGCGCTATTGCTCAGCCCTTCGATAATCGTCGGCAGGTAATAGCTGCCGTCCGCCAGCAGCGGATCGGCCGGCGCTTCGCCGCCTATCACCAGCCGGCCGCCTTCTTGCTGCGCCAGCGCCACGTAATCCGCCACGCTCTGGCGATGCTTGTCGTTAATCAATGGGCCGAGGTGCACCCCCGGCGTCAGCGGATTGCCGACCCGCAGCCCGGCCGCCAGTTCACTCAGACGCGCCAGCAGCGGCTGGTACAAAGAACGATGCACAAACAGCCGCGAACCGGCGATGCAGGCCTGGCCGGCGGAGCTGAAAATGCCGTAGCAGATCCCGCGCGCTGCCTGCTCCACATCGGCGTCTTCCAGCACGATGGTCGGCGACTTGCCGCCCAATTCCAGCGAGGTGGGGATCAGCTTCTCGGCGGCGATATGCGCCAAATGACGACCGGTATTGGTTCCCCCGGTAAAAGAGATCTTTTTCACTAACGGATGACGCGCCAGCGCCTCGCCAATCACCGAGCCCTTGCCCGGCAGTACGCTAAGCAGTCCGGCGGGCAGGCCTGCCTGCTCAAACAGTTCCGCCAGTTTTAGCGCCATCAGCGGCGTCGCTTCGGCCGGTTTGAGGATCACCGCATTGCCTGCCGCCAGTGCCGGGGCCACCTTTTGCATTTCACTGGCGATCGGCGAGTTCCACGGCGTAATGGCCGCGATCACGCCCAGCGGCTGATACTGGCTCAACGTCATGATCTCAGCGCTGCGCTGGGTCGGCAGCTCGCCCTCCAGCACCTCGCAGGCAGCGGCAAAGTAGCGAGCCGTCGCCGCCGCGCTGGCCACCAGCCCACGGGTTTCCGCCAGGGGTTTGCCGTTGTCTCGGGTCTGCAGCTGTGCCAGCTCTTCCTGTTGCGCCATAATCAGGTTGCTGACGCGGTACAGAATGTTGGCTCGCTGATGCGGCACCAGCCCACGCCACTCGGGCGCCCGCCAGGCGCGTTCCGCCGCGGCTACCGCATCATTGACGTCTTCAATACTGGCGGCACGCAGCCGCGCATTCACGCTGCCGTCGGCCGGGAACTGCGAGACCATTTCATCGCCACGCCCTTCGCACCAACGCCCAGCCACAAAAATCTTTAACCTTTCCATACTCGCTCCTGCCGTTCAGGCAATAAAACCACCGTCGATCAGACGGCGGCAGGCTTGTACCGCGCTCAGCGCCGCCAGGGTTGATGTCTTGGGATTGCTTGCCAGCGGGTTGCCGCTCAGCTCAATGTGAAACTCACCGAAATTGCCGCACACCTGCAGCCGGTGGGTATTGCGTCGGGTCGCGGGATCGACCAGCAACCGCACCCGGGTGGCGTCCATTCCGAGGCCGTTGAGCGCAATGGTCGCCGCCACATTGGCGTTGGCCGGGAATAACCGCGCCGCCTCCCGTGCCGAGCCTTCGAAAAATACCTGCGCCTCGCTTACCGCATCGAGATCAATCAATTGCTCTGCCATACTGCCGCGCCAGCTCGCCGGACTTTTACACGCCTGATAAGTGACGCTGTCCAGACCGCCCTCACGTGCCGACGCCAAGCCGTCCATGCCCGCCACCGCGCCAGACAGCACGATCACCTGCCCCCGATGCTGCCGACAGGCTTGCTGCAAACGCTGTTGCAAGGCGGCATCCGCTAACGCGCCGGTAGAGATCACCGCTAAAGGCCAACCGCGCATCACCACCGCCTCACCGAACTCCGCCACCGCCTGCTGGCTGGCGCACTCGAGCACCAGATCCGGTTTTTCAGCGCAGTGGTCGGGGTGGGTCAACGCCTGCACCCGACCACCAAAGGCGTTGGCAATCGCCGCATGATGAGCCGCACGCGCGACAATCCAGCCAACGCTCACCCCGTCCGGCAGGCGGGACAGCACCTCTGTGGCCATTGCGCCGTAACCAATCATCATGATCTTCTTCATCTTTTCAGCCTCTGCGGTTAAAGATGGCGGTTAAAGCCGCCGGAGACGTCCAGCGCAGCCCCGGTGGTAAAGGACGCCAGAGGCGAAGCCAGGAACAACAGCGCCCGCGCCGGCTCCTGCGGTTTCCCCAGGCGTTTCATCGGAATGCCGCGTCGTTCGGCAATCGCCGCCGTCCACTGCTCCCAGCTTTGATCTTTATCGCTGCGCTCGTCGAAGCGACGGCGCCACTGGCCGGACTCCACCATGCCCAACAGGATCGAGTTGACGCGAATGCCCTTGTCAACCAGCTCTTTCGACAGCGTCAGCGTCATGTTGAGCAGCGCCGCACGCGCCGCCGAGGTGGCGATCATGTGTTCTTCCGGCTGCAAGGCCAGCAGCGAATTCACGCAGGTGATGGAAGCGATATCCGAACGCTCCAACGCCGGCAAAAATGCCTGCACCGGGTTAATCACGCCGAACAGCTTTAGTTCCGCCTCATGCAGCCAGGCGGTGCGCGGCGTTTGATCAAAATGCGCAACAAAACCCTGGCCGGCGTTGTTGATCAGCAAATCTACGCCGCCGAAGCGTGCCGTCACCTGGGCGGCAAACTGCGTTACCTGCGACTCGTCCAGCACGTCGCAACACAGTGCGAGGATCTCCGCCTGCGGAAACTCATTGCGCAGGCTGGCCTCGGCACCGGCCAGTTTGTCCGGATTGCGGCCGCAAAATGCCACCTTCGCGCCTTCCGCCAGCAGCAGGCGCAGGGTTTCGAAACCGATGCCCGACGAACCGCCGGTGACCACCGCGACCCGTTTCTCAAGCTGAAAATTCATGGTTGAATTGCTCCCGTAAAATCCTGCAGATAGCGATTAAATTGCCCCGCTGCATCCAGGTAGCTGGCATGCCCGGCCCCCTCGATCAGGCGCAGTGGCGCGTCCTGCTGCTGCGCCAGCATCGCCGCCGCTTCCGGTGGCGTGATCCGATCGCAGTCGCCGCACCACACCTGCAGCGGGCCACGGTACTGCGTCAGATAGCGGCCGATATCGTCGTTGGCCAGCATCCAGGCGGCATTGAGAAAACCCTCGGGATCCAGCTGCTGCATGCCATTGCGTACCCAGGCAATGTCCTGCGGATCCGCAGTTTCACGCAGTAACGCCGCCGCCCGTTGTTCGCCGTAACCCTGCGGACCAAGCTGCTCGATCATCTGTTTTCTCTGGCTATAAACCTGCCGACGTTTCTCCGGCGGCGCGTTGGCGTAGCCCTGCGCCGGATCCGCCAGCACCAGCCCACATAACCCGTCGGGATAAGCGGCGGCATAGGCGCTGCCGATCAAGGCGCCGAGCGAGTGGCCGACGATCAGCGGTTGCTTCAGCTGCAAGTGGGCCACCAGCGCCGCCAGCGCGGCGGCGTAGGCGGCGGCATCCGGCTCACTGACCGTCAGCGGCAGGCTGCCGCCGTAGCCTGGGGCATCCCAGGCCAGCAAGCGATGACCGTCGGCCAGCCCCGAGTCATTGAACTGCTTGATCCACGAAGCCGAACCAGAACTGATGCCGTGCAGCAACACCACCGGGCGACCGTGCCCCGCCTCGCGCCAGCTCAGGGTAAACGTCCCACAGCGTGCCTGCTGACGTTGCGCCAGGCCGTTCATCAGTTGCGTTTCACTTTGGATAACGGGTGATCCGCCGGGTAGGTCGGGGTTTCCGGTTTGGCAGTACCCAGCATCACGCACATCAACGCCTCTTCTTCGCCGTGGTTGAACAACCCACGGTAGACACCGGCCGGCACCGAGATCAGATCGCGCTCTTTCAGCTTGGTTTCGTAATACTCCGTGCCGTCCTGGATCATCAGCGTGATGCTGCCCTTCAGCATAAAGAACACCTCTTCCACGTCATCGTGCAGGTGCAACGGGCCCTCGCACTTCGAAGGCAGCACCATGGTGGAGAAGGTGAAATTGCCTGCCGGAATGGTGTTGGTGTCGCTGGCTACCCCGGTGGCGCCGGTACCGATGTAGCGCATCTGCGCACGGCGGTATTTCGGGTCGTAATCGGCCTGGAACTTCAACGCGTTCCAGTCGTATTTGCGGCCTTCAAAGCGGGCGATACGCGATTCCACCCAATGCTCTATCGATTGATCCTGCGGCTTGACGCCGGCTTGCTTCTCAACCTGGGACATGTTGTAACTCCTCTGTTGAATCAAACGGTTAAATCAATACTTCTTCAGCAACGGCAGCAGAATGATGCAGCCGATCAGGGCCATCACCACCAGGAACAGCAAGCCGTTATCCATGTTGCCGGTGGCGGCGATCAGCGCCCCCATCAGCACCGGTGCCAGCGCACCGGCAAAATTGCCCAATCCGTTAAAAATACCGCCGGCGGTGGCGCTGACCTTGCTGCTGGTGGCTTTCGCCAGCAGGGCAAAGATGTTTGGCGCACCGGCCCCCCACATAAAGGTGCTGAAAGCCATGGCGGAGATCACGCTGTAGGTACCCTGCAGCTGCAGCACCACGGCCAACCCCAGCCCGGCGCCGCACAGCGAGACAAAACAGGCCAGCGCACGACGATCCAGCTTGTCCGACAGCCAGGCACCGACCACTTCGCCCAGCAGCATGGCGATAAACGGCAGCGATGACAGGTAGCCCGCGTGCTCCAGATGGATGCCTTTCCCCTTGATCAGGTAACTTGGCAGCCAGCCGTTCATGCCCCACAGGTAAGTCAGAAAGGCGATGTTAAACAGGCAGATCATCCAAAAATGCGGGTTGCGCAGCAGCTCATGGCGATGCTGTTTACGTTCGGCAATAGCCGGTTTGGAAACGCTGGCCGCTGCGGGGCGTGACACGTTGAGATGACGCATTCCGAACAGCACCAGCAGCATCACCGGCAGCGTCAGGAACGCCATAAAGAAGAAGGTGGTTTGCCAGTCAAAGGTGTTGAGGATGTACAGCGTGACCGGGAAGCCGAGCGCGGCGCCCAACGGGGTACCCAGCAGCCACAGCATGGTGGCCCGCGCCTGCAAGCGCTGTGGAAAGGCCTGACGGATGATGGCGTAGGCCATTGGCAACAGCGGACCTTCGGCAATGCCGAGCAAAATGCGCAGCGTCATCATGCTGTGATAAGAGCGCGTCATGCCCATCAGCACCATCAGCACGCCCCACACCACCATCATGCCAATCAGCACCTTGACCGGGTTCAGTCGGTCGCCGATTCCGCTCAGCAACATCGAAGAAATGCCGTAGGAGAACAAAAATGCGCTCATCAGCAACCCCAGCCGCGCCGGGTCAAAACTGATGCCCAGCGCCTGCTGGAATTCACTATCGGAAAACAGTGCCGCGATACTGATCTTGTCGAAAAACGCCAGCAGCACGCAGGCAAACAGCGCGATTGGCACCGACCAGCGCACCCGTTGCTGCGGATTTTCGGCGACAGCATCCCCCACCCGTTCAGCGCGGGCGTCAATCTCTTGCGTAGTCATGAAACGCTCCCGAGGTTACGGGCGTTATTTCAACGCCATCAAAGAAAACTCCGCATCCGCCAACTGCTGCGGTTCCAGCACTCGCCCGCTGGCCAGCCAGCGTTTGCCCAGCTTGATGGTGCGTGCGTCGTTAAACGCCACCATTTGCACCAGTTGACGATCGGCATTTAACGTAAAGAACACCTGCGATTGCGGCGTGCGCCGCACCACATGGTGCACGCCACCGGTCGGCACGCCGAGGATCTGGATATTGGCGTCGTATTGATCCGACCACAGCCAGGCCACGTCATCGTAGGGGGCGGCAAAGGCGTCCAGCATTGCGCAGGCGGTGCTGATCGCCTGATTCTGTGCATAGGCCCAGGACTGCAGGCACAGGCCAAGCGTCGGGTGGCGGGCTACGTCACCTGCGGCAAAGATCGCCGGATGGCTGGTGCGCCCCTGGCCGTCAACCACGATCCCCGCGTCAATCTTCAACCCGGCACTGCGTGCCAGCTCCAGGTTCAACTCCACGCCGATCCCCACCACCACCCAATCAAATGGCTGAAGATCGCTGGCATCGCTGCCGATCCAGGCACCACCGTCACGATCTTCCAGTTGAATGTCACCGCAGCCGCAGTGCACCGTCACGCCCTGTTGCTGATGCAATTCCAGCAGCGCCTGGGAGACGTCCGCACCGACGCTGCGCATGCACAACGCGGGTTGGCGCTCAAAAACGGTCACGTCAGCACCGAGACGTTTTGCCGAAGCGGCAATCTCCAGCCCGATCCAGCCGCCGCCGACGATCGCCAAACGGCGACACCCTTGCAGCGCCAGACGCAGCCTGGCAGCATCATCCCAGGAACGCAGCGTCATCACCCGTGGGTGACTGGCCCAGCGGGCATCCGGCAGGCGCGGACGGCCGCCGGTGGCGATCAGCAGTTGATCAAACTGCAGCTGTCGACCATCGCTGAGGCTGACGATTTGCCGTTTTGCATCAATGCCTTCAGCCCGCATCGGGCGACACCAGTTGAGGTTCAACCCGGCAACCACCTGTTCGCTGAACAGTCGGCTAAGCGGCGCATTGCCGTCCAGCAACGCCGCCTTGGAGAGCGGCGGCCGCTCATAAAAGTCATAGGGTTCGTCGCTGATCACCGTCAACCGGCCCGCATAGCCACGATCGCGCAGCGTTTTCGCCGCCCAACCGCCGGCCTGGCCACCGCCGATAATGACGATCCCCGCCGGTTCTGGCTGGCTCATAACGCCTCCGGTTTTTTCTGCTGGCGGCGCGTATCGTGGTCGATACCGCCCTCCACCGCCCATTCGGTGAACGACACCAGTGAGTGTTCCAGCTCGCGTGGCTGCCAGCTTTCCGTCAGATAATCGTCGTTGGTGTAGTACTCGAACGCGCCACCGGTCGGGCTGTTGACGTACCAGAAATAGGCTGAGGAGATGGGGTGACGGCCAGGGCCGATAAAGGTGCTCCACTTCTCTTTGTTCATGGCGATACCGCCGCCGATCACCTCGTGGATGTCGCGTACGGTAAAGGCCACGTGATTCAAACCGCGTGGGCGATTAGGCAATTTCAGCAGGAACAGGTTGTGATGGCCGCCGCGCGCCTGAGTGCGCAGGAACACCGCCCGATCGATATAGCGATCCGAGACCTGGAAGCCCAGAACCTCACGGTAGAAACGTTCGGTGGCGGCCAGATCTTCGACGAAGAACACCACGTGGCCGATATTGATTGGCTGTGCCTGCGCATATACCGGGCTGGGCTGATCGATGCGGCGTACATCTCCCCATTGGTTAATCGGCGAGACCGGTAAATCGACTTCGCGCTGTTGGCTAACGCTAAAACGCAGCGTCATACCGTTGGGATCGATACACTCCAGCTCTTCCCCCACCAGGCGAAAGCCTGGCATCTGCGCCAACAGCGGCTGCAAAGCGGCCAATTCCGTCGGGCTGCCCACGCCCCAGGTCATGCGACGCAAAGTAGAACCGCCCTCAAACGCCGCCGGCAAGGTTTCGCTTTGCAGCGGATGCAGCACCACGCGCGCCCCGCTCAAAGTGGTGAATTCACGCTGGGTTTCGCCCCAGTGCTGCTGCGCTGCCTGCAGGCCGAAGTCCTTCATGAATTTTTCGCAGGTTGGTAGATCTTCGACGCCAAATTCCAGTTTTTCGATTCCGATTACGCTCATTACTGTGCCTCACGTTCTCGCTGAATACGGTTTTCAGGCATGACAAACCCCGGCCCCTGTTTGCCATGAGCCTTATCCCTGCCTGATTCATTGGTAGGGGGACGAATATTTTCGTCCCGATTAATACGGGCGTAGCTTGCAGTTAACCGACGTTTGCCTGCGGCGGTGCGCCCAGGAAGCCGGAGATTTTCTCCGCGGCATCCCGCACTTCCATGCGCAGCCGTTCGCGATCCGCTTTCGGGATCTCATCGAACGGCACCATAATGCTGACCACGGCCTCAACCCGCTGCTCGCGGTTGAAGATCGGATAGACGATCGAAGAGATGCCATGGCGGAAAAACGACTCGCCAATCACATAGCCGCGCGCCTTGTCCTGCTGCACCATCTGCCACAGCGTTTCGCGATCCGCCGGGGTTCCCGGAGCGCTGCCCGGCAGTTGATCCTGCGGATACAGCTGTTCGAATTCGTCGCGGGTAGCGCTGGTCAGCAGCATGCGCCCCAATGAGGTTTGGTGTACCGGCAGGCGAGTGCCGACGCTGACCTGATTGATTTGCGAACCGGCGGCGCTGACGCGGGCGATGTAGATCACGTCGCGCTCATCACGGATCGCCAGATGGCTGCTGCACTGGCTGCGATCGCGCAGTTGCTCTATCACCGGCTGGCCGGCCTGAGCAACGTCCAGAGAAGCGATATATTCAAAGCCGAGGCGCAGCACTTTGATGCCCAGCGCAAAGGTGTTGGTGCGCGGGTTGCGCTCAAGAAAGCCCAGATGCTCCAGGGTTTGCACTACGCGATAGGCGGTAGCCTTTGGCATGTCGACCAGGCGATGCAATTGGGCAAAAGTCATTTCCTTGTGCTGCTCGCCAAACGCCAGCAACAGTTGTAACCCGCGATCCAGTCCTGGGATCAGATATTTACACGCTTGATCGTCCGCCATGTGCTGCTCCTGGCTAAAGGTTGATTAGTTAAAAACAAAGCCGCCGTTAACCGGCAACAGTTGGCCGGTCACGAAATTCGCCAACGGCGACAGCAGGTAGAGCACCGAGCCGTTAACGTCGTCAGGGTGCTGTGCCCCGGCCAATGCACGCCCTTGTTCGTACAGTTGATGACGCTCGGCGGGCACGTATTCGGTGGCCTCTACCCGCGTCAGCCCCGGCGCGATGGCGTTGACGCATATCCCCTGCGGGCCCAGTTCACGCGCCATTGAGCGGGTCATGGAGATGATCGCCCCTTTGCTGGCCACGTAAGCCATTAAACGCGGGGCGCCCCACAGTGCGGTATCCGAAGCCACGTTAACGATCTTGGCATGTGGGGTTTGCGCCAGCAACGGCACCGCTGCCTGACTCACCAGCCAGGTACCGCGCACGTTGACCTGCATCACCCGATCCCACAGATCGATATCGTATTCCATCATGGTTTTGCCACCGACGCCGGTAGCCAACGCCGCGTTGTTCACCAACCCGTCGATCGCTCCGCCTTCGGCAATGGCGTTGAATGCCGCGCTGATCGACGCCGGATCGGCCAGATCGATGCTCAGCGTTTCAACCTGTGCGCCCTGCTGGCGCAGGCTGGCTGCGCTGTCCGTCAGCTCATCAGCCAGAATATCGCACATCACCACTTTGGCACCGGCCTGGCTGATGGCTGCAGCGAAACTCCGCCCCAGCCCGCGCGCCGCGCCGGTCACCACAATGCGTTTTCCCGTCAGCAAGCCGTTCACTGCGCCGCCTCCAGCTCACTGAGCTTCGCCAGCTGCTTCTGCGCTTCTTTTTGCATCATGCGGCGCAAACGAGACAAACCAACGTCATGCTGATACAGATACTCGCGGCCACGCGCGTTCGGGGCCATATTTTCCAGCACGATACGATCCTGTTCCAGTACGTCCCAGTGCAGCGACTCCAGGCGGTTGCGGTACATAAAGCGCCACATGTCACGCTGCCAGTCTTTCACCTTACGGATACGCCAGAAGAACACCCGGCAGTGGTCCTTGTCTTCCGGCACCACCATGCCGATGATCCAGAAGTGACCGCCCGGACCGAAGCGTTTCTTGTACGGAATCGACAAACGCATCCAGTAGGCGCCGCTGCTGCCGAACTCCACCCAGTCAAAGTTAACGCCGATCTGGCCATTCTTCTTAAAGATGAAACCGCTGTCGGTCGGCTCCAGCGCCATGTCCGCCTTGCGATCCCCTTCCGCCATCGAGTGTGAGGACGAATGCAGGTAGGTGCCGTGCATCGGATCCATCACGTTTTCCAGCGCGTACTGGTAATTGCAGTCCCAACTGGCGGTGCACAGGAAGTTGCTGTAGGCCGCTTCGTCCGCCAGTTCCGGCGGGAAGGTCAATTCAGCCGGCTCTTCATCCGCCGTCACGCCGAAATAGAGGAACACCGCACCGTAGGCCTCTTTGGCGGGGTAAGAGCGCAGGCATTTCTGCCCCACCAGCGGGCAACGATCGACCGCCGGCACGTCTTTGACCGTACCGTCGCCGCCCACTTCCACGCCGTGATACCAGCAGGCAATGCGATCGCCCAGATTCCAGCCCATGGAAAGGCGTGCACCACGATGCGGACAGCGATCTTCCAGCGCATGGATCGCGCCGTCGCCATCACGCCAAACCACAATCTGCTGCTCCAGACGCGTAATGCCCACCGGGTTATTGCCGATTTCCCAACTGGCCAGCACCGGATACCACATGCCGCGCAGCCCCTGGTCGAGATAGTCCTGTAAGGTCTGTGCGGAGGATGTTGTGTTTGCTGTCATTGTCTTCTCCCGGATGCTGCTCAGAAACCGTTAACGTGAAGGAATTCGCGGAACGCCGTCTCATTCCACGGCTGGCCATTGCGATCGAACAGGCGACGCTGATTCAGCGCGCTGACGATCTGCTCCAGCTCTTCTGCACCCTGATCGAAGATCTCTTCCAACGCCGTCACCAGCGCAGTTTCGAAACCGTCCGGCACCCGGGCGCGGGTTTGCCAGATGACGTTCTGGAATTGGCCCGGCTGATGGATTTGACCGTTGCCGCCTTCGCGCGCCGGGATCACCTGTTGGGTGTCCGGCAGCCAGGGATTGAAATCGGTGATGTGCTGCATGATTACTCCTCCGCAATAAAGGTGATTTGGATTTGATTGTCGATCACCCGGGTGGCATAGGTTTGCAGATCGCGACCGCCTGGCTCACGCAGGCACTGGCCGGTACGCACGTCGAACAATGCTTCGTGCAACGGACATTCGACCTTGCCGTCATCAACAAACCCCTGGCTGAGCAAGGCATAGGCATGTGGGCAAACGTCTTCCAGCGCGTAATAGTTGCCGTCGATCAGATACACACCGACCTCTTTCCCCTCCACGTTGGCGGAGAAAGGAAAATCTTCTTTCACCTGAGACACTTCACACACGTTCTTCCAGCTCATTGCTTCTGTCCTCTATCTGATTGTTTCATATATGAAACTCAGTTTCTTATTTAATACACTCACTATAAGTCTGGTGAAACTTTCGTCAAGAGAGCAATACGGCAATTGTTAATGGAAAGTTGTTTAAACATGACAAATGCGGGAAGGATCACGAAAAAATGCACCGATATGAAAAACTGATGAAAGTTGTGCTTTCTATCACTAATTCATGGGTAAAAAGACGTTGATCTGGCGGATGCAATGCGAGTAAAAGTGCTCTCTCACTGACAAATACATCTTTTTGATAACAATAAATTTACATTAAAACGGCTCAGCCCTGCTTTTCAGCACTGTGAAATCAGCGGGTTAGTTTGCTGCTGCCTAAATTCTTTCTTCGCCCGCCAAAGGAGCGCATTGTGCAACAACGTCAACGCTGGTTCGGGGTGGTAGCCCTGCTGTTTCTGATCGTCATCGCCTATGCCGATCGGGTCAATATCGCCGTGATGCTGGTTAACCCCGAATTCTTGCAGCACTTTCAGCTCGACGGTAACCGGGCGCACCAGGGCATGCTGATGACGGTTTTTTTGCTCGGTTACGGGCTTTCCGCCATGCTGCTGACGCCCTTTCTGGAAACCCTGATGGGCTATCGCCGCGCGCTGACGCTCAGCATTGTGCTGTGGGCGCTGCTCACCGCCGCCTCGCCGCTGGCGGGTTCGTTACTGCTGCTGTTTGCGGTACGCATACTGCTTGGCATCAGCGAGGGCCCCCTGTTCTCGTTGAAAACCATGTATATCGGCGATCACTTCGCCGCCGATGAACGTGGCAAACCCAATGCCGTCAGCACATTGGGGGTTTCTCTGGGCCTGGTGATCGGCTTTCCGCTGGTGAGTTTCCTGATGGCGCACTTCGGCTGGGCGGTCTCTTTCTATCTGCTGGCGCTGATCAACCTGCTGCTGGGGTTGGCGTTGGTGCGGTGGTTTATCCACCCAGCCTTGTTACCGCCGCGCGACGTCGATCCTCAACCGGTTCTGAGCCGTGTCTGGCACACCTTCGCCCTGGCCTGGCATACCCCGATGCTGGGTTGGATCATGCTGATCGAGATTGCTACCCTGAGCTACCTGTGGGGCTCCAGCTCCTGGCTGCCGGCTTACCTGACCGACGAGAAAGGATTTTCCATCAAACAGATGGGCTGGATGGCTTCGCTGCCGTTTATCGTCAGCATCGCCTCAAAATATCTCGGCGGCGTGCTGCTTGACCGCATTCGCCCCTATCAGGCACCGTTGATTTTCGCCTTTGGCGGTGCGGCAACTGCGTTGTGTATCTATGGCGTGATGCACAGTCATCAGCTCGGCTGGATTGCCTTCTTCCTGCTGGCGGCCAATGCCTGCTGGGGGGCTCAGGGGGCGGCGATCCCAACCCTGCTGCAACATTATGCGCAGCCGCAGGCGGTCGGCAGCGCCTACGGGCTGATTAACGGCATTGGCAATATGTTCTCGGCGTTTGTGCCGATGATTATGGGCATGGTGATGGCCAGCCAGGGCAAGGTGTCTTCAGGATTTGCGGTGCTGATGGTGTCGCAGCTAGTAACGCTGTTGGCGGGCTGTGTGCTGTTTAGCCGGATGCGGATGACGCGAGAAGCCAGGCGGGCATAAAGCAGTCGGGGCGCACCTGCGCCCCGAACCCTATTCATATTACCGGGGCTCAGCGCCCTTTCTTTTTACGACCCGGCTGAGCAAAGCGCTTGCGCGCAGGCGCACTGCTGCTGGGTTTATCGGCGCTTTTCGCCCCGCTACCGGCCGGTTTTTTCACTGCCGGTTTGGCTTTCTTCGCCGGTTTTGCTTCCGAAGTGGAGCCCTCGATCGACTTAAACAGTTCGACCAGTTCGTCGTCGGTTAAATCGCGCCATTCACCCGGTGGCAAACCGGCCATACTCACATTCATGATGCGAGTACGTTCCAGCTTGGTGACCTCATAGCCGAAATGCTCGCACATGCGGCGAATTTGGCGGTTCAGGCCCTGAACCAGCACGATGCGAAACACAAAGGGGGCTTCTTTCTTCACTTTGCATTTTTTCGTCACCGTCCCCAGCATCGGCACGCCGGCACCCAAACCACGGATAAAGTCGTCGGTGACCGGTTTGTTGACCGTCACCCGGTATTCTTTTTCATGGTCGTTGCCCGCACGCAGGATCTTGTTCACCAGATCGCCATGGTTGGTGAGGAAGATCAGCCCCTGAGAGTCTTTGTCCAAGCGGCCGATCGGGAAGATACGGGTGCTGTGGTTGACGAAATCGACAATATTGTCTTTCTCGCCCTCTTCGGTGGTGCTGACGATCCCGACCGGCTTGTTCAGCGCGATAAAGATCAGGTTGTCTTCGTTACGAGGTTCAATCAGCTGACCGTTGACCTTGACGACGTCCCCTGGGAATACCTGATCGCCAAGCGTAACGCGCTTGCCATTGATAAAAACGTTGCCTTGTTCGATGTAACGATCGGCGTCGCGGCGAGAGCAGATGCCGCTCTCGCTAATATATTTGTTAAGACGTGTGGAAGGCTTGGTCAGCATGTTTTCTCCATGAACTCTGGCCTCTGAAAGGCCAGAGTTTAAGCCAATACTGTTTAGGCCTGTTTTTTAGCCGCTTGCAGATACAGCATCTCCAGACCCAGCGTCGCCGCAGCCAGCGCGGTGATTTCAGACTGGTCATACGCCGGGGCGACTTCTACCACGTCCATGCCGACGATGTTCAGCGACTGCATGCCGCGCACCAGTTTCAGCGCACGATCGGAGGTCAGACCGCCGATGACCGGTGTGCCGGTCCCCGGTGCGAACGCCGGATCCAGGCAGTCGATGTCGAAGGTCAGATAGACCGGCATATCGCCGACGATCTGTTTGATCTGAGTCAGCAGATCGTCAACGCTACGATCGTTAACCTGTGCCGCGTCCAACACGGTGAAACCGTTGTCGTGATCGAACTCGGTACGGATACCGATCTGCACTGAGCGAGTGGGATCGATCAGGCCTTCGTTCGGCGCATGGAAGAACATGGTGCCGTGATCGTATTGGCTGCCGTTAGCATAGGTGTCGGTATGGGCATCAAAGTGCACCAGTGCCAGTTTGCCGAAATGTTTGGCGTGTGCGCGCAACAACGGCAGAGTCACGAAGTGGTCGCCGCCGAAGGAGAGCATGCGCTTGCCGGCTTTCAGCAGTTTTTCCGCGTGCGCCTGCAGCTTGTCGCTCATGTCCTGAGCGTCGCCGAAGTTGAACACCACGTCGCCGCAATCGACGACATTCAGACGATCGCGCAGGTCAAAGTTCCACGGCCAGCGGTTGCCTTCCCAGGCCAGGTTGGTGGAAACCTGACGGATTGCCGCGGGACCGTGACGGCCACCGGCGCGGCCGGAGGTTGCCATGTCAAATGGAATGCCGGTGATGACCCACTCTGCATCGCTGTCGTAGGGCATAAAGTTCAGCGGAAAGCGCAGGAAACCAAAGGCATTGGACACTAAGGAATTATCGGGCTGATGGCCTAAGGTACTCATAGTAAACCCTCATATTTCAACGTTTCGCCTGTTGAAAAATCACACAGACGCTGGCAAAAAAAAATCCCTCCCGCGTCGTTAGCCCGACGAGAAAGGGATCCATTCGAAATCTGTTTCAGTACTGCCTATGCAGCAGATTATCGCCGCATTTCGCTCGCGCTTCAAGAGCGCGCATCATCATATCGGCTGCTCGTCGTTAGCCAGTATATACCCTGAATCCTACCGTCGTGTGACCGTTGCCGTGCGGCGAGGTTTGAACTTTGTGATTTTGATCCCTTTAGCCGGCAAGAAAAATATATAGGTTAATTATAAAAACCACTTTATTAAAAATAAGTTAACAGCCCTGTTTATAATTAACATTTACACTTTCAGATAACACGGGATCAGTAAAGCCATGTTTAATATTATGCCCATGCGCCAACGGCGAATAATTAAAAACAAAAAACTTTATATCACGCTAGAAACCCTAGCTTTCTTATCAGGCATTCCGTTGGGTTATCTTTGCTCTAAATTTGACTCACTGAATGAAATATCCATAGAAGTAGTGCTTATCTATGTTCCCGTATCCATGATCGCCGTAGACTTTTTTATCAGCGCCTTGTGGGTGACTAAGCGCTGTGTTAGTAATGAACGCGCTTATCAGCATCTGTGGGGGTAGGTAGTGATTATAAAATTTCTCAAAATATTTTCGCTTTTCTTTCTTTGCTATACGCTTGTCTTTCTGGTTAAAGGGGAAGCCATTAGCGCCGGCATAATGCTTAAACCACTAGGTTACTCTTTCCTTATCGCATCAGGATATTTATTCGTTACCAGCCGCTGGTGGAAAAGCATGTTTTAAAATTGAAAGATGAGCAAATAAAATAGAATATCAGTCATCAAGATATAAAAAAGGCCGGACATCCATCAGATGCCCGACCTTTCAGAAGCGCTCTACTTATTCATCTTCTAAATAAGTATAACCGTACAAACCGGCTTCGAACTCTTCCAGGAACTGCGCCTGCAGCTCGCTGTCCAGATCGGTTTCTTTCACCTGATCGCGGAACTTGGCCAACAGTGCGGTAGGGTCGAGCTGCACGTACTCCAGCATGTCGGCAACGGTATCGCCTTCATCGGACAACTCGGTTTCTACCGTACCGTCAGGGAAGACAAACACGTCAACCGAGGCGGTGTCGCCGAACAGGTTGTGCATGTTGCCGAGGATCTCCTGATAGGCGCCAACCATGAAGAAGCCCAGCGCCGGTGGGTTTTCCGGATCGTACGGCGGCATTGGCATGGTGGTCGCCACGCCGTCGCCATCGATGTAGTGATCGATGGTGCCATCCGAGTCACAGGTGATATCCAGCAGCACCGCGCGGCCTTCCGGCGGCTTATCCAGGCCTTCCAACGGCAACACTGGGAACAGTTGATCGATACCCCAGGCGTCCGGCATGGACTGGAACAGCGAGAAGTTGACGTAGAACTTGTCCGCCATACGCTCTTGCAGTTCGTCGATGATTGGACGGTGTGCACGATTGCTCGGATCCAACTGCTGCTGGATCTTGTTGCAGATGTTCAGATACAGCTGCTCAGCCCAGGCGCGTTTGGTCAGATCCAACATGCCGTGTGCATATTGAGTATGAACGTCGTGCAGATCCATTTGACTGTCGTGCAGCCATTCACGCAGCGAGCGGCGATTTTCCGGCTCGTTCATTTCCTGCCAGGTTTCCCACATGCTTTCCAACGCGCGTGGCGCATCTTCTGCAGGCGGTAATGGATCGCTGAATTCGTTGCGTTCAACGCCGATCACGTTGGATACCAGCACCGTATGATGCGCGGTCACTGCACGACCGGATTCGGTGATCACCGTCGGGTGCGGCAAACCGTGTTCATTACAGGCGTCGCCGATGCCCCAGATCACGTTGTTGGCGTATTCGTTCAGGCCGTAGTTCACCGAACAGTCGGACTGCGAACGGGTACCTTCATAATCTACGCCCAAACCGCCGCCCACGTCGAAGCACTGGATATTCACGCCCAGCTTATGCAGTTCTACGTAGAAGCGCGCCGACTCACGTACGCCGGTGGCGATATCGCGAATATTGGCCAGTTGCGAACCCAGGTGGAAGTGCAGCAGTTGCAGGCTGTCGAGACGGCCCGCTTCACGCAGGGTTTCCACCAGCTTCAGCACCTGAATGGCTGCCAGACCGAACTTGGACTTTTCGCCGCCGCTCGACTGCCATTTACCGGAGCCTTGCGACGCCAGACGCGCACGCACGCCCAGGCGCGGCACCACGTTCAGGCGTTCGGCCTCTTCCAGCACCATGTTGATCTCGGACATCTTCTCGATCACCAGGTACACCTTGTGCCCCAGTTTTTCACCGATCAGCGCCAGACGGATATATTCACGGTCTTTATAGCCGTTACAGACGATCACCGAGCGGGTCATGCCGGCATGCGCCAGCACCGCCATCAGTTCGGCCTTGGAGCCGGCTTCCAGCCCCAGAGGTTCGCCGGAGTTGACCAGAGATTCAATCACCCGGCGGTGTTGGTTTACCTTGATCGGGTAAACCAGGAAATAGCCACCTTCATAGCCGAACGACTCACGCGCACGTTTGAACGCGGCATTGATCGAACGCAGACGGTGCTGCAGGATCTGCGGGAAGCAGAACAGTGCCGGTAGGCGCAAACCGTCGTTTTGACGCTGCTTCACCAGCTCGGCCAGATCGACACGTGCCTGCGGGACGTCCGGATCCGGGCACACGCTGATGTGGCCCAGTTCATTGACGTCATAATAATTGTTGCCCCAGTAGGCGACGTTATAAGTGCGCAGCATCTTGCTGGCATCACGATCATTCATGGCAACCTCCTGCATGGAGCGCAAAGATTTAGATTCGCCCGTTGCTGACGGACGGTGAATCAAAAGATCATCAGACATTACTCGCCTCACATCGCGTACTGACGATACAGTCAGCCACTATCGCAGCTACAACCCGCGAGAACAACCCAACAAACCGCCCTTGCGGCAGCGAATAAAACTGCCGTTCGCGGTCAGCGATCGGTTTATTACTCATATAATTGTAAGACACCCTGTTCAAACCTCGTGAATCGGGTCAAGAAACATCCCACAGGAAGGCTGCAGGCTACCCTTGTTCAGTTCTTCAGACGACCGTTAACCGGCCCGAGAATCCTGAGTAGCGCCCAAGTGTTTATCACACCTGGAAGGTGGTGTAGAGACAAGACGGGAAATAGCAGAAGAATGTGCGCCAGAACGGCACTGCTGTTGAGAACCAACAACCGGTAGACAACGGATCATTAATCCAACCACCTCCACGCACGTCGTCCTCAATGAACGACTGAGCCTCTATTAATAGTGTAAGAACGTGACCGTTCTATGAAGCGGCGACGCCAAAGGTTGGCGTCTGCGGCTGACAATCAGACCACCCGTGGAGGCGTCACAGAAGTTTACAACTTCGTACCCCGCACTGTGCACCAAATGAGCCGCGCGCGCAGTTTATACCGATAACACGGGGAAAATGCAAAATGAAAATTTGTCGGAAACTGTTTCAAGCGATGAAAATGGCGCCGCTAGCTTTGCGCAAAAGAGCGAAAGGGCAAAAAAATACTGGCAATCCGGCTAAGCCCTGACCTAAAATAGACGTCCAGATGTTAATCCATCTATACTGGTTAACTGATAAACTGCTTAACGGCTTTGCCTGAGGGGCGTTGCAGGAAGCATCTCGCGCCATCAGCGGAAGACCCTTCGCTTTGATGCCGGATCTCCAGCGCTGTGCAGTAATTTCTAACCCGTCTTATGCAAGGTAAAGAACACCATGGCTAAACACCTATTCACGTCCGAATCCGTCTCCGAAGGACATCCTGATAAAATCGCTGACCAGATCTCCGATGCCGTCCTCGACGCCATCCTGGAACAGGATCCTAAAGCACGCGTAGCTTGCGAAACCTACGTGAAAACCGGCATGGTTCTGGTTGGCGGCGAAATCACCACCAGCGCCTGGGTAGATATCGAAGAGATCACCCGTAAAACCGTGCGCGAAATCGGCTATGTTCATTCGGATATGGGCTTCGACGCCAACTCTTGTGCCGTACTGAGCGCCATCGGCAAGCAATCCCCGGATATCAACCAGGGTGTTGACCGTACCGATCCTCTGGAACAGGGTGCCGGCGACCAGGGCCTGATGTTTGGCTATGCCACCAACGAAACCGAAGTGCTGATGCCGGCACCGGTGACCTACGCGCACCGTCTGGTGCAGCGCCAGTCCGAAGTCCGTAAAAACGGCACTCTGCCGTGGCTGCGCCCGGATGCGAAAAGCCAGGTCACCTTCCAATATGACGATGGCAAAATCGTCGGTATCGATGCGGTGGTTCTGTCCACCCAGCATTCCGAAGATATTTCTCTGAAAGACCTGCAAGAAGCGGTGATGGAAGAGATCATCAAGCCGGTTCTGCCTGCCGAATGGCTGAGCGCCAGCACCAAATACCACATCAACCCGACCGGCCGTTTCGTTATCGGTGGCCCAATGGGTGACTGCGGCCTGACCGGCCGTAAAATCATCGTTGATACCTACGGCGGTATGGCTCGTCACGGTGGCGGTGCGTTCTCCGGTAAGGATCCGTCCAAGGTTGACCGTTCAGCGGCTTACGCAGCGCGCTACGTGGCGAAAAACATCGTTGCCGCCGGCCTGGCTGACCGCTGTGAGATCCAGGTTTCCTACGCTATCGGCGTGGCGGAACCTACCTCCATCATGGTGGAAACCTTCGGTACCGAGAAAGTCCCTACCGAACAGCTGACCCTGCTGGTACGCGAGTTCTTCGATCTGCGCCCATACGGCCTGATCCAGATGATGGATCTGCTGCAGCCGATCTACCGCGAAACCGCAGCTTACGGTCACTTCGGCCGTGAGCACTTCCCTTGGGAAGCGACCGACAAAGCAGAACTGCTGCGCGATGCTGCCGGCCTGAAATAAGCCTGCGT
The DNA here is from genome assembly GCF_014164835.1 of Serratia sp. OS31. Classification (NCBI taxonomy): domain Bacteria; kingdom Pseudomonadati; phylum Pseudomonadota; class Gammaproteobacteria; order Enterobacterales; family Yersiniaceae; genus Serratia; species Serratia sp. OS31. The sequence continues at coordinate 163,755 of NZ_JACJFQ010000008.1, read as the reverse complement.
ATCGAATGTGAAAACGGCAAGCCTTGGCTTGCCGTTTTTGTTTTTAGCGGATGGGTGCTCGTGGATCCACGCTCAAACAACCAACAGGCGGGAGCAATGCCCCCGCCGTTGGGTTGCCTTACCTTTTGGATTCGTAAGCCAGAATGGCCGCAACTTCCGTGTTGCCCGATCGGATCCGCAGCTCACAAAGTTTGCTGCGTGTTATCCATGCCAGTGATATTACAGTGGCACAAATAACGACCAGTTTTACGACACTTCCTTTGTTCGGCATCATGCCTCCTTCTCCTTGCCTCTCGGCGGGTAAGAAGCTAACCTAACGTTCTCTGGCGTTAGAGTTGGCCTCGGGTTGATGTATATCGACACGGGGCTTTTCTCTTTCTATCCCTTACGAATGCTCGGGAAGAAAGATCCAGAGCACCCGCGCGCAGTATATTCATCGCCCCCCAGATCTCAGGCCCCTTTTCCGCACTGAATATCCGTTCTGCGCGGCCATACGCAAAGCTTTGCAATGGTATGAAAATACAAAAACAAAAAGCGCCAACAGTTGGCTGCTAGCGCTTAAGTGTACCCAGTGACTTTCTGGTTTTATTTGACTGTAAGGGTCTCATCGTCCCGGATAATTTCATCGAGGGATAAGCCTAGTGTGAGGCAAGCTCACGGAAGAAAGCGGGGTTAGCCTGGATCGCCGCCAACACTTTTGCAGCCAGCCCGGTTGGGTTACGTCTTTTGGTTTCCCAGCTTTTAATGGTATCAACGCTGGTACCCAATACCTTTGCCATTTCGCTCTGAGAAACATTAAGCTGCGCCCTGATCGCCTTCACATCTGCGATATCATAACGCGTAACATTAGCTGGAGCCTTAACCCCGTTCTTAATGGCGACAGCTTCTTCAAGAGACGTTTTCATATCGTCAAAAAAGCTCATGTCACACCTCACCTTTCAACAATTTCGTTAATTTCTTCAGCTCTGATTTTTCCATATCGGTCAGACCGTCTTTAATGCTTTTCGGGTAGGCCATCACCAGATAGATAACCTCTTTGGTCGCCAGAAAGTAAATCACTCTGGCACTCCCCCTTTTTCCCTGGGGACCTGTTGCCATCCTGACTTTTCGCAACCCGCCGGTTTTCTGTATCAGATCGCCTTTACCTGGTGATTCGATAAGTTCTTTCTGAAGTTCTTTTAGCTCGTCATCCGTGGCTATTTGCATTATCTGGCGCGTAAACATTGGGGTCTCAATAAATAGTAGCGCATGACTCACTGGCGCCCTCTCCATGTTAAGGTACAAAGTACACCACAAAATGTACTATGTACACCAAGGTAACTTGAGTTCAGGAGCTCTCCAGATAGGATCCAGAGCACCCGCGCGCAGTATATTCATCGCCCCCCAGATCTCAGGCCCCTTTTCCGCACTGAATATCCGTTCTGCGCAGCCGTACGCAAAGCTTTGCAATAGTATGAAAATACGAAAAAATAAAGGCCCAGCGATGCTGAGCCTTTGATGATAGAAACGGCAGGAACGACGTCGGCTACGAGGTTTGCTTCCGCAGCAAATAAACGAAATACGGCGCCCCGATAAAGGTAGCCAGCAGCCCGGCAGGGATCTGGTACGGGAACATCACCATTCGGCCACACCAGTCGGCAAACACCATCAACAAGCCCCCCAGCAGCGCAGCTATCACCATCTGCGGTAACGCGCGGCGGAAGCCCAGCATACGTGCCATATGCGGCGCCATCAGGCCGATAAAGCTCAACGGCCCCACGGTCAACGTCGCCATCGCCGTCAGCGTAGCGGCCAGCAGCAGAATGACCACTCGCACCGGCGTTAGCGCAATCCCCACCGAACGGGCCGTAGCACTGCCCAGGGGCAGAATACTGAGCCAGCGACGACACAATGGCGCCAACACGATAAGCAGCGCGGCAATGGCCGCCGTACGTACCGCCTGTTCCGGCGTCACCGAGTAGGTGGAACCTGAAATCCAGGTCAGCAACCCGCCCATACGCGGATCGCCGCTCGCCAGCAGCAGGAAAATGGTGGTGGTAAAGGCCGTACTGAGCGCAATGCCGGCCAGCAGCATGCGTTCGGTGGAGAAACCGCCACGCCCGGCAGCGATCATAATCACCAATAGCGTCGCCGCGGCCCCCAGGCTCCCGGCTGGCAGCAGCCAAACGAAGGCGTCCCCCGGCACGATAAACAGCATGATCACCACGCCAAAGGCCGCACCGGAGCTGATACCCAGCACTTCCGGGCTGGCCATCGGGTTACCGGTCAGCTTTTGGATCAGGGTCCCCGCTACCGCCAGCATCATGCCCGCCGCCAACGCTGACAGCACGCGCGGCCAGCGCCACGGCATCAATGACTCGAGCTCGGTGCCTTGGCTCCAGTGCCAGCCTGTGGCATTCTGACCAAACATCAACGCCACGGCGATACCGGCCAGCAACACCATCCCTGCCACTGCTGCCCATGCCCACAGATGGCCGCGTTCGGCAGGCACCTTGTCACCCAGGTTCATGGGCGGCGGCGTAGCGGCACTGCGCAACCGCGGCAACAGCCACAGCAACAGCGGAGCACCAAACAGCGCCGTTGCCGCCCCGGTTGGGATCTCACGCCAGACCTGCGTCAAGGAGATCATCACCTGGTCGGTCAGCCACAGCAGCAGCGCACCCAGCAACGGCGCCAGCATCATGCGGTGCGCCAGACGGCGCGCACCCAGCATTTTTGCCATCAGCGGCGCAAACAGGCCGATAAAACCGATTACGCCCACCGCATTCACCAACATCGCACTGAAAATAATCGCCACCGCCAGCGCACAAAAGCGCGCCATCGACAGCCCTAACCCCAGATTACGCGCTACTCCATCATCCAGCCCGAGCAAGGTCAGCGGACGCAACAGCAATACGGCCAGCACTCCGGCAATCAGCAAACGCGGCAGGATAAACTGTGCGGTGCTCCAGTCCTGCTGGTTTAGCGCACCGGTACTCCACAGGAACAGGCCCTGCAGTTGATCGTAATTGAACAACGCCAGCAGGCTGTTGACCGCGCCGCAGTACAGCCCCAGCACCAAACCGGCCAGGATCAGCGTCACCGGGGACATGCGCTTGCCCCAGGCCACGCCGAACACCAGTCCGCCGACCAGGATGGCGCCAGCCATTGCGGCCAGTTGCCGGGTTATCTCACCCCCCGGCAGCATCCACAAAGTGGCGATAGTCAGCCCAAGCTGCGCCCCAGCGGATACGCCGAGCGTCGCCGGTTCCGCCAGCGGATTGCGCAGCACCTGCTGGAACAGTACGCCGACCAGCCCCAAGCCGGCACCGGCCAGCAGGGACACAGACAGCCGCGGCAACAGGCTGTAGTGGAACAGCATTTGACGTACATCGTCGATATCGGGCGCGTTCAGCGCCTGCCCCCACAGCGACCACGGCAGCTGCTGCAGCAGGTTGTAGATCGTCAGACCGCCCGCCGCCGCCAACAGTAACAGCAGCAACGTCAGCGGTAATGCACGGATGCGTGCGCTCATGAATAACTCTCCTGCGCCTGCTCCAGCAGATGGCAAAAGCGCATCGCCGATAACGTCGCGCCGTAGAACCACACTGCCGGCACCTGGCGCAATTGGTTCTGTCTGACAAACGGCAATGCCTGCCACAATGGGGTAGAACTGACTTTTTCCATCATGGCCTGATTGCCGTGGTCGAGATAAATCGCGCGCGCATTTTTTACCGCCGTCAGGCGCTCAATGCCCACCACCGCCGTACCCCAGAAATTGGTTTCCCCCTCCCAGGCATTTTGGATCCCAAGTTGATCCATCACCTCCTGGAACAGGCTTTTCTGGCCAATGACCAGCGCATGGCGCGTGTCCAGCAGGGAGAACAGCAGCAGCGGCTGTCGGCTGTAAGACTGCAGCCGCTGACGCACATCCTGGATAAATCGATCGAACTGGATCAGGTGCTGCTCTGCCCGTGCCTCAAGGCCCAACCGCTGCGCCAGTTGCAGTAACGACTTCCGGCCCACCGTCAGCGGTTTGCCACTGCCGTCATTGAAGCCGAAGCTCATGGTCGGGCCGATAGGGGCCAGCTTTTGCGGCGTAGGCCCGTATCCCTGAGACAGCAACATCAGCGAAGGCCGCAACTGCTGCAGCAGCTCCAGATTGGGTTCGGTACGCTGACCGACGTCGATCACCGACGCCGGCATTTTCGGCTCTTCCACCCACAGGTTGTAGTTGTGGATATCCGCGACGGCCAGCGGCGTGATCCCCAGCGCCAACAGCAACTCGATAGGCAGCCACTCCAGCGCCACGATGCGCGTAAGATCGGGTGGCGTTGCCGCCGCCTGGCTCGGCAAAGAAAACAGCAGGGGCGACAGCGCCATGGCCGTCAGCAGGCGACGGCGGACGGCATCATGATGAAAATCAGAAGAATCAGGCATCAGTAGACAAAACTCACCGGTGCGCCGCCGCTTGGATGCGGCAGCGTCCCCATAGGAATACCGTAAATTTGCTCCAGCACGTCACCCTGCATCAGCTCCAGCGGGGTGCCCTGGGCAATCATCTCACCGCCGCGCAACGCCACCAGATGGTCGCAGTAGCGTGCGGCCATATTGATGTCATGCAGCACCGCAATCACCGTCAGGCCACGCTCATGGCTCAAACGTTGGATCAGTGCCAGTACCTCAACCTGGTGGGCAATATCCAGCGCCGAGGTCGGTTCGTCCAGCAACAGGCAACGGCTGTCTTGCGCCACCATCATCGCCAGCCAGGCGCGTTGACGCTCACCGCCGGACAGGCTGTCGACCAGGCGGTTGGCGAACGGCTTCAACCCCACCAGCGCAATCGCCTCCTCAACCTGCTGACGATCGTTAACGCCAAAGCGCCCCAAGGCACCGTGCCAGGGATAGCGGCCAATCGCCACCAGTTCGCGCACCGTCATCCCTTCCGCGGCGGGCAATTGTTGAGGGAGATAAGCGACCTGACGCGCGAAGGCTTTGCTGTCCCATTGGCTCAGCAACTGCTGATTAAGCCGCGCCGTACCGTCGGTTGGATTTTGGTGGCGACCGAGAATTTTCAGCAAGGTCGATTTGCCGGAGCCGTTATGGCCGATCAGCCCGCAGACTTTCCCCACGGGAAAGGTCAGCGACAAGGGTTGTAGCAGCACCCGGCCGGGAACGGCAAAGCTGGCGCTGTCCAAGGTAAAGGTGGCGTCGTGATTGAGGTGTTTATCCTGCATAGGTCCTACTCTGTCCGGGGCGACATGGCGCCGCCCCGGTAATCCGATTAGAAGCGGAAGGTTGCGGTGGCGACCACCTGGCGTTCGGCGCCCCAGTAGCAGCCATAGGTGGCGAAGCAGCTGGAGACGTATTCTTTATCAAACAGGTTGTTCACGTTGATGCCAATCGAAGAGCCTGGCAGATTGAAACGCGCCAAATCGTATTTTATCGCCGCATCGACGACCGTATAGTCCTTCACTTTAAACGTGTTGGCTTCATCACCATAGCTGGAACCGACATAGCGAACGCCGGAGCCCAGCGTCAACCCGCTGAGTGCAGTTTCATGGAAGGTGTAATCCGCCCACACTGAAGCCATATGTTTGGGAATGGCCGCCGGGGTATTGCCCTGTTGCGTAGTGTCTTTGGAATACTCCGCATCCGTGTAGGTATAAGAACCCAACAGGTTAACGTTGGCCGTCAGCGCGGCTTTGCCTTCCAGTTCGATCCCACGAGAGCGAATTTCGCCACCCTGTATGGAAGCAAATACATGGTCTGGATCTGCCACCTTGTTGTTGGTTTTGGTCAGCTGATAAATCGCAATGCTGGCAGTAATAGGGCGATCCTTCGGTGCATACTTCACGCCGGCTTCATACTGCTTGCCTTTGGAAGCGGCGAAGGTATTGCCACTGAAATCAGCCCCTGAAGTAGGTTCAAAGGATTCACTGTAGCTGACATAAGGCGCGATGCCGTTTTCAAATACATAGTTCAAACCCGCGCGGCCGGTGAACTCGTTGTCCTTCTGCTTTGATACCGAGTTCTGGTTCAGGCGGTTGGTGCTGTTGGTGTCGCTCCAGTCATAGCGTCCTCCCATGGTCAGCACCCAGTTGTTCCATTCGGCCTGATCCTGCACGTAAAGCCCGGTCTGCTCTTGGCGATTCACCTGGCTGGCGCCGCCGGTAATGGTGTAGCTTTGGTTGCCGTACTGCGGCGCCACCACGTTAAGGTTAGAAGCGCTGCCATACTGATACACGACGTCGTTGCGCATACGCATATAATCCACACCCATCAATAAGGTGTGATCAACCAGCCCCGTCGCAAATTTGGCCTGCGCCTGAGTGTCTACAGCAAAACTCGACAAGTGCTCTTTCGAATTCATCACCCCACGCGTCAACTCAGCAGGGTTTGTCGTGCTGATGCCCTGGCCATAGATAGAGCGGTAATCCACGTCCATTTTCGAGTAACGCAGGTTTTGACGCAGGGTCCACACATCATCAAACCCATGTTCAAAGGCATATCCCACCATCTGTTGCTTGCGCGAGATGTTGTTATAACCCGGCTCACCGTCGTTGAAGCTGGTCGGCAATTTGCCGTTAATCCCATTTTGCACCGTCCCCTCTTTCGGCAGCCAACCATAGAAGCCCACGCTCGGGTCATCCTGGAAACTGCTGAGGAACGTCAGTGAAGTACGATCATCCGGCCGCCAACTGAAAGAAGGTGCAATTGCATAGCGTTTGCTTTTTTCGCCAACCTGTTGCTGATCTTCATCACGCGCCAGACCGGTTAAGCGGTAAGAATAGATGCCAGCATCATCCAGCGCGCCACCAAAGTCGAAGCCGGTCTGGAACAGATTGTCGGTACCCATTTTGAACTGAACCTCACGAAGGGTTTCAGTGGTTGGGCGTTTGCTGACCAAGGCGACAACCCCGCCCGGGTTGCTCTTGCCATAGAGCACGGAAGAAGGGCCGCGCAGCACTTCGGCACGTTCCAGGAAGTAAGGGTCAATTTGGTAAATGGAATAGTTATCGTCCTGCAGCTTCAACCCATCCAGGTACATGTTGGTACCCACCGAGCTGAAACCACGAATGTTCACGGCATCATAAGCGGTGGAGGCCCCACGGTTGCCCACCATCACGCCCGGCGTATAGGCCAGTGCGCCTTTTACCGTGTCCGGCTGGCGCATATCCATCTCTTCACGCGTCACGACGGAAACCGACTGCGGAGTCTTTTCAATCGGCGTGTCGGTCTTGGTACCGGTGGCGCTGCGTTTGGCTGCGTAGGTCCCCACCGGTCCCCAGGCGTTTTCCTGCTGCGATTGGCTGCTGCCCACCACGGTAAGGGTGTCTTCCTTGGCGGCGGACTGGGTGTCGGCGGAAAATGCCGGCATCGCCAGCGTGCCAAGGGCGGCAGCGATAGTTATCGCTAACCCACTGACGTGAGAACGGCTCTGCTTGGCCGCGGAAAGAAGACGCTTGGTCGACATAGGTGGTTTCTCTGATGAATTATTTGATAACGAATGTAAACGATAATAATTATTATAATCGCGGCATTTTATGCAGAAGCTAAATTAAACTGCAAGTCGAATTCAGCCGGTAAATTGGTGTGCGATTAACCGCTTAGCCACATTAAGCAGGTGGAAATAAACTGCGCAGAGAAATAAAAAAGCCCGCAACGGGAAGTTACGGGCTTAATAATAAAGAAAAACTTTTCACCTGAGCGGAGGCAGGCAAGGTCGCTTATTTACCGAACATGTCCTTGATCCAGCCGGCAACGCCGTCAGCATCTTTTTGTTCGCCCGCCTGCTGTTGCTGCTGTTGCTCTTGCTGCTGTTGCTGAGCAGCCTGGCTTGCCTGGCACAATCCCTGCGGGTTGTCGGTCCACACCGGAATGGTGCGCCCACCGCCACCACAGACAAAGTTGCCGCTGGAGTCGATGTTCATCTGGTTGATGCCTTCCGGCGGCTGCAGCATCAGCGGCAGCGGCGTCTGGTTCTCCAGATAGCGGCGGTACAGCGTCAGCGCACCGTTGGCACCGGTCAGCTTGGCCGGGCCGTTGTTATCGCGCCCTACCCAGGCGATAGCCACTTCCTTACCGTCGATACCGGCAAACCAGCTGTCGCGCAGGTCGTTGGTGGTACCGGTTTTCGCCGCCAGATTGTAGTTGGGGAACTTCACCGACAATGAGCGGGAGGTCCCGCGCGCTACGCCCTGCTGCATGGCATACAACGTCAGGTAAGCCGCCTGGGCCGGTACCACGCGTTCCGCCTGCGGGAAGCTCTGGTACAGCACAGAGCCGTCTTCAGCAATCACCGAACGCACCGCAGACAGCGGAGCACGGTTACCACCGCCGGCAATGGTCTGGTATTCCTGTGCCACTTCCATCGGCGTCAGGCCAATCGCGCCGAGCAGCATCGAAGGCACCGGATTGATTTCCGCCTTTGGAATGCCCAAGCGTTGTAACGTCACACTGATTTGGTCCAGCCCAACAGACATCCCCAGGTTGACCGTAGGTACGTTGAGTGAAAAGGCAAGGCCATCCACCAGCATCACCTGCCCGCGGAACTTGCGGTCATAGTTGTTCGGCTGCCAGACGGTACCGTTCTGCAATTTTAGCGTCAGCGGCTGATCCGCCAGCCAGGTATTCAGGCGGTATTTGTCCGGCTCGGACAGCGCAGTCAGGTAAGTTGGCGGTTTGGCCAATGAACCGACCAGGCGACGCGCCTGCATGGCACGGTTAAACCCGGCAAACTGCGGGTTGGCACCGCCGACCATGGCGCGAACTTCGCCGCTGAAACGATCGACAATCACCATCGCCGCTTCCAGATCCTGAACGTGACGAGCCGCCTTCAGGGCCGGAACGCCATCTTCAACCGCTTTTTCCGCCGCATCTTGCGACACCGGATCCAGCGTGGTGAAGATTTTCACCCCGGACAAGTCGTTAACCTTGTCGCCCAGCTTGGCTTGCAGCTCCTGACGCACCATCTGCATGAACGCCGGCTGCGGCGTGATCACCCCGCCTTTCGGCTGCACGCCCAATGGACGAGCGCTAAGCATGTCGTAAAGTTCGGCGTCGATAACCCCCTGGTTCTGCAGCAGTTTGAGCACCAGATTACGACGTTCCAGCGCCAGCTTCGGGTTACGCCAAGGGTTGTACAGCGACGCGCCCTTGACCATGCCCACCAGCAGCGCCTGCTGATCCAGGCTCAGTTCGTCCACCGGACGGCCGAAGTAGTACAGGCTGGCCAACGGGAAACCGCGAATTTGATCGTTGCCGCTCTGGCCGAGATAAACCTCGTTCAGATACAGCTCAAGGATGCGATCCTTGCTGTAACGGTAATCCACCAACAACGCCATGTAGGCTTCATTGGCCTTACGCCACAGCGAACGCTCGTTGGTCAGGAACAGGTTTTTTACCAACTGCTGCGTCAGGGTACTGCCGCCCTGCACCGCACGTCCGGCGGTCAGGTTAGCCAACACCGCACGGCCGATGGAGTAAGGGCTGATGCCGTCATGCTCATAGAAGTGACGGTCTTCGGTGGCAATCAGCGTATCCACCAGCAGGTCAGGGAAACCGGCGCGCGGCACGAACAGCCGCTGTTCGCCGTTGGGCGACTGCAACATGGTGATCAGACGCGGATCGAGACGGAAGAAGCCGAAGCTGCGCTGGTTTTCCATGTTCTCGATATTCGCCAGACGGTTGTTCTGGAAATTCAGACGCGCGTGGATCTGCCCTTCTTTGCCGTCCGGGAAATCAAACGGACGGCGCAGCAACTCAATGCTGTTGGCCTGCACGGTAAATTCGCCCGGACGCGTCATGCGGCTTACCTGGCGGTATTGCATGCCCTCCAGCAAATTGACCATTTCCTTTTTGCTGTACGGCATGCCCGGTTCCAGGTTGACCATGCGGCCATAAACCGCCGCCGGCAACTGCCAGACCTTGCCGTCAATGCGGCTGCGGATCTGCGAATCCAGGTACACGCCGTAGATCGCCAACAGCACGGCAACCACCAGAATCAGTTTGATCAGCAGGCCGAGCCAGCGGCGTTTTTTACGCGGCGGAGTCGCTTTTACCTTACGCGGCATGCGTTCTTCCTCGTCTTCATAATCATCATCGTCATCCTGGTACTCGTCTTCCTCGTAATCATCGTAATCGTCATCTCGACGACGGCGCGGCGGCTTGCGCGACGCGGTGCGTGTTGGTTGTTTCCCTTTGCGCCCGATGGGCTCGCGGTCATCCCCAGCCATTGCTGTTGTTCTCCAGACTTGGCGGCACTGCCGGCCATTATGAGTCGCTTAATCTGTCGCGGTGCCAGGCCGCTGAACAGAAGAAACATCTGAATTCATTTACTGATATTTTTTCGTGCGCCGCGTCGGGGCGGTATTCGCCGGATCGTCCGGCCACACGTGTTTCGGGTAGCGCCCTTTCATCTCTTTTTGCACTTCCCGGTAAGCCCCCTGCCAGAACGCTGCCAGATCGCCGGTAATTTGCAACGGCCGGTGCGCCGGTGAGAGTAACTCAAGCACCACCGGGATGCGACCTTCGGCCAACATCGGGCTGTGCTGCTCACCGAACACTTCCTGTAAACGCACCGCCAGCGCCGGAGGTTTTCCGGCATCATAACGGATGGGCAAGCGGCTGCCGGTCGGCACAGTGTAATGAGTGGGTAGCGCATTATCCAGCCGCTGCTTTTGCTGCCAGTTCAGCAACCGCGCCAAAGCCTCGGCGATATTCACCTGTTTTAATCCGCGCATGTCCCGCACGCCACTCAGCGACGGCAATAACCACTGCTCCAGCGAGGCCAACAGCGACTCATCGTCAACCGGCGGCCAGGCGGCCTCCGGCAACCAGTTTTGCGCACACTGCAAGCGCAGCCGCAGCTGTTCGGCGGCGGTATCCCAGTTGAGTACCGCAATGCCCTGAGCGCGAACCCAGTTAATCAGCGCCTGCTGCAGCTCTTCGTCGGCCGGCTTGGCCAACGGCTGAGCACGCAGCGTCAGACGGCCAATTTGCTGGCGTTTCCAGGCGCGCAACGTGCCTTTTTCGTCATCCCACTCCACTGCAGTTTGTTGAGAAACCATCGCCGGTAACTGCGCCGCCAGTGCATCGATTTCCACCGGCAGCGCGAGCAGGATACGCGCATCGGGGCTGTTGTGCCCCTGCAGCAGGCTTGGCACGATAAGCCAGGGGGCACGTGACAATGCCTCATCCTGATTCATCGCCGCGCCCATGCCGTTGGCCAGCAGATAGCGGCCATCCTGCCCCCGTCGTTGGGCAATGCGATCGGTAAACGCCAGCGCCAACAGCCGCGGTGCCATCTCGACGTCAATCCGACCCGCTTTCACCTGCAAGCGACGAGCAAGCTGTGTAGCGCGGCGCTGCCAATTCGGTTGCGGACGACTCAGCCAGTAGCTGATATCCATCTGCCCGCCGCGCGGGGGTTCCTCCAGCAACGCAGCCAAAGCAGCGGCCGTCGCCAACCCATCCGGCCCATGTTCTGCGCCGTGAGTCAACATCGCCGCCAAACGCGGCTCACAGCCCAGAGCGGCCATCTGTCGGCCACGCGCCGTGAGCTTATCGGCGTCATCGGTGGCGCCCAGCTGCTGCAATAGCCTTTTGGCGGCGGCCAGCGCCGTTTCCGGCGGGCGGTCTAACCAGGTCAGTTGCCCGACGTCATGGCACCCCCATTGCAGCAGCTCCAGCCAAAAACCGGCGAGATCGCTTTGCAGGATTTCCGGTTCGGCGTGCTCTGCCGCCCGTTCAGCCTGCTCTTTGGCAAACAGATGCCAGCAGATGCCCGGCTCCAGACGCCCGGCGCGGCCGGCTCGCTGGATCATCGACGCCTGACTGACACGCTGCGTCACCAGCCGCGTCAGACCATTGCGCACGTCATAACGCGCAACGCGTTCCAACCCACAGTCCACCACTAACCGAATGCCTTCGATGGTCAGACTGGTTTCGGCAATATTGGTCGCCAGCACCACCTTGCGGCGCCCGGTCGGCGCCGGTTGAATCGCCTTCTGCTGCTGCGCCAGCGGTAAAGCGCCGTACAGTGGGCACAGTTCGGTATCGGCCGCCACTTCACCGTTCAACCGCTCCATCACCCGGTTGATTTCTGCCACGCCGGGCAGGAACAGCAGCAGCGACCCCGTTTGCTCAGACAGCAGGCGCTTCACCGCCGTCGCCACGCCGTCTTCCAGCCGTTGGTGGCTGGCCAGGGGCTGATACTGACGATCGACCGGGAAGCTGCGCCCGGCAGACACCACCGCCGGTGCCTGCGGCAACAGCTGCGCCAAACGGGCATTATCCAGCGTCGCCGACATGATCAACAGTTTCAGATCGTCCCGCAGCCCTTGTTGCACGTCCAGCAGTAGCGCCAACGCCAAATCGGCCTGCAGGCTGCGCTCGTGGAATTCGTCGAGGATCACCAGCGAAACGCCCTGCAGCTCCGCATCCTGCTGCAGCATGCGGGTGAGAATGCCTTCGGTCACCACCAGCAGCCTGGTCTCCGGCCCGCTTTTGCTTTCAGCGCGCATGCGGTAGCCCACGGTCTGACCGGGTTCTTCCCCTAACTGCTGCGCCAGCCGGTACGCCACGTTCTTCGCCGCCAACCGCCGGGGTTCTAGCATGATAATGCGGCCAGGCAATCCGGCTTTAGCCAGGATCTGCAATGGCAGCCAGGTCGATTTACCGGCGCCGGTCGGCGCATGCAGCAGAACCTGCGGAGCGGATTGCAGCGCAGTAAGCAATTCATCAAGAACCGCGCTGACGGGCAGTGAAGACACAGAACTCTCCGTAGTGGTTAACATTGGACGGCGCACATTGTAGCATTAGACTCTGCGTTTCATTTACTTGCCGGGTATCTATGTCCAGTTCGCGCCGCCTGTTTTTCGCCCTGACCTTGCCTGATGCGCTACAGCAGCAGGTGATCCGCTGGCGTGCCGATGCCTTTACGTCGGAAGCCGGTCGGCCGGTCACGGCCGCCAATTTGCACCTGACGCTGGCCTTTCTCGGTGACGTTACGGCGCAGAAAGAAACGGCGTTGAAAAAGCTGGCCGGTCGCATCAGTCAACCCGGTTTCAGCATGGTGCTCGATGACCTCGGTCACTGGCCGCGCCCCGGCGTCGTTTGGCTTGGCACCCGGCGCGCACCACGTGGGCTGTTGCAACTGGCGCAATTGCTGCGCTCGCAGGCGGCGCGCAGCGGCTGCTACCAAAGCCCGATGCCGTTTCATCCGCATATCACCCTGCTGCGCTGCGCGACCCAGCCGGTCGCCATACCGCCCGCAACGCCGGGCTGGCACTTCAGCGCCAACGAATTCGCCTTATACCAGTCAGTTTTTGAAAACGGCCGCACGCGTTATCAGATGCTTGAACAATGGCCCTTAGCCCCTCAGGACACCCCATGATTTTTACGCCCCCCCTGCGCCATGCCACGCTGATTAAACGTTACAAACGCTTTCTGGCGGACGTCGTCACGCCAGAAGGGGAAACCTTCACGCTGCACTGCGCCAATACCGGGGCCATGACCGGCTGTGCCACCCCCGGCGACACCGTTTGGTATTCCACCTCGGATAATGCCAAACGCAAATACGCCCACAGCTGGGAACTGACGCATACCCAACAGGGGGACTGGATCTGCGTAAATACCCTGCGTGCCAATGGGCTGGTGCGCGAGGCAATCGAACAGAATCTAATCAATGAATTATCCGGTTACAGTAAAATCAGCAGCGAAGTAAAATATGGCAGTGAAAATAGCCGTATCGATTTGTTATTACAGGCAGAAAATCGAGCCAACTGCTATATTGAAGTTAAGTCAGTCACATTACTGCAACAACAACGTGGTTACTTTCCTGATGCGGTAACGCTCAGAGGACAGAAACACCTGCGTGAGTTGCAAAGCGTGGTTGAAAGCGGGCAACGGGCGGTATTGTTCTTTGCTGTGTTACATAGCGGTATTGAGCAGGTCGCACCGGCACATCATATAGATGAGCGTTATGCGGCACTGTTGGCACAGGTTCAGCAGTTGGGCGTAGAAGTGGTTTGTTATGGGGCTAAATTATCACCTGACGGTATCTCTCTCTGCGATAAGTTACCGTTTTTTATCGATTAGCGCTGACCGGGTACAAATAATCCGACTACCGGTTATCGCGTCGCCAAATACGCCTTCCTTCACACCATTGTCAAGCAGGCGACAGGAATAATTGCCAACCTACTCCCCATCTGGTATTTATAGCGGCCTGTTTTTCCCCCGCATTGGGGATTCGATAGTGCGTGTGTATGTAGGAGAAGCAACATGCAAGAAGGGCAAACCCGTAAAACCTCGTCCTTGAGCATTCTCGCCATCGCTGGGGTGGAGCCGTACCAAGAGAAGCCGGGCGAAGAGTACATGAACGACGCCCAGTTGTCGCATTTCAAGCGCATTCTTGAAGCATGGCGCAACCAGCTCAGGGATGAAGTGGACCGTACTGTATCGCATATGCAGGATGAGGCAGCAAACTTCCCTGACCCGGCAGACCGTGCCACTCAGGAAGAAGAGTTCAGCCTTGAACTGCGTAACCGCGATCGCGAACGCAAACTGATCAAAAAGATCGAGAAAACGCTGCGAAAAGTAGAAGACGAAGATTTCGGCTACTGCGAATCCTGCGGCGTGGAGATTGGCATTCGTCGCCTCGAAGCGCGTCCGACTGCCGATTTGTGCATCGACTGCAAGACTCTGGCCGAAATCCGCGAAAAGCAGATGGCCGGCTAATACAGTTGTTATCGCTGCGGCGTGCGCGTCAGTGTGCGCCGCACAGAGAAAAGGGAAAGTTTCCCCTCTGATATGCAAGAAAGACATTATGTGGGGCGCTTTGCCCCATCGCCTTCCGGGGATCTGCATTTCGGTTCGCTGATTGCCGCTCTGGGAAGCTACCTCCAGGCTCGTGCCCAACACGGGCAATGGCTGGTTCGCATTGAAGATATCGATCCCCCGCGCGAAGTCGCCGGTGCGGCCGATCGTATCTTATCCGCTCTGGAACACTATGGTCTCCACTGGGACGGCCAGGTCATCTATCAATCCCAACGTCACGAAGCCTACCGCGCCACTCTGGAACACCTGCACCAGCAGGGGCTCAGCTATTTCTGCAACTGTACCCGCAGTCGTATCCAGCAGATTGGCGGTCTGTATGATGGCCATTGTCGTGCCTTGAATCTCGGCCCGCAGGGCGCCGCCATCCGTTTACGCCAGTCCAGCCCGGTTTATGCCTTTCACGATCGCCTGCAAGGCGAGTTGCAGGTCGATCCGGCGTTGGCGCGCGAAGACTTTATTATCCGTCGACGCGATGGGCTGTTCGCTTATAACCTGGCGGTGGTGGTTGATGACCATTTTCAGGGCGTGACCGAAATCGTGCGCGGTGCCGATCTTATCGAACCTACCGTGCGCCAGATTGCGTTGTACCGTCAGTTGCAGGCGCCGGTGCCCGCCTATGTGCATCTGCCGCTGGCGCTGGGCGCCAACGGCATCAAATTGTCGAAGCAAAACCATGCGCCCGCGCTGCCCGCAGGCGATCCGCGCCCGGTGCTGGTTGCCGCACTGAAGTTTCTGCGCCAACCGCTGCCGGAAAGCTGGCAAGATCTTGACCTGCCGTTATTATTGAGCTGGGCGATCGCACACTGGAAGCTGGATAATGTGCCGCGTCAGGAGGCTATTCCCCTGGACGAAAACACATCAGCATTCTCAAAAGAGCCATGGTGAGCTATGATTAGCCGCTATTTTTTGTTAGCGCCATTTTTTTCAGACACTATCGAGGTGTACCATTTTTACCCGAGTAGCCAATTTCTGCCGTAAGGTGCTAACCCGCGATGACAAGCTGCCGCGTGACGATGCGCCGGTCAGCGATACAAACGTAGTCCGCGAAGAAAGCGCGGTGGCTGCGAAGCCGTCTGCGCCGCAGCAACGTTCCGCCGATCGCGGCAGAGATACTCCTGCCCGCCGGCAGGCACCGCGTAAACGCCCACCTTTTCCTGCCGCAGAGGGAACCGGCTCAATGACCGTTATCCCGCGCGATCAGCACTCTATCTCGCGTAAAGACATCAGTGAGAACGCGCTGAAGGTGCTATACCGCCTGAATAAATCCGGCTTCGAAGCTTATCTGGTCGGCGGCGGTGTACGTGACCTGCTGCTGGGCAAAAAGCCGAAAGATTTCGACATCACCACCAACGCCACACCGGAGCAAGTGCGCAAGCTGTTCCGCAACTGCCGCCTGGTAGGTCGCCGTTTCCGTCTGGCGCACGTGATGTTCGGGCCGGAAATCATCGAGGTTGCCACCTTCCGTGGTCATCACGAACAGCAAACGCCGGAATCTGACAAGAACTCTTCCCAGCAGGCCCAAAACGGCATGCTGCTGCGCGACAACATTTTCGGTTCGATCGAAGAAGATGCCCAGCGTCGCGACTTCACCATCAACAGCCTGTATTACGGCGTGGCGGACTTCACCCTGCGTGATTACGTCGATGGCCTGCGCGACCTGAAGCAGGGCGTGATTCGTCTGATCGGCGATCCGGAAACCCGCTACCGCGAAGACCCGGTGCGCATGCTGCGTGCGGTGCGCTTTGCCGCCAAGCTGGACATGACCATCAGTGACGAAACCGCCGAGCCGATCCCGCGCCTGGCCTCGCTGCTGCATGAGATCCCGCCGGCGCGCCTGTTTGAAGAGTCGCTGAAACTGCTGCAGGCAGGCTACGGTTACCCAACCTATCTGAAGCTGTGTGAATACCAGCTGTTCCAGCCGTTGTTCCCGCAGATCGCTCGTCACTTCACCCCGACCCATGACACGCCAATGGAGCGTATTCTGGTTCAGGTGCTGAAGAACACCGACTACCGTCTGCAGAACGACATGCGCGTCAATCCGGCATTCCTGTTTGCTGCTATGCTTTGGTATCCGCTGCTGGAACATGCGCAGAAACTGGCGCAGGAAAGCGGTCTGGCGTACTACGACGCCTTCGCACTGGCCATGAATGACGTGCTGGACGAGCAATGCCGTTCATTGGCGATCCCGAAACGCATTACCACGCTGGTTCGCGATATCTGGCAGCTGCAGCTGCGGCTGTCTCGCCGTCAGGGCAAGCGCGCGCACAAGCTGATGGAACACCCGAAATTCCGCGCCGCTTACGATCTGCTGGCGCTGCGTGCCGAAGTGGAAGAAAACCAGGATATGTTGCGTCTGACCGAATGGTGGGGCGAGTTCCAGGAAGCCACCCCGGCGCGCCAAAAAAACATGTTGAGTACCTTGGGTGACGATCCGGCGCCGCGCCGCACGCGTCAACGCCGCCCTCGCCGTCGGACGCCGCGTAAAGAAGGGGAATAATGATCCGCGTTTATATCGCGCTGGGCAGTAACCTGGCGCATCCGCTGCAACAGGTCAAAGCCGCACTGGAAGCGCTGGAGCATCTCCCGCGCACCCGGTTGATCCTTTGTTCTTCGTTTTACCGCACCAAGCCGCTGGGGCCGCAAAACCAGCCTGACTTTCTCAATGCGGTGGTGGCGCTGGATACCTTGCTGCCTGCGGAACAACTGCTGGATCATACCCAGGCGATAGAACGCAATCAGGGCCGCGTGCGCAAAGATGAGCGCTGGGGCCCACGTACCCTCGATTTAGACATCATGCTGTATGGCGATCAGGTTATTCATACCGATCGCCTGACGGTGCCGCATTACGGCCTGAAAGAACGCGAGTTCATGCTCTACCCGCTGGCGGAAATCGCCCCTGACCTGATTTTCCCGGACGGCGAGTCGCTGAGCAGTTGCCTGAAACGCGTACCGGAAAACGGCATGGAACTCTGGCATAAACCCAAGTAAACGCCAGCGTCGGGCGCAGTTCATATACAGCGCCCTTACAGCACCACCTGCGCGACAAATCCCCCTTCCGGCCGATTGGCAAAACTAACGCGCAGACCGTGCAAACTGGCGATACGCTGCACTATGGATAATCCCAGCCCGCTGCCGGTTTGTTCCTGTCCTGGTGGGCGATAAAAACGTTCCCCCAGGCGAGCCAGGTGCTCCTCCGTCACGCCCGGGCCATCGTCTTCGACCCTCAGCATCCGCTCTGTCAGCCTCACCGTAACGGTACCGCCTGCCGGCGTGTAACGCACTGCGTTATCCACCAGATTGCGTACCAGCAGCGACAGCAGCAGCGCTTGCCCCTGCAACGGCGGTGGTGTGCCCTGCTGTTCATAACGCAGCGTGACGCCTGCGGCATGGGCATGACGATCCTGTTCCGCCAGGGTCATCGGCACCAGTTGCCCCCAGTCGACCGCTTCCAACTCGGCCAGATCGGACAGTGAATCCAGCCGCGAAAGCGTCAGCAGCTGATCCACCAGCCGGGTCGCGCGATCGATACTCACCGTCAGGTTTTCCAGCGCATGCTCGCGCATCTGTTCGTCATCACCGGCCAGTTGCACCACTTCCGTCTGCACCCGCAGTGCCGCCAGCGGGCTGCGCAGCTCATGGGCCGCATCGGAGGTAAAACGCCGCTCACGCACCAACAGCGCATTAATGCGGGCAAACAGCGCGTTAAGCGCATCCACCAGCGGGCGCACTTCGGTCGGTACCTGGCGCGCGTCCAGCGGTGTGGCGTCATCCGGAGCGCGCTTGCGCAGTCCAGCAGCGACCGCGCGTAATGGCTTCAGTTCTCGCCCGACCATCAAGGCAATCAGCAGCATCAGGATCGGCAGCGTCACCAGCCAGGGTACCAGTTGCCCGGTCACCATCCCCAACGCCATATCGCGCCGATAGTCCCACTCCTGCCCCACGACGATGCGATAGCGGCCGTCCGGGCTGGTCAGCCACAGCAGGCGCCAACTATCGTCATCGCCTTTGCGTTCACCATCGGTAAAGCCTTCTCGCTCACCATCGAACAGGAAATCCGCTCCGTTCTCGCCATCATTGAGCAACATTTTGCCGTTACGATCGAAAATGGCGAACGCCAGCGCGTCGTCATCCTGCTCGCCGCGTTTACCATGATGCACCAGCTTCTTGGTTTTCGGCAGGCTGCGCACGCTTTCGTCGGCCAAAAGATCCCCCAGATTGGCGGTCGCCAGGCGTTTGGCGAACAGCATCTGTTGGGTATCGAACACTTCGTTGATGTTGTTGCGCGTCATCATCCACGCCACCACACTGGCGGAGCACCAGGTCAATAATGCCAGCAGGCTGAAGATCAGGATCAGCCGCAACCGCAGACTGAGATGTTTCACGGTACATCCCCCAGGGTATACCCCACGCCGTGAATGGTGCGGATAAAGCCGTTGCCCAACTTGCGCCGCAGGTGGTGAATATGCACCTCTACCGCGTTGCTGCTGACCTCGTCGTCCCAGTTGTACAATTTTTCCTGGATCAGCGGCCGTGCCAGCACCCGCCCCTTGTTATGCAGGAACAGTTCCAGCACCGCCAGCTCACGCGGCGTCAGCGTGACCGGTTCGCCGTTGCAGCTTACGCTGCGGGTGGCGGCGTCAAACACCACATTGCCATGCACCAGCTGCGGCATCAGTTGGCCGTGGCGACGACGGATCAGCGCCTGCAGGCGAGCCGCAACTTCCGCCAGGGCAAAAGGCTTGCACAGGTAATCGTCGGCACCGTTCTGCAGGCCGCTGACCCGCTGCTCCAACGCGTCCCGTGCGGTAAGGATCAGCACCGGCACGTCGTGGCCAGCCTGCCGCCACTGTCGCAGCAGATCCAGACCGTCGAGGCCCGGCAGGCTGAGATCGAGAATAACCGCGTCGTAAGGCGCGCTTTCCAGCGCGTTTTTCCCCACCAGACCATCGGTAAACCAGTCCAGGTTAAAGCCGAGTTTGGTCAAGCCGGCCTTGATGCCGTCGCCAATTAACTTGTCATCTTCTATCAGCAAAATTCGCATGTGCGTCCTTTTTTAGCCATTGCCGCCCATTACACCACAAGGTTCTTAAGAAGCTCTTAAGCATGATGATCTGCGCTACCCACCCCGTTAGGGTTACAGTAGAATGACAGCACTTTTTTGCAGCCAGGGCCCTGCGCATACCGCCCGGTCCTATTCAGGAGACGTAGTGATGAAACCCACCACCGTAACCCATTTGCGCCAGTGGAAGCAGGAACAACGCAAGTTCGCTTCCCTCACCGCCTACGATGCCAGCTTTGCCAAACTGTTTGAAGAGCAAGGCGTTAAAGTACTGCTGGTAGGCGACTCGCTGGGGATGACGCTGCAGGGCCACGACTCCACGCTGCCGGTCACCGTCGCCGACGTTGCCTATCATACCCGCGCCGTCCGCCGCGGCGCCCCGGCCTGTCTGTTGCTGGCCGATATGCCTTTTATGAGTTACGCCACCCCCTCCCTGGCCTGCACCAATGCCGCCGAGCTGATGCAGGCTGGCGCTAACATGGTAAAACTGGAAGGCGGCAGCTGGCTGTGCGAAACGGTAAAAATGCTGACCGAACGGGCCGTACCGGTGTGTGGCCACCTCGGGCTGACGCCGCAATCCGTTAACGTGTTTGGCGGCTACAAAGTGCAGGGCCGTGATGAGCTTGCCGCCAAGCAACTGCTGGAAGACGCCAAAAATCTGGAGCTGGCCGGCATGCAGCTGCTGGTGCTGGAATGCGTGCCAAGCGAATTGGCACGCAAAATCACCGAAGAACTGACCATCCCGGTGATTGGCATCGGCGCCGGCAATGCCACCGATGGCCAAATTCTGGTGATGCACGACGCGTTCGGCATCACCGGCGGCCACACGCCTAAATTCGCTAAAAACTTCCTGGCGCAAAGCGGCGATATCCGCTCGGCGGTGCAACAATATATGCAGGACGTGGAGCAAGGAATTTACCCCGCTGAAGAGCACTCATTCAACTAAAGTGACTGCGTTAGGAGTTATGGAATGGTAATTATCGAAACCCTGCTGCTGTTGCGTCAGCAGATCCGCCGCTGGCGTCAAGAGGGTAAACGTATCGCGCTGGTGCCGACCATGGGCAACCTGCACGAAGGCCATATGACGCTGGTTGATGAAGCCCGCGCACGTGCAGATGTCGTGGTGGTCAGTATTTTTGTCAACCCGATGCAGTTCGAACGCCCTGACGATTTGGCGCGCTACCCGCGCACCCTGCAAGAGGACAGCGAGAAGCTGACCCGTCGCGGCGTAGAATTGGTGTTCGCACCCGCGCCGGCCGATGTCTACCCTCAGGGGCTGGAACAGCAGACCTACGTCGACGTACCGGGCATTTCCTCCATGCTGGAAGGCGCCAGCCGTCCGGGCCACTTCCGCGGCGTCGCGACCATTGTCAGCAAGCTGTTCAATCTGGTGCAACCGGACCTCGCCTGTTTTGGCGAGAAGGATTATCAGCAGTTGGCGTTGATCCGCAAAATGGTGGCGGATATGGGTTACGACATCGACATCGTGGGCGTGCCGACCGTCCGCGCTAAAGATGGCCTGGCGCTCAGTTCACGCAACGGCTACCTGACCGCCGAAGAGCGTAAAATCGCCCCACAGCTCAGCAAGATCATGAATGCGCTGGCAGAGCAGCTCAGCAACGGCGAACGCCATGTCGACGAGTTGCTGGAACAAACCGCCGCTCAGTTGCGCAGTGCCGGTTTCACACCGGACGAGCTGTTTATCCGTGACGCCGACAGCCTGCAACCGCTGGGCGTGGAAAGCCAACGGGCAGTGGTGCTGATGGCCGCCTGGCTGGGCAAGGCGCGCTTGATTGACAACCAGCAGGTTGATCTGACTCTGTAGGTTTTTGCATATTTGGTACCGTTGTTACCGGGAAAGTAATAAAAAGATCTACCCTAATGGATTTCAAGTTGCAGCTAGGCGGCAAGTACGGGAATCCCCAGGAGCTTACTCAAGTAAGTGACTGGGGTGAGCGTAAGCAGCCAACAACGCTGCAGCTTGAAAGACGAAGGGTTTAACGCCACCTCAATCGCCTGTGAAGGCTGATACTTAGTTAGGTAAAGTTATGATACGTACTATGCTGCAAGGCAAGCTGCATCGGGTGAAAGTGACTCAGGCCGACTTGCACTATGAAGGCTCCTGCGCCATCGATCAGGACTTCCTGGAGGCCGCAGGCATTCTGGAATATGAAGCTATCGATATTTATAACGTTGATAACGGTCAGCGTTTCTCAACCTATGCCATCGCCGCCGAACGCGGTTCGCGCATTATTTCGGTCAACGGGGCGGCAGCGCGTTGCGCCTGCGTCGGCGACAAGCTGATCATCTGTTCTTACGTGCAGATGAGCGATGCCGATGCCCGCCAACACCATCCGAAAGTGGCCTACTTCGAAGGCGATAATAACTTGCAGCGCAAGGCGAAAGCCGTGCCGGTTCAGGTCGCCTAAAAGTCACAACGGGCGCCGTCGGCGCCCGTTTCTTATTGATTACTGCACCACCAGCGTTCCCGGCTTGTTGGCTATTCTGTCGGCCATGGTCTGAATCGAGTCGGTGCGCAAAATGTACAACCGCTTTAGCGTATAAGGGTTATCCCCCGGCTTCACCTTACCCTGCACCGTGGTCACCGCCATATGGAAACCGGCATCCTTCGCCGCCTGTATCGCCCGTTGGTTATAGCCGCCAAACGGGTATGACACATACAGCACATGCGGATTAAACTGCGACAGCGCGCGGCGCGAGTGCTCAAAATCGAACTCTATGTTGTGCAGCGAACGGCTCAGCAGGATCGGCTGACGATTACCGTCGGTGCGATGCAGGAAATGCGTATGCGACTGCACGTCGAACACGTCCTGGATCTGCTTCAGTTCGGAAATGCTCATAAACTGCAACGAATCGGGATTCCACTTTTGCGGGTGGCGCTTGATGCGTGAGGAAATAATAAACGCCGTGGCGCGGAAGCCGTAATTCTTCAACACCGGGTAAGCATAACGGTAGACTGATTTCAGCCCGTCATCGAACGTCAGCACCACTGCCTTGCCGGGCAGGTTGATCTGGTTGTTCAGATAGGCTTCCAACTGATACAGGGAAATCGTGTCGTAGCCCGCCTGCTTCAGGTAGGTCATCTGGTTGCTGAACGCCACGTCGGAAGTGGTGGTCGAGGTATGGCGGAAACGCTTGTTCTCTTCGTTTTTCAGCAGGTGATGGTAGGTCAGCACCGGAATACCGGTGTCGATCTCGCAGTCCAGCTCGCTGACATAACCCAGACGATCGCCAATGTTGATCTCATACCAGGTGTTGTTGAGCCTATCCTTCAGCTTGCCGATAATCGGGTAGCGCAGATTCTCTTCCAGCACGCCAAACACATCACTGGCGTTATCCGCATCGGTATAGACGTTGATCGCCTTTTGAGTGATCAGGTTCTGGTTGGTCAGCGGCTTATTCAGTTCACCAAGATCGTCCTTCACCTTGCGCGATTTTTTAAGACTGCGCACATCGTCTTTGTCGATAAACCCCGTGCCGTGGCCGAATTTGAGCTCGTAATACTCCGCATCCGCCGGGAACACCTGAATCAACTGCCCCTGCTTCACTTCGCCGACCGGAATAACATGCTCGCCAATCAGCGAATAAACTTCGCTGTCGCGCTGCGCTTCCATATATTCGGATTTAACGGCGCTGTCTTCCGACAGCAAACTTGCCAGGCCCGCCGGGGAGGCGAACGACAACAGGATGCCGAGTAACCCAGCCGCTATCTTGTGTGTAGACCGCATGGTTATATTCTGCTTACGAGTACGTAATACCCGTCGTATTTCAGACTGCAGCGTTGTTACCCGCCTCGATCATCCCATTAATTACCTGAGGATGAGCGCGCTGGCCGCCTGGCTGCAACTTGAAATTCATAGGGTATATAACAAAATGGAGAAAATGTGGAGCGTCAGCATAGCACGATTTGAACAGCGGGGAGAAAGGGGTTATTCGAGCAATCTTATTGATTTACGGGATGCCCGCCGCAGATTGATAAACGCGTCCCCGAACGCCAGCCCGGGGACGCCATGCTATCAGGTGCGCAAACCGCGGCCACGCTCAATAAGGAACCAGGACAGCAGGTAGAACACCGCGATAAACGCCACCAGCACCGCCATGGTGAACGCCAACGGCACGTCGCTGATGCCCAGGAAACCGTAGCGGAACCCGCTGATCATATAGACGATCGGGTTCAGCTTGGACACCGCCTGCCAGAACGGCGGCAGCAGCGTCAGCGAGTAGAACACCCCGCCCAGGTAGGTCAGCGGCGTCAGCACGAAGGTCGGGATCAGGCTGATATCGTCAAAGGTGGTGGCAAACACCGCATTGATCAGGCCCGCCAGCGAGAACAGAATCGCCGTCAGCAACAGCGTGACCACAATCACCCACCAGGCATGCACCTGCAGCGGTACAAAGAACAGCGAGATCACGGTCACCAGCACGCCGACGCAGATCCCCCGCGCCACGCCGCCGCCGACGTAACCGGCAATCACCACGTGCGTCGGCACCGGGGCCACCAGTAGTTCTTCGATATTGCGCTGGAATTTGGCGCTGAAGAACGACGAGGCCACGTTGGCGTACGAGTTGGTGATCACCGCCATCATGATCAGGCCGGGAACGATAAACTGCATGTAATCGAAACCGTGCATTTCGCCGATACGTGAACCGATCAGGTTGCCGAAGATGATGAAATACAGCGTCATGGTGATCACCGGCGGCACCAGGGTCTGGATCCAGATACGGGCAAAGCGGTTGATCTCTTTAGCCCAGATGCTCTGCAAAGCCACCCAATACAAACGCGTCATGCTTTTTCTCCATTACCGTTAACCAGGGTGACAAACAGCTCTTCCAGCCGGTTGGCCTTGTTACGCATGCTCAGGACCTGGACGCCCTGTGCGCTGAGCTGGGTAAACAGGCCGTTCAGGCCCTGCTCGCGCATCACTTCCACCTCCAGCGTCGAGGTGTCCGTCAGGCGATGACGGTAGCCGTCCAGCTTCGGCAGCGGGCTTTTAGCCGCCAGATCGAGGATAAAGGTTTCGGACTTCAGCTTGGCCAGCAGGCCTTTCATCGAGGTGTTTTCCACCAGTTCACCGTTCTGGATGATGCCGATATTGCGGCACAGCATTTCTGCCTCTTCCAGATAGTGGGTGGTGAGAATAATGGTGGTGCCCTGGGCATTAAGCTCTTTCAGGAAGCCCCACATCGAGCGACGCAGCTCGATATCCACCCCGGCGGTCGGTTCATCGAGGATCAGCAGTTTTGGCTGATGCATCAAGGCGCGGGCGATCATCAAACGGCGCTTCATGCCGCCGGACAGCATGCGAGCGCGTTCTTCGCGCTTGCCCCACAGATCCAGCTGAGTCAGGTATTTTTCCGCGCGAGCCAAGGCTTCGCGGCGGGTCACGCCATAGTAGCCCGCCTGATTGACCACAATCTGCATCACGGTTTCGAACGGGTTAAAGTTGAATTCCTGCGGCACCAGCCCGAGCTGGCGCTTGGCGTTAACGATGTCCTTGTCGATGTCGTAGCCGAACACCCGCACGCTGCCGGAGGTTTTGTTAACCAACGAACTGATGATGCCGATGGTCGTGGATTTTCCGGCGCCGTTCGGCCCCAGCAGGGCATAGAAATCCCCCGCTTCGACATTGAGATCGATCCCGCGCAACGCCTTGACGCCACCGGCGTAAGTCTTGGTTAACTGCGCTAATTCCAGTGCATAATTCATAAGTTAAAAAGTACCTTGTGACGATGAGTATGCTGCTGCGTTTTTGTAATGAAGATGATCTTATCATCAGCAGCGTTTTCACTGAGGCAAATCCGTGCGGTAAATTCAGGTTCCATCCTGCCATATTGAATAAAAAGTGGCCGGATATCGCCCGGCGCCACTGTTCCGATATCCAAATTGTGACGCTTGTCCTATATTACCCCAACGCAATCTGTTCGTTACAGGCCTATAACCTCCATGAAAGAGATCGAAAAGCTTATCGCCAATAACCACACCTGGTCGGCTAACATCAGCAAGGAAGACCCGAACTTTTTTGAACGCTTGGCACAGGCGCAAAAGCCCCGCTTTTTATGGATAGGTTGTTCTGACAGCCGCGTACCTGCGGAAAGACTGACCGGGCTGGAGCCGGGTGAACTGTTTGTCCACCGTAACGTGGCAAACCTGGTGATCCACACCGATTTAAACTGCCTGTCGGTGGTGCAATACGCCGTCGACGTGCTGGAAGTCGAGCATATTATTATCTGCGGTCACCTGGGCTGCGGCGGCGTGGAAGCGGCGGTCGAGAACCCGGAACTGGGGCTGATCAACAACTGGCTGCTGCACATTCGCGACCTGTGGTACAAACACAGCTCACTGCTGGGTGAACTGGAGCCGGAACAACGTCTTGACGTGCTGTGTGAGATCAACGTTATTGAGCAGGTCTACAACCTGGGCCATTCCACCATCATGCAATCAGCATGGAAACGCGGCCAGAAAGTGATGATTCACGGTTGGGTATACGGGATCCAGGACGGCCGTCTGCGCGATCTGGAAGTGGCCGCAACCAGCCGCGAAAGCCTGGAAATGGGCTATCGCAAAGCCATGGCCACGCTGCAACAGGATAAAGGTATTTAAAGCTCACGGGCGCGGCATACCGCGCCCACAGCCGTTTACTCGTCCAGCAGCACCACTTTGCCGACGTACGGCAAATGGCGGTAGCGCTGAGCGTAGTCAATGCCGTAACCCACCACGAATTCGTCCGGGATTGAGAAACCGACGTACTCAACCGGCACTTCCACTTCACGGCGTTCAGGCTTGTCCAACAGGGTGCAAATCGCCAAGGATTTCGGCCCACGCAGCGCCAGAATTTCGCGCACTTTGTTCAGCGTATTGCCGGAATCGATGATGTCTTCCACGATCAGCACGTCTTTGCCGCGGATATCTTCATCCAAATCCTTAAGGATTTTTACGTCGCGAGTCGTGGACATGCCGCTGCCGTAGCTGGAAGCGGTCATAAAGTCGACCTCATGCGGCACTTCAATGGCGCGACACAAGTCAGCCATGAACATGAAGGAACCGCGCAGCAGCCCAACCAGCACCATGTCACTGCCGCTGTCGCGGTAATGTTCGGTGATCTGGCGGCCAAGTTCGGCAATACGGGTCTTAACTTCCTGCTCGGAAATCATTACGTCTACAGTGTGTTTCATAGTTTTCAGGTCAGTTGCCGGAAGAAGGGCGCAGAGTTTAGCATAGCCTGAAGCTGGTGGCGACGCGAGTGCGCCGCCACTTGAAAGACAACGAGGAGATCAGTCCGCGACCGTAAAGCCCATCATCATGCCGGTATCTTCGTGTTCCAGCAGGTGACAGTGGGCCATATAGGCGTGATCGCTGTTGGCAAGGTGATCGAATCGCACCAACACTTCACTGCGCCAACCTTCTACCCTTACCGTGTCTTTCCAGCCGCTGCGGTGAGCAGCCGGCGGTTTACCATTTTCCGACAGGATGCGGAATTGGGTGCCGTGAATATGGAATGGATGCAGCATCATGTCGCCTTCGCCGGAAAGGGTCCACTTTTCGTACTTGCCGCGTTTGGCTTCAAACATCGGCTTGGTCATGTCGAAGGCCTTGCCGTTGATCATATTGCCATGGCTGAAATCGAACGGTTTCGCGCCGTGATCCATGCCCTTCATGTTGCCGTGGTCCATGCCCTTCATACTGCCGTGATCCATCCCTTGCATGCCGGACATATCACCGCTGTCGCCTTTGCCCATGCTGCCGTGATCCATGCTCATGCCGGCCATGGCCTGATGGCCATAGCGCTCCATCAACGCCTGCATACCCAGCTTATCCAACTGTGGGTTCATCATCAGTTGCAGCCAACGCTCCTGGATGCCGGCCACCGCAGGCAGCGCAGGCAGTTTCACCAGGCTGTCCGGCATCGTCTTGATGCCCTGCGCCAGCGAAGGCTGGATATGCAATACCGGCAGCGGCTGGTCGAACGGTGCCAGCGTCATGCCCATCTGTTTGACCGGCAGCGTGACGATATCGAAAGCTTTACCGTCGGAGGCGTCCACCAACACTTCGAAACGTTCGCCCATCAGCATCGGCAATTCGGTCAGCTTGACCGGCTCGGCCAGAAAACCGCCGTCGCTGGCAATCACATAGAGTGGACGGTTATCGCTGGCGGCCAGGTTCAGCGAGCGTGCATTACAACCATTGAGAAAGCGCAGACGCAGCCAACCGCGAGGGGCCACGTGGCGGGGATACTGAGCGCCGTTGGTGAACATGCGGTCGCCAAACCAGCCTACCGCAGCACTCATGACATCCAGTTGGTATTCAATCTGCGCGTCTTTACCCAAGCGTTTGTCCTGCAGGATCACCGGAATATCATCCTGCCCCCAGGTTTTCGGCAGCGGTAACTTACTGCTTTCGTCATCTTCCAGCAGCACCAGCCCGGCCAAGCCCTTCATCACCTGCTGACCGGTCTTGCCGTGGGTGTGCGGATGGAACCAGCAGGTGGCCGCAGGCTGTTCGATAGTGAACTGCACCCGGCGCGTCGCGCCCGGTTGAATCAGCGCCTGTGGCCCGCCGTCTACGTCACCGGGGATTTCCAGGCCGTGCCAGTGAACGGTGCTGGCTTCCGGCAGCGCATTGCGGATATCCACCGTGACCGGTTTGCCACGTTGCAGGCGCACCGCCGGCCCCAGCAACGCGCCATTAAAACCCCAGGTTTGGGTCGCCTTGCCCGGCAGCCAGTTCACCTCGCCGGTTTGCAGCGCCAGAGCAATGTTCCCTTGTGCGTCCGGCATCAGCAATGGCGGGATCGGCAACGCCGGCAATTCAGCCGCCCATGCGCCCCGGCTCCATAACGGTAAGGCGCTTGCCGCGCCCAGCGCAGCGGTCAGTTTGATAAAATCACGGCGTAACATCGCTGACTCCCTCTTCTCAGTGATCTAACTTAACTATAGCCGTCAGCCTAAACCCTCCCCTTAGCGGAAGGTCAAGCCTTTGCTGCCGGTTATGTTACCTGTGAGTAATAAAATTTGGTGCCTTTACAGGCAAGTGTGATAACGTCTGTAGACAACAAACAGGTCTATTTTCATGATGAAAAAAACAAGTTTACTGGTGCTGTTGCTCACCATGCTGGGGTTCTCCAACGCCAGTCTGGCGCTGAATGAGTCCGAAGCGGAAGATCTGGCCGATCTGACGGCGGTGTTTATTTATTTGAAAAACGATTGCGGCTACAACGACTTGCCCAATGCGCAAATCAAACGCGCCATCGTTTATTTCGCGCAGCAAAACCGTTGGGATCTGACCAACTATAATAGTTTTAATATGAAGGCTCTGGGTGAAGACAGCTATCGCGATCTCAGTGGTATCGCCATTCCTACCCCGAACAAATGCAAATCTCTGGCACGCGACTCGCTAAGCCTGCTGGCCTACGCTAACTAATCCCCCGCCTTCCGCTATCTCTGTTTGAAATTCAGCCGTGCATCACCAGGCAGAGTTAGCTATGATGTTGCGCCAATTTTTCATGGCTGTTATTACGGAGTTCCCGCACATGACCCAGAAAGAAATTTGGTATGAAACGCTGCATGCCAACTTCGGCCAGTACTTCTCGGTAGAGAACGTGCTGTATCGTGAGAAGACCGAGCATCAGGACTTGGTGATATTTGAAAACCCGGTTCTGGGGCGCGTTATGGCGCTCGACGGCGTGGTGCAAACCACCGAGCGCGACGAGTTCATCTATCACGAGATGATGACCCACATACCGCTGCTGGCTCACGGCCAGGCGAAGAAAGTGCTGATCATCGGCGGTGGCGACGGTGCTATGCTGCGCGAAGTCAGCCGCCATCAGGGCGTAGAGCAGATCACCATGATCGAGATTGACGCCGGCGTGGTGGAGTTCTGCCGCCAATACCTGCCGAATCACAATGCCGGTGCTTACGACGATCCGCGCTTTAAGCTGGTGATCGACGATGGCGTCAACTTTGTTAATCAGACCGATGAAAAATTCGATGTGATTATCTCCGACTGCACCGATCCTATCGGCCCCGGCGAAAGCCTGTTCACCTCGGCGTTCTACGAAGGCTGCGCGCGCTGCCTGAACGAGGGCGGCATTTTTGTTGCGCAGAACGGCGTGTGCTTCCTGCAGCAAGACGAAGCGGTCAATAGCCACACCAAGCTGAGCCAATACTTCAAGGACGTCAGTTTCTACCAGGCGGCGATCCCGACCTATTACGGCGGCATTATGACCTTCGCCTGGGCCAGCCAAAACCCGGCGCTGCGTCAGCTTGATCTGCCAACGCTGCAACATCGCTTTCATCAAAGCGGCTTAAACTGTCGTTATTATAACCCGGCAATTCACGCGGGCAGCTTTGCACTGCCGCAGTATTTGCTCGACGCACTGAACGTTTCACGTTAAGCGAGAAGATAAAGGAGGTGAACCAAATTGCATAAGCTAAAACTGCACGGCTTCAACAACCTGACCAAAAGCCTGAGTTTTTGTATTTACGATATTTGTTACGCCAAAACCGCGGACGACCGCGCCGGCTATATCGCCTACATTGACGAGCAATACAACGCCAACCGCCTGACCGAGATCCTGAGCGAGACCTGCTCGATCATTGGCGCCAATATTCTCAACATCGCACGTCAGGACTACGAGCCTCAGGGCGCCAGCGTCACCATTCTGGTCAGCGAAGAGCCGGTCGACCCGGACGATGTCGATACCTCAGAACACCCGGGCCCGCTATCAAAGACGGTAGTCGCGCACCTGGACAAGAGCCATATCTGCGTTCATACCTATCCGGAGAGCCATCCGGAAGGCGGTCTTTGCACCTTCCGCGCCGATATCGAAGTGTCCACCTGCGGCGTGATTTCACCGCTTAAAGCGCTGAATTACCTGATCCACCAGTTGGAATCTGACATCGTCACCATGGATTATCGCGTGCGCGGTTTTACCCGCGACGTGAACGGCTTGAAGCATTACATCGATCATGAGATCAACTCGATCCAGAACTTTATGTCTGATGACATGAAGGCGCTGTACCACATGATGGACGTGAATGTTTATCAGGAAAACATCTTCCACACCAAGATGTTGCTGAAAGATTTCGATCTGAAGCACTACCTGTTTAACGCCAAACCGGACGCGCTGAGCGAGGCTGAGCGTAAAGAGATTACCGATCTGCTGTGGAAAGAGATGCAGGAAATCTATTACGGCCGCAATATTCCGCATCTGTAATCTGTATCGGGCGCGGCACGCCGCGCCCTTACGTTCAGTATTTCAGCATAAAAGAACGGTAGGCCTTCAATACCTGCAAAAAGTCTTCGACGCCGCAGAATGAGAGGCTTTCTTCGTCATAGTAATTCATCCCCTCCTCCATCTCGTCGCCCTCGAACTCCAGCAGGTTGGCGCGAATCATCACTTCTTCACCGTCCATCAGCAACGTGTATTCATGGCCTTCCAACTGCCATTGACGCTCGCTACCCTTCACTTGCGCCGCACCGGCTTCGATGCGATCGAGCAGGTTGAAGTCGCCTTTGAGTTCTTCGTTGATCCAGTGGCCAATCGCCTCATGCCCCATCGAAAATCTGACCACCACCTGACCGGTAACGTCACGCAGAAATTCGTAATCCATAGCACGCCCTCCTGAGCCCTTTCTCTTAGTGTAAACATTAATTCATGACTAACTCAGTGAGCGCTCGCAAAGTTGGCAACTGAGAAAAATAAAACGGGAGGCCAAGGCCTCCCGTTAAACAGTTGCGCAATATAGCGACTTAAACAGCGGTTTGGAAGATCACGCCGTCGGCTTTTTCCGTGTACTGACCCAGTTGGTCAAAGTTCAGATAACGGTAGGTATCCGCCGCTGACTTATCGACCTGCGCCATGTACGTCTGGTACTCGTCCGGCGTTGGCAGACGACCCAGCAGCGAAGCCACCGCCGCCAGCTCCGCAGAAGCCAGATACACGTTGGCACCGGTCCCCAGACGGTTCGGGAAGTTACGGGTCGAGGTGGAAACCACCGTCGCACCGTCGGCCACGCGCGCCTGGTTACCCATACACAGTGAACAACCCGGGATCTCGATACGTGCACCGCTCTTGCCGAAGACGCTGTAGTAGCCTTCTTCGGTCAGCTGAGCCGCATCCATCTTGGTTGGCGGAGCCACCCACAGACGGGTCGGCAACTGGCCTTTGTGCTGATCCAGCAGCTTGCCTGCCGCGCGGAAGTGACCGATGTTGGTCATGCAGGAACCGATAAACACTTCATCGATCTTGCTGTTGGCTACATCAGACAGCAGACGTGCGTCATCCGGATCGTTTGGTGCACACAGGATTGGCTGAGTGATCTCTGCCAGATCGATGTCGATCACCGCAGCGTACTCTGCATCCGCATCGCCTTCCAGCAGTTGCGGATCCGCCAGCCATTTTTGCATGCCCTGAATGCGACGCTCCAGGGTACGACGGTCGCCGTAGCCTTCGGAGATCATCCACTTCAGCAGCACGATGTTGGAGTTCAGATACTCTTCAATCGGTGCCTTATCCAGCTTGATGGTACAGCCGGCAGCGGAACGTTCGGCCGAAGCGTCAGTCAGTTCGAATGCCTGCTCGACTTTCAGATCCGGCAAACCTTCGATTTCCAGAATGCGGCCAGAGAAGATGTTCTTCTTGCCCTTCTTCTCTACGGTCAGCAGGCCCTGCTGGATGGCGTAGTAAGGGATAGCATGCACCAGGTCGCGCAGAGTAATGCCAGGCTGCATCTTGCCTTTGAAGCGCACCAGAACAGACTCTGGCATATCCAGCGGCATTACGCCGGTAGCGGCGGCAAAGGCAACCAGGCCGGAACCCGCCGGGAAGGAAATGCCGATCGGGAAACGGGTGTGGGAGTCACCGCCGGTGCCAACGGTATCCGGCAGCAGCATGCGGTTCAGCCAGGAGTGAATAACGCCATCGCCCGGACGCAGCGACACGCCGCCACGGTTCATGATGAAGTCCGGCAGCGTGTGGTGAGTCGTCACGTCAACCGGTTTCGGGTACGCGGCGGTGTGACAGAACGACTGCATCACCAGATCGGCGGAGAAGCCCAGGCAAGCCAGATCTTTCAGCTCGTCACGGGTCATCGGGCCGGTGGTGTCCTGTGAGCCGACTGAGGTCATTTTGGGCTCGCAGTATTCTCCCGGACGCACGCCGGCGACGCCACAGGCGCGGCCAACCATTTTCTGCGCCAGCGAGAAGCCTTTGCTGCTGGCAGCCACTTCTTTGGCAATGCGGAACACGTCGCTGTGCGGCAGGCCAAGCGCTTCACGCGCTTTGGTAGTCAGGCCACGGCCAATGATCAACGGAATACGGCCACCGGCACGCACTTCGTCGAGCAACACGTCGGTCTTCAGTTCGAAGTTGGCAATCAGTTCACCGGTTTCGTGGTTGCGCACTTCACCCTTGTACGGGTAAATGTCGATCACGTCACCCATGTTCAGGTCATTGACGTCCACTTCAATCGGCAACGCACCGGCATCTTCCATGGTATTGAAGAAGATTGGTGCGATTTTACCGCCCAGTACCACACCGCCGCCGCGCTTGTTAGGCACGTAAGGGATGTCGTCGCCCATAAACCACAGCACCGAGTTGGTGGCGGATTTACGGGAAGAACCGGTACCGACAACGTCACCAACGTAAGCCAGCGGGAAGCCTTTCTTGTTCAGCAGTTCAATTTGCTTGATCGGCCCGACGCTGCCCGGCTGATCCGGCACAATGCCTTCACGTTCGTTTTTCAGCATCGCCAGGGCGTGCAGTGGAATATCCGGGCGTGACCAGGCATCCGGTGCCGGCGACAGGTCATCAGTGTTGGTTTCACCGGTGACTTTGAATACGGTAACGGTGATTTTTTCCGCCAGTTGCGGACGAGACAGATACCACTCGGCATCGGCCCAGGACTGCATAATCTGCTTGGCGTGCGGGTTACCCGCTTTGGCTTTTTCTTCCACGTCGTAGAAGTTGTCGAACATCAGCAGCGTATGGGACAGCGCAATGGCTGCAATCGCAGCCAACTTTTCGTTATCCAGCGCGTCGATCAGCGGATGAATGTTATAGCCACCTTGCATGGTGCCTAACAGTTCTACGGCTTTCTCGGGGGTAATCAGGGGGGAGGTCGCTTCGCCTTTGGCGATGGCTGCCAGGAAACCGGCTTTTACATAGGCGGCTTCGTCGACGCCCGGTGGCACACGGTTAATCAGCAGGTCTAACAGGAATTCTTCTTCGCCTTTTGGCGGATTCTTTAATGATTCAACCAGCGCTGCCATTTGGGTGGCGTCTAACGGCTTAGGGACGATGCCCTCTGCAGCACGCTCGGCTACGTGCTTACGGTATTCTTCTAGCACGACATTCTCCTCGCTCTCATTGTCATTTATTGTGCCTGGCGTTCTCTATTCAAACCGGGTTTAGCGCACGGTGTTGATGCCATTGATCCTGACGGGGCACTGCTGTCGATGTCCTGGACTGTAAGTTACAGTGCCCGGTTCCGCTCAGCCAGCATATCAGGATTTGAATTGGTTGTTAATTCGTTCACATAAAAGCAACATTAAATCTTTGCTGAATCGTTGAGCGCAGTGTAATCGGCTGCAACACAGGCCCGACGGGGCTGCAGGAAGGTTCCGTTCACAACCTGCATCAGCCTGACGAGCACAACATAATACCCACTCACTTACAATGGCTATTGGTCGCGAATAGTAAAAATTGAGATCGGAAGGCACAAAAAAACCGCCGTTAAGGCGGTTCTGTTGTTCCGTTCGGTGTTAGCAGGCACCTTACGGATTTCTTACATCGTTAAAGAACGATACAAGCGCCACAAAGCAGGGACATTGTGCGCAACGATGATTAAAAAATCAACAAAAAGAATGTCTGGAAATTCATTTCAACGTAATATTTAGCCGGGTCTGTTCTGCCGATTTAGCAGTCGGTCATCGGGCTTGAGAACAGTGCTGCAACGACTGCGATACAGGCGCCACAAAGCGCTTGTTCCGCCGGGATTTTTCCGGTGAAGTCGCGGTGGTCGTGGTTCCACAAGGATCGCGCAATGAAAGGGAGTTCCCTATTTATCCTGCTCATTGTACTGGGATCGGCGTTTGGCGTGAGCAAAGGCGGTTGGTCGGTTAACGGCAACAGCCTCACGTTCAACGTGATATTCCAGAACAAGTAAGCTACTGGCCGCTCATCGAGCGGCCTTTTACCTGAATGCCACGCATAAAAAAACGGCCCCTTTTCAGGAGCCACTTATTCACCTTTCAAACCAGCAAAATTACTTCTTCTTGGCTTTCGGGTTAGGCAGATCGGTGATGCTGCCTTCAAAGATCTCTGCCGCCAAGCCTACGGATTCGTGCAGGGTTGGGTGAGCATGGATAGTCAGCGCGATGTCTTCCGCGTCGCAACCCATCTCGATAGCCAGACCGATCTCACCCAGCAGCTCGCCGCCATTGGTGCCGACAATCGCGCCACCGATGATACGGTGAGTTTCTTTGTCGAAGATCAGTTTGGTCATGCCGTCTGCGCAGTCGGAGGCTATAGCACGGCCAGAAGCTGCCCACGGGAAGGTGGAAGTTTCGTAGCTGATGCCTTTTTCTTTCGCTTCTTTCTCGGTCAGACCCACCCAGGCAACTTCCGGCTCGGTGTAAGCGATCGATGGGATCACTTTCGGATCGAAGTAGTGCTTCATGCCGGCGATAACTTCAGCGGCAACGTGGCCTTCATGCACGCCTTTGTGCGCCAGCATCGGTTGACCGACGATGTCGCCGATAGCGAAGATGTGCGGCACGTTGGTGCGCAGCTGTTTGTCGACGTTGATGAAACCACGCTCGTCAACTTCCACGCCGGCTTTACCCGCTTCCAGCAGCTTACCGTTAGGTACGCGGCCGATAGCAACCAGCACCGCGTCATAACGCTGTGGTTCTGCAGGGGCTTTTTTGCCTTCCATCGTGACATAGATGCCGTCTTCTTTGGCTTCTACCGCGGTCACTTTGGTTTCCAGCATCAGGTTGAACTGCTTGCTGATACGCTTGGTGAAGACTTTAACCACGTCTTTGTCAGCTGCCGGGATCACCTGGTCAAACATTTCGACGACGTCGATCTGTGAACCCAGCGCATGGTATACGGTGCCCATTTCCAGGCCGATGATGCCGCCGCCCATAACCAGCAGACGCTCTGGGACAGTTTTCAGTTCCAGTGCATCGGTAGAGTCCCACACGCGTGGATCTTCATGAGGAATGAATGGCAGTTGGATCGGACGAGAACCTGCAGCGATGATGGCATTGTCGAAGTTGATGGTGGTTGGACCATTTTCGCCTTCAACAACCAGGGTGTTAGCGCCGGTGAACTTGCCCAGGCCGTTAACCACTTTCACTTTACGGCCTTTAGCCATGCCAGCCAGACCGCCGGTCAGCTGATTGATGACTTTTTCTTTCCAGACGCGCACTTTGTCGATGTCAGTTTTCGGCTCGCCGAAAACGATGCCGTGCTCGGCCAGCGCTTTGGCTTCTTCGATCACTTTGGCAACGTGCAGCAGTGCTTTGGAAGGGATACATCCCACGTTCAGGCAAACACCGCCCAGCGTGGAATAACGTTCAACCAGAACGGTTTCAAGACCTAAGTCAGCGCAACGAAAGGCAGCAGAGTAACCTGCCGGGCCCGCCCCAAGTACCACGACCTGAGTTTTAATTTCAGTACTCATCATGACCTCTTAATTGATTGTCCGGCGGGTCAGACGTCATTTTTATTGCTAATCGATCTCATAACGCCCTTCATCCACCGGGACGCTTACACCGCGAGCAGTTTACAGAATTGTTAATAATCTGCAAAGCGTGTTCGAGTGACCCGTGTCTCAACAATTTTGTCGAGTCGTGCAAAAACCGACAAAACTGCTACAGAAGCGATAAGGGCGCAGCATGCTGCGCCCTTTTTTCATTACATCACCATACGGCGGATATCAGCCAGCATGTTGTTGATGATGGTAATAAAGCGCGCACCATCTGCACCATCGATAACACGGTGGTCGAAGGAGAGCGACATTGGCATCATCAGGCGCGGCACGAACTCTTTACCGTTCCAGACCGGCTCCATAGCAGACTTGGAGACACCCAGAATAGCCACTTCCGGCGCGTTCACAATCGGCGCGAAGTGAGTTGTCCCGATACCGCCCAGGCTGGAGATGGTGAAACAGCCACCCTGCATTTCGCCGGCGGTCAGTTTACCGTCACGCGCTTTTTTGGAGATAGCCATCAGCTCACGGGACAGTTCGGTGATGCTCTTCTTGTTCACATCTTTGAATACCGGAACCACCAGGCCGTTTGGTGTATCAACCGCCACACCCACGTTGATGTACTTTTTCAGCGTCAGCTTCTGGCCATCTTCGGACAGAGAGCTGTTGAAACGCGGCATCTGCTCCAGAGCGGCTGCAACGGCTTTCATGATGAACACCACCGGGGTGAACTTCACGTCCAGCTTACGCTTGGCCGCTTCTTCGTTCTGTTGCTTGCGGAAAGCTTCCAGATCGGTGATGTCGGTTTTGTCGAAGTGAGTCACGTGCGGGATCATCACCCAGTTACGGCTCAGGTTGGCACCCGAGATTTTCTGGATGCGGCCCAGTTCAACTTCTTCGATCTCACCGAACTTGCTGAAGTCCACTTTCGGCCATGGCAGCATGCCTGGCAGACCGCCGCCGGCAGCAGCAGCCGGAGCCGCTTCTGCACGTTTGACCGCGTCTTTCACGTAAGCCTGAACGTCTTCGCGCAGGATGCGGCCTTTACGACCGGTGCCTTTCACTTTCGCCAGGTTTACGCCGAACTCACGCGCCAGACGGCGGATGACCGGGGTAGCATGCACATAAGCGTCGTTCTCAGCGAACTCGCCTTTGGCAGCTGGAGCAGCCTGTTTGGCTGGTGCCGCGCTGGCAGCCGGTGCCGGCGCTGCTTCTGCTTTTTGAGCAGGAGCAGCCGCTGGTGCAGCGCCTTCAACTTCGAACACCATGATCAGGGAGCCGGTTTTCACTTTGTCGCCGGCGCTGATTTTGATTTCTTTCACGGTACCTGCGAACGGTGCCGGCACTTCCATAGAAGCCTTGTCACCTTCAACGGTGATCAGTGACTGCTCAGCGGCAACTTTGTCGCCCACTTTAACCATCACTTCGGTCACTTCTACTTCATCGCCACCGATA
The DNA here is from genome assembly GCF_014164835.1 of Serratia sp. OS31. Taxonomy (NCBI): domain Bacteria; kingdom Pseudomonadati; phylum Pseudomonadota; class Gammaproteobacteria; order Enterobacterales; family Yersiniaceae; genus Serratia; species Serratia sp. OS31. The sequence goes on along the minus strand of NZ_JACJFQ010000008.1, from coordinate 125,684 downwards.
TCCGGTACGGCAACGTCTTTGGCCGCAGAGGCAGCCGGTGCCGCTGGAGCAGCAGGCGTTTCAGCCGCAGCCGGAGCGGCAGCAGAAGCTGCGCCGGCCACTTCGAATACCATGATCAGCGAGCCGGTGGTGACTTTGTCGCCAGTGCCGATTTTGATCTCTTTCACGGTGCCTGCGAACGGTGCAGGGACTTCCATGGAAGCCTTGTCGCCTTCAACGGTGATCAGGGACTGCTCGGCTTCCACCTTGTCGCCCACTTTCACCAGGATCTCGGTCACTTCCACTTCGTCGGCACCGATGTCCGGTACGGCAACGTCCTTGGCAGCCGCGGCAGCCGGAGCAGCAGGTGCTGCAGCCGGTTTTTCTTCAGCCTTGGCAGCAGGTGCGGCCTGAGCCGCCCCTTCCGCTTCAAAGATCATCAGCAGTTTGCCGGTTTCGGTTTTATCACCGACGGCAACTTTGATCTCTTTCACCACACCCGCCTGCGGGGAAGGGACTTCCATGGAAGCTTTGTCACCTTCAACGGTGATCAGCGATTGTTCAGCTTCAACTTTATCGCCCACTTTCACCAGAATCTCGGTGATTTCCACTTCGTCTGCACCGATGTCCGGTACTTTGATTTCGATAGACATTTCTTCTGTACCTCTTATGCCAGACGCGGGTTAACTTTCTCTGGGTTGATGTCGAATTTCTTAATCGCATCAGCTACCACAGAAGCTTCGATTTCACCGCGTTTAGCCAGTTCACCCAGTGCAGCAACCACAACGTAAGAAGCGTCAACTTCAAAGTGGTGGCGCAGGTTTTCGCGGCTGTCTGAACGACCGAAGCCGTCAGTACCCAGTACGCGATAGTCGCTGGCTGGAACGTAAGTACGAACCTGTTCTGCAAACAGCTTCATGTAGTCGGTAGACGCCACCGCCGGCGCATCGTTCATCACCTGAGCAATGTACGGTACACGTGGAGTTTCGGTTGGGTGCAGCATGTTCCAACGCTCGCAGTCCTGGCCATCACGCGCCAGTTCAGTGAAGGAAGTCACGCTGTAGATGTCAGAACCCACGCCGTAATCGTCTGCCAGGATCTTCGCCGCTTCACGTACGTGACGCAGGATAGACCCTGAACCCAGCAACTGAACCTTGCCTTTGCTGCCTGCCAGAGTGTCCAGCTTGTAGATACCTTTGCGGATACCTTCTTCTGCGCCCTGCGGCATGGCCGGCATGTGGTAGTTTTCGTTCAGCGTGGTGATGTAGTAGTAGACGTTTTCTTGCGCGTCACCGTACATGCGGACCAGACCGTCGTGCATGATCACTGCCACTTCGTATGCATAAGCTGGATCGTAAGAGATACAGTTAGGGATAGTCAGAGACTGAATGTGGCTGTGGCCGTCTTCGTGCTGCAGACCTTCACCGTTCAGGGTGGTACGGCCTGAAGTACCGCCGATCAGGAAGCCGCGCGCCTGTTGGTCGCCTGCTGCCCAGCACAGGTCACCGATACGCTGGAAACCGAACATCGAGTAGTAGATGTAGAACGGAATCATCGGCAGATCGTTGGTGCTGTAGGAAGTCGCTGCGGCCAGCCATGAAGATGCTGCGCCCAGTTCGTTGATGCCTTCCTGCAGGATCTGACCTTTTTCGTCTTCTTTGTAGTAAGCAACCTGCTCACGGTCTTGCGGAGTATATTGCTGACCGTTCGGGCTGTAGATACCGATCTGACGGAACAGACCTTCCATACCGAAGGTACGCGCTTCGTCGGCGATGATTGGAACCAGGCGATCTTTGATCGACTTGTTCTTCAACATCACGTTCAGGGCACGCACGAAGGCGATGGTGGTGGAGATTTCTTTGTTCTGCTCTTCCAGCAGCGAGCTGAAGTCTTCCAGAGCCGGCATTTCCAGCTTCTGGGTGAAGGCTGGCAGACGGGTAGGTACATAACCTTTCAGCGCCTGACGGCGTTCGTGCAGGTATTTGTACTCTTCAGAGTCTTTCTCGAAGGTGATGTACGGCAGTTTTTCGATGTCGGCATCGGCAACCGGCACATTGAAACGATCGCGGAAGTGGTGAACCCCTTCCATGTTCATTTTCTTCACCTGGTGAGCGATGTTTTTACCTTCCGCGGTTTCACCCATGCCGTAACCTTTAATGGTATGGGCCAGGATAACGGTTGGTTTGCCTTGGGTGTCCTGCGCTTTTTTCAGTGCAGCGAAGACTTTCTTCGGATCGTGACCACCGCGGTTCAGCGCCCAGATTTCGTCGTCGGTCATGTCTTTGACCAGAGCGGCGGTTTCCGGGAAACGGCCGAAGAAGTGCTCACGTACGTAAGCGCCGTCTTTGGATTTGAAGGTCTGGTAGTCGCCGTCCAGGGTTTCGTTCATCAGCTGGATCAGCTTGCCGCTGGTGTCTTTACGCAGCAGTTCGTCCCAACGACCGCCCCAAATCACTTTCAGTACCTGCCAGCCTGCGCCGGAGAAGATGCCTTCCAGTTCATTGATGATCTTGCCGTTACCGGTGACCGGGCCGTCCAGACGTTGCAGGTTACAGTTGATGACGAACACCAGGTTGTCCAGCTTCTCACGGGTAGCGATGGTGATCGCACCTTTGGATTCCGGCTCATCCATCTCGCCGTCGCCCAGGAAGGCGTAAACGGTCTGAGCTGAGGTGTTTTTCAGGCCACGGTGTTCCAGGTATTTCAGGAACTTCGCCTGGTAGATGGCGCTGATAGGGCCCAGGCCCATGGAAACGGTCGGGAACTGCCAGAATTCCGGCATCAGTTTAGGATGCGGGTAAGAAGACAGGCCTTTACCGTGAACTTCCTGACGGAAGTTGTTCATTTGGTCTTCGGTCAAGCGGCCTTCAAGGAAGGCACGTGCGTAAACGCCCGGAGAGATGTGGCCCTGGAAGTAAACCAGGTCGCCGCCGTCTTGCTCGTTGCGTGCACGGAAGAAGTGGTTGAAGCAGACTTCATAGAAGGTCGCGGAAGATTGGAAGGAAGCCATGTGGCCGCCCAGGTCCAGATCTTTCTTGGAAGCGCGCAGCACGGTCATTACCGCGTTCCAGCGGATAGCGCTGCGAATACGACGCTCAAGATCCAGGTTACCAGGGTAAGCAGGTTCGTCTTCCACCGCGATGGTGTTGACGTAGTTGTGAGCCGCAGCACCGGCTGCAACGCTAACACCGCCTTTACGGGCTTCACCCAATACCTGATCAATCAGAAACTGAGCTCGCTCAACACCCTCTTCACGGATGACCGATTCGATCGCCTGCAGCCAGTCGCGGGTTTCGATCGGATCCACGTCATTGTTTAAACGTTCTGACATGGTGGTATTCCTTATCTGTCTAATGGTTTGTTTTGGAGCCTGTCTTCCTGTGTTCTGAGACAAAACACACGAAGACAGGCCCATCAGTTTAGTTGCCGCTTAAATGCTTAACTAAGCACTTCGAACGAAAGCTCCGCAGGCTGGTGTGCCCTGAAGAGAACGCTCTTAATCCTTGCGTTGCTGGAGACGCCGTAGCGATCTCTCGCGCCGAGTATGCTCCCGACCGAGATCCAGCAAGATTTCCTCGATAAACGCCAAATGGCGGTGCGAGGCTTCACGGGCCTTTTCCGGCTCGCGTGCCACAATCGCCTCAAAAATTCCGGCGCGGTGGCTGCTCACCTTTGCCAACATCTCACGGCGCGAGTAGAGCAATTCAAAGTTCTGACGTACGTTCTGTTCCAGCATCGGCCCCATGCAGCGTAGCAGGTGAAGTAACACAACGTTGTGGGCAGCTTCGGTCACGGCGATTTGGTACTGCATGACCGCGTCGGCTTCGGCGTCGAGATCGCCGCTTTCCTGGGCCTGCTGGATCACAATGTGGCAATCGCGGATGCGCGCCAGATCTTCGTCGGTGCCGCGCAACGCCGCGTAATAGGCAGCGATGCCTTCGAGGGCATGACGGGTTTCCAACAGATCGAATTGTGATTCAGGGTGGTCGGCCAACAGTTCAGCCAGGGGATCGCTGAAGCTCTGCCACAAATTAGTTTGCACAAAGGTACCACCGCCCTGACGGCGCAGGAGCAGCCCTTTGGCTTCCAGGCGCTGGATGGCCTCTCTCAGAGAAGGACGGGAAACATCAAATTGTTTCGCCAGTTCGCGCTCCGGTGGCAGTTTCTCGCCTGGGCGCAGTGTTCCCTCGAGGATCAGGTGTTCGAGCTGCTGCTCGATAACATCTGACAACTTGGGTTGGCGGATTTTGCTGTAGGCCATGGGTGAATTCTTCTCTGCGAATGGCGCGGAGTCAATTGGTAATACCAATTTCAAAAACGTGACGGTAAAGTAACAAAGTATTCACCTCCTGTCCATATGGGCCTTGATCGAAATCAGGTTACCCGCACATTTTAACACCCCAATACCAGACCTGCTGCAAACCGCTAACGCGCGCTTGGTAATACCATTTACGAGGTAGGTTTTTGATTTAACTTTTGCGAAACCTCCCGTCAGGCAGACTGAAGCATCAAAGACGGCATTTTATTGCATGTTTATTAAGCTTTAACGAATAGCTATTTGCAGCGCATAAAGTGCGCCTGTCCGGTTAATATTTCGCCACCACAAAGCGGCCAGCGCCAAATTATTTTTGCGCATTATGTGATTTATTGCTTATTTCATGCACTGAATCCCCCTTGCCGTCACACAACCCGCATTTTGTTTCCTAAACTGCTGAAATCTTAATCACTCACCCTATAAAGCAGGTGCAAACTGACGCGCATAACATTATTCTTTGCCAAACGGTAGCGGCTCCGTGGAATTAATAGATATAACGCCGTAAATAAAACAAAACACACATCGTAACCACTGCTTTACAGCATGTGAGTAATTCTGCAACGACAGAGGGTTTCATTGATGGATGGTCAACAGCATGGCGACCAGCTGAAGCGCGGCCTGAAAAACCGCCATATTCAGCTCATTGCTCTAGGGGGCGCTATCGGTACCGGGCTATTTCTCGGGATCGCGCAAACAATAAAAATGGCCGGTCCTTCGGTCATTCTCGGCTATGCCATTGGCGGCTTTATCGCATTTCTGATCATGCGCCAACTGGGTGAAATGGTAGTGGAAGAGCCGGTTGCCGGTTCCTTTAGCCACTTCGCCTATAAGTACTGGGGCAATTTCGCCGGTTTTGCGTCCGGCTGGAACTACTGGGTGCTGTACGTGCTGGTGGCGATGGCAGAACTGACCGCGGTCGGTATCTATGTGCAGTACTGGTGGCCGGAGATCCCGACCTGGGTATCGGCGGCGGTGTTCTTCCTGGCCATCAACGCCATCAACCTGGCGAATGTGAAGGTCTACGGCGAGATGGAATTCTGGTTCGCCATCATCAAAGTCGTGGCGATTATCGGCATGATCGTGTTCGGTGCCTACCTGCTGTTCAGCGGCATGGGCGGCCCGGAAGCGACCGTGACCAACCTGTGGGCACAGGGCGGGTTCTTCCCGAACGGCATCATGGGGCTGGTGATGGCGATGGCGGTGATCATGTTCTCGTTCGGCGGGCTCGAGCTGGTGGGCATCACCGCCGCGGAGGCCGACAACCCGCAGAAAAGCATCCCTAAAGCCACCAACCAGGTGATCTACCGCATCCTGCTGTTCTATATCGGCTCACTGACCATTTTGCTGTCGCTGTACCCTTGGGGCAAAGTGGTGGAAGGAGGCAGCCCGTTCGTGCTGATCTTCCACGCGCTGAACAGCAACCTGGTAGCAACGGTGCTGAACATCGTGGTGTTGACCGCCGCACTGTCGGTGTACAACAGCTGCGTTTACTGCAACAGCCGCATGCTGTACGGCTTGGCGAAACAAGGCAACGGTCCGAAGAGCCTGCTGAAGGTCGATGGCCGCGGCGTACCGGTCATCGCTATCGCCGTCTCCGCCACGGCCACGGCGTTCTGCGTGCTGATTAACTACCTGATCCCCGGTCGTGCATTCGAGCTGCTGATGGCGCTGGTGGTCTCGGCGCTGGTGATCAACTGGGCGATGATCAGCCTGGCGCACCTGAAGTTCCGCGCCGCCAAGAACCGCGAAGGCGTAGAGCCGAAGTTCAAAGCCTTCTGGTATCCGTTTAGCAACTACCTGTGCCTGGTGTTTATGGCCGGTATCCTGGTGATCATGTACCTGACGCCGGGCATTCAAATCTCGGTGTTGCTGATCCCAGTCTGGGTGGCCATTTTGGCCATTGGCTATCTCATCAAGCAACGCAGCCAGCGTACGGTCACCCGCTGATCCATACGGCTTAATCAGGCCCGCCATTCATCCTGGCGGGCTTTTTTATTGTCTATCTTCCCCTCACATCCAAGGATAGAAGCTAGCCACTTCCTCACGTCGTTCGTTCAACCGACGGGCGTTGTCTTCATACTGTTCTGACCCCACAGGAATCCCTTGAAAACTCATGCGTGGGTTAGAGAACATATTCAGGCGGCCACAGCTCCCCGACTTGCAGCCATAAGACATAATGGTCCGCCAACGCTCCTTGGCAACGCTCGACTCATGCTTATAACCGTGCCGATAGCAAGGTAAGCGTTTTGGCACCCCGCCATATTGGTCAAGATCGTGGCTGGCCCCAAGGTTATGGCCCATTTCATGAGCAAAAGTATAAGTTCCCGTCAAGTTGCTGTAGCGAATCACGGAGAATGCGCTGTTCTTATTGGCATCGTTAGTGCCAGTCCCTGCGGATGAAGTAGTTTGAGCTAACATCACCACCAAATGTGCACGATGTTTATCACGATACTGTTGTATTTGCTGGCTTAACGCACTGCCAGAGTTGGTAAACATCTCCGACCACATATTGGAAAAAGTGCCACGTTCTGAATAATCAGCATGTAAAATTCCGGCACTGTCAAAAACAATACCGACATTGCTATTTCTTGTTCCTTGGTTGGCCTCAGAGAAAGCCAAAGTTGCCAGTGCATTAAGGTCTGTATTTGCCAAAGCCTTACGCGACTGCTCAGTGGTCACCAGCGCCACGCGAATAATACTCGGCGGTTTACTATCCCCGGCATAAGGAGGTGGGACTTCACAGGCCCTGCTATTCATCGCCGCAGGCAATGGAGTGTCGGCCTCAATATCCTGTTCATCTTCATGTTCATGCCATTCATTCACTTCACTTTCGTCCACTTTTACCACCGCAACCTTATTTCCTCCGAGCGGCCACAGTTGGTAGAGTTGACCGGCCAGACGGAACGACCCGGCGATATTATCCCCGTTACGCACTAATGTGGCCGAATTCAGCAAACGCTGTTCAATATTCCCTTCTTGAGTAGCAGACTCGTTCAAGCCCACCCAATTGCCCTGCCACACCAGTTTGCCATTCTCTTCCTGAGACGAAGTTTTTTTAAACACTACCGTTTCATCATCTGTAGTAAATAAAGTGACCGTTTCGTCAACGGCACGCAGCTTATGCTCACTCAGGCCTGCGATACTAATCGCTACTGTCGAATGCTCATTTTTCAATGTCTTAACCAAATATTGCGTACTATCACTATCAGTCATTATTTTTTTGGTCAGTAACTCAGCCGCAAAACCAGGTTGTCCGGCCAAGCCCAAAAGGGCAATCGCCGGGGATAACGATAATAGAAACTTTTTGTTAATCATTAAGCACCTCAAAGTTTATTTATAGAAATAAAAAACAAATAACATCGTCAAGATGAACAATTAAAACCCGCACCACTGACAACATCACCATTAAAAACAATGAAAATGCATTAATAATAAACAAATAAACTTAAACACCATGCGATAATATCAATTAAAATTATATAATCTTAAAATTAAAAAACCTGATTTTGATAAGATATCAAAATCAGGTTAGGTAATATAAATAATCCCGTATTTTACACTTCTTCTCAGGTTATTTGTGGCGCAGGGCCTTCACCTGCTCGGCGGTGATATCCGCCGGCAAGCCCCCCCAGGTTACGCGCAGATAGTTCACCAGTTCCGCCACTTGCGCATCGTCCAGACGTTCGCCAAAGGCCGGCATGCTCTGCATGCTTTCGCCATTGGGGAATTGCTGCGCCGGTAAACCGTCCAGCACCGAGACAATCAGATTCTTGGCGTCCGGTTGGCGCAGCGTGGCGTTATCGCGCATCGCCACCGCCACGTGCGGTTTGCCCTCACCTTCTCGTGCATGGCAGCCGGAGCACTGATCCAGATAGCTGATACGCCCGGCATCGCTGCCTTGACCGAGTTTAACCGGCACTGCAGCCGGCGGCTGTTCACCCATCAGATAGGTCGCCAGCGCTTGATGATCTTCCGGCGTCAGATGACGGGTGCTGAGATCCACCACCATGTGCATCTCACTGAACGCAGATCCCTGAGGTGCCATGCCGGTCGCCAGGAAACGGTTCAGGTCATCCGGCGTCCAGCCGCGCTGGGCCAATCCGTGCGGCGTGATATCCGGTGCCATAAAGCGCCCCAAATCGCCCCCCTGCATCGGCTTGCCAAGATTCATCTGCCCCAGCATGCCGCGTGGCGTATGGCATTCCCCGCAATGACCCAGCGTATCCGCCAGGTAACGGCCGCGTTGCCACTGCGCCGAATTGCCTTGTGAACTGGTTGGCAACGGCTCCTGGCTGCGGAACAGCAGGTTCCAACCGATCAGCGCCATGCGTTGGTTAAACGGAAACGGCATGTCGTTTTCCGGAATGGCGACGTCCACCGCCGGGCGGGTCATCAGATAGGCGTAGATGTCATCAGCATCCTGGCGTGAAATGCCTTTATACGAGGTATAAGGCATCGCCGGGTACAGATGGCGGCCGCCTGGTGCCACGCCCTGAGTCAGTGCCAGGAAAAAGTCGTCCCGGGTCCAGCGGCCAATGCCATGATCGGCCGAAGGCGTCAGGTTGCTGCCATAGATAGTGCCGAACGGCGTCTCCAGCGGATAGCCGCCGGCCAAAGGGGCACCGCCGCTGGCGGTATGGCAGGCGGCACAGTCGGCGGCCTGCGCCAGATAGCGACCGCGAGCAACCTGTTCAGCGCTGGCGGTCACCTGCTGCACCGGGCCATCGTAGCGGCGGTTTTCCCGCCACCACAGCACGGCGATGACGATAATCACCACCAGCAGGATCAACAGAGCGAGACGTTTTTTCATTGCGCCGTCTCCTTCAGCAGGCCCGGGGTTTTGAGCACCACGTCACGAACCGCTTCGTAGTAACGGACATAGCCGGTACAGCGGCAGATATGGCTGTCCAGCGCCTGTTCAATGGCGTCTTCCAACTGCTCGCGGGCGATGGGTTCGCGCTTGAGTTTTTCCACAAAGATGGTGGCGGCGTTGACAAAGCCCGGCGTGCAGTAGCCGCACTGGAAGCTGTAATGCTCGAGAAACGCCTGCTGGATAGGTGACAACTCCACCACTTCGCCCTGCGCGTCCACCTTGGCATGCCCCTCGACGGTGCGGACTTTCTTGCCGCTGAAAAAGTGTGCGCCGGTAATACAGGTACGCACTTCTTCACTGGTGCCGCTGGGGTGATCGACAATCGCTACGCAGGCGTGGCAGATACCCTGCCCGCAGCCAAGCCGCGAGCCGGTCAGGTCGAGATACTCGTGCAGGAAATCGATCATCATCAGCCCTTCCGGTACGTCGATCGGGCCGTATTGCTTATCGTTGATGGTCAGGGAAATCGGCTGGGTTTTGATGCTCATTGTAATACCTCACGAATATTTTCTGCACGGACGGGCAAATCACGGAAACGGTGGCCAGTGGCGTCGGCGATGGCGTTGACCAAGGCCGCGACCACCGGGATCATCACCACTTCGGCCATGCCTTTGGGCGGATCGGTTTCCGACAGCGCAGGCAGGATGTCATCGGTCTGCTTCCAGACCGCCACATCGCTGGCGCGTGGCAGGTGGTAACGATTAAAGTTCCAGGTGCCGTTACCGGGCCCGTCTTCGTACAGCGGTAAATATTCGTGCAGCGCATGACCAATCCCCATCGCCAAGCCGCCTTGCAACTGGCCGGAAACCAGTTCCGGCACAATCAGGTTGCCGCACTCCATGATCGAATGGTGATTCAGCAGTTCTACCTGGCCGGTGGCGATATCCACCGCCACTTCCGCCAGGGTGCCGACGGCACTGTAATAGGTCACCGCCGCGTTATTGCGTTGGGTCGGGGGATAATAGACCTGATTGCGCGGCAGCGTTTTGAACTCGCCACCGGCGTGGCGTACAGCCAGGCCATCAATCGGCAGGCGTTCGCTGTTGCCGCTCAGGGTAAAGTCCGCCTCCGCCCACTGCCAGCGGTTGAATACGTGCACCGCCGCGCCGGCGATCCCGCCCATTTGGTAAAGTTGTTTTGCCAAGCGAGCCAGACTCAATACTTCCAGGCCGGCTGCGGTCAATCCACCTTCTACCCAACGCGCATCCTCTCGGCGCACCACCAAAGGCGCCGCCTGACCGCCGCCGATGCCGGATTGCCAAATCGCCATCGCCGCCGGCCACAGGCCATGATCGAATATCAGCCGTGCCGCTTCTCGCGTACTGTGGGAGAAATAATATGCCGAGTTGCTGGCGCTGGAAGGTGAGCAGTAGCTTGGCGTCCAGGCCGGATTGGTTTGCAACCTATCCTGATCGGCCTGCGACATAATGTAAGGATCGCCGCTGGTGACCATCGGCAACACTGACCAGTCGGTCACCGAGAAGTGAGCCTCATCAGCCGGTTTGCCCAGCCACTGTGCGCACAACACCGACTGAGAGGTCGACATGCCGGTGCCCATCTCGGCACCGCTGTGATGCAGCATAATGCGCCCGTCTTCTCCCAGCTCGACGCGGGCGAATGAAGTTTCGGCACCGGTACCAAAGTCTTTTTGCACGCAGCCAAAGCCTACGCCATAGCGTTTGCCCGGATGCTGGCTTTCAAACTCCGCCTTGCGCTTGGCGCGTTGCAGCCACATCTCATGCTTCGCCGCCTTCTCCAGCACTTCATCGGCGCGAATAGCCCCGGCAGGAATGGCCCCCTGAGTATTTTTCATGCCGGATTTGAGCACATTGCGCAAACGGAATTCAATCGGATCAATCTTCAGTTCGGCAGCCAGCTCATCGACCATCATTTCGGTGGCGGCCATGCTTTGCAGCGTGCCGTAACCCCGTGCCGACCCCGCATCGATGGCGCGCGAAGCCAGCCCCACCGCAGACAAATCGCTTTTCGGGAAGTAATAGATCGACTGCGCCGCAGTTGCCGCCACCATCACCACCGAAGGCGTAAAGTTGCTGCGGCCGCCGCCGTCTGCCGTCATCTCGCCGTGAAATGACTGCAGTACACCGGTTTGGCGGTTTACCGCAATGCGGTAATTCATGTCGAAGGCATGGCGTTTCAGTGCAGTCTGGAACTGTTCAAAACGGTCGTTGGCCAGCCGAACCGGGTGCCCGTCGCCGTACATCGCCGCCACCGCGCCGTAATACGGGAAGTTAAAGTGATCTTTCGAGCCGTAACCGACGGTGTAGCACGGGTGCAGAATCAGCTGTTTAACCGGCGGATTACGTTTTGCCAGCATGCGCGGCATTTCATCGGCCACTTCCTGCGGCGATTGAGTCGGCACCACCAGATGCAGCGTTTGCGTCTCGGCGTCGAACCAGCCGTTGGCGTTGTCCGGCTCCAGCGCAGAGGTGTCGACGGACTGCGTGGTGTAGCGGTGTGACATCACCAGCCACTCGTCCGGCGGCGTTTTCAACTCATCGGCAATCATGCCGGCGTAGTACATCCCTTCCTGATCCAGCTTGCCGCCTTCGCGCCCTTCCGGCCAGACCGGCAGGTGTTTCTTCATCGAAACCGGGAAAATCGGGGTATCTTTCAGGCTGGAAAAACGGTCGTCATCGAACGGCTTGTCTCCACCCACCCGCACATAGCGGAAAGTGCCCCAAGGGTCACGCTGCAGCGGACCGGTTTGCGCCCCGTATTTAATCGTGCCTTCGCGGAATTTCAGCTTGTCCTTGGCGAAGCGGAAACGGGCAAAGTCGTGATAAATCAGGATTGCCACAGCCTGGCCCAGGTAAGCCGGGGTTTTGCCAATCGGCAGCAGCATGTCGTCGCCGTAAAATGCCGGGAAGGCCAGACCGTCGCGCGCCAAATCCTCGGCGGTTACCAGCCGATCGGGCTGCAGGTCGTCGCCCAGCAAGGAGAGATCAATGCCTTCGAACAGCTTGTCTGCTTGAGTGACACGCAAAATAAAGGCGTGCGCCTGCTGCTGTGGCCAGTGCGGCATATCCACCGCGCGAATATCACGGGCAAAGACCTTCTGCCCCATGACTTTGGCACGGCCATCGATACGAAAGCGTATGCGTTTCTCATGGGCATCCCAGTTCGGGGACTGAAGGATCTTTTGTTCAAACAGCGCGGCATAGGCGCGGCTGTACAGGGGCGCGAGGTACACGGAGACCCCCGCTATCACGGCGCTTTTGATAAAGCGGCGCCGCGACGGGTTGAAATTGCTCATAAAAAGTCCTTTGCATCTTTATTGTAGTTTTGTGTTCAGCGGTGGTGTTGCGCAAACGCTGACGACCTTGCCGTAGACGTCATAAGCATATGCTTATAACCAAAATTATGTGATGATTAACATGCGATTTTCAATAAAAACACATCTCAACAACACATATTTTTAGTAAGGTAATTAGACGTTGCGCAAATTCGGGCGGGTAAGATGACAACAGGCATAGTGATCGCCGCTGCCGGACGTGGAGAACGCTTCTCTCAGGCCGGTGGCGCAGGCAATAAATTAAATGCCGAGTTTGCGGATGCCGCTGGCCGCCAACGTTCGCTGTTTGAACAGACGCTGCGTCAAGCGTTGGCGTCCGGCCTGCCAATATGGGTGGTCACCCGACCGGACAACCACCCGGTACAACAGATTTGCGCCGCCTATCAGGTTCCAGTCACGCTGCTGGCCAGCGACGGTCTTGGCGATTCCATTGCCGCTGGCGTTAACGCCACGCCGCACTGGCAAGGCTGGCTGGTTCATTTGGCGGATATGCCGTTCGTTACCCCGGCGGTTTTCCAGCGGGTAGCCACCACGTTGCAGCACCACGCCATTGTCCGCCCCCGTTTTGAGCAACAGCCGGGTCACCCGGTTGGGTTTTCCGCTCTATTGCGCAAACAACTGAGCCAATTACGTGGCGATAATGGCGCACGCGATCTGCTTAAAGAGCAGGCGGTACACTGGCTTTATTTTGATCAACCCACCGTGGTGCAGGATATAGATCTTCCGTCGCAGCTACCGGTCAGCGAGTAACTCATCTATGCAACATCTCGATATCACCGTGGTCAGCCAGGCGATAAACTGGCTGAAACAACAACCGGTGTGGCTGTGCACCGTGCTGAGCACTTACGGCTCCTCACCGCGATCGCCGGGGGCGCTATTGGCCTCCACCCAGGATGGGCATTATTGCGGCTCGCTGTCCGGGGGGTGCGTGGAAGAAGACTTTCTGCGGCGCCTGGCGGCCGGGGAGTATCAGGCTGCCAGCCAGGTCATTCGTTACGGTGAGGGTGGTCTGGAGCCCAACGTGGCGCTGCCCTGCGGCGGCGTGCTGGAGGTGCTGATTGAGTATTTGCCGGCGGGCGACGAGAGCATCGATTACCTGACAACCCTCGCCGGCGCGCTAAACGGACACCATGCGCTGGTCAAACGCCTCACCCTGCCGGATGCCTGCGGCAGCCTGACATTGACCGATTTCGCCAGTGCAACCCAGGTGGAACGCCGCGGTCCGCAAATTACCCTGCATATTGCCGCGGCCCCGCGTTTGCTGATCGCCGGTCTGTCCAGCGTGGCATTGTACTGTGCCGATTTCGCCAGTTCGCTGGGGTTTGAAGTGTTGGTGTGCGAGAACCGTCCGGAGGCGCTGGAAAATTTCGCCCCGCAGTTGAGATCCAACGTAACGCTACTGCGTCAGTTTCCGGCCAAGTTTATTGAAGACGGCGGCTGTCACGCCAATACCGCAATTGTCGCGCTGACTCACGATCCCCGCATGGACGATCTGACGCTTATGGAAGCTATCCATACTCCGGCGTTTTATATCGGCGCCATGGGATCGTTGCGCAACAGCGCGCGTCGTCGCCAACGCCTGCAGCAAATTGCCGAATTCAGCCCGCAAGAGCTGGAGCGAATTCATGCCCCGATTGGCCTGCCGCTCGGCAGCAAGACCCCGGCTGAAATCGCGCTGGCAGTGATGGCAGATATCGTGCAGCAAAAGAACCGCTCTGCCACCCCACTCAGTCAAGGGGAGTCACTGGCACCAGGTGTTGGAGCTCAAGATGCAGCTCCTCCCGCTCATTTAGCGAATAGTTGAACATCGTCAGGTCAGGCCCTTCCCGGCGGGCCAGGCCAAGTTGCGGCAAGACCTGAGTGTACATCTGGACGATATGATCGTTCAGGGCCACCGGCTTGCCGGCATAGCAAAAACGACAAAAATCACCGGAGATATCCGGCAGTGCTTCAAGCCCGGCATCGTCACTGACCGGGCAGTCCGCCGCTACCCCCAGGGTGTAATCTACCCGCACTCTTTCCCCATCCGGCACAAACTGGGCCAGCGAATAGGTCAATGCCGGGCGCCCGCCCAGCAGGGCATAGAACGTCTCTTTTATTTTGCTGCGGATGGGAAGGTGCGACTTATCCAGATCGGTAATATCCAGATGGTAAGGGTAACTCTTCCCGCGGATAGCATACTGCCCCTTGGCGACCTTGACGCGATCGACCTTGATATCACCCGGCTGATTCACCGACAGCGAGCGAACCAGATGGCTGAAGTCCTGTTTACGCGCATGGCGATAAACACTGGGAGATTCGGCAAAGTGCTTTTTGAAGCAGCGAGAAAAGGTTTGTTGGTTATCGAATTGATATTCAATAGAAATATCAAGAATGCTTTTTTGCGTATAACGCAAGGCGAAAGCGGCGAGGTACAAGCGGCGTGCGCGAATATAGGAAGCCAGCGACAAACTGGTCTGCTTTTTGAACATTCGCTGCAGATACCATTTCGAGTAGCCTGATTTGGCAGAAACGATATCCAATGACAAGGGATTGGTTAGGTTGTCTTCAATCCAGACCAGCAATTCCCTGATATGACTTTCCTGCGTTTCCATGAGTTTGCCGAACCTTCTGTTCCAAATATGCCTTTATGCGCGTATTAGTGCTTTGCGCGTAGGGTATACAGGTTAAAACATGGCGTCCAGCGGGCTACAGTAATTTACACAGGGGTTGATAAAACCTGAAATTTGCCGCCCCACTGCGGGCGGCAAATCCTTTCGGCGGTTACTTCACGCAGCGAGAACACTGGCCGGCCTGGATCTTCTGGAAGAAGTCATTGCCTTTATCATCCACCAGAATAAACGCCGGGAAATCTTCCACTTCGATTTTCCAGATCGCTTCCATACCCAGCTCCGGGTATTCGACGCAGGTCAGGCTCTTGATGCTCTGCTGTGCCAATACGGCCGCCGGGCCACCGATGCTGCCGAGGTAGAAACCGCCGTGCTTGTGGCAGGCGTCGGTCACCTGCTGGCTGCGGTTGCCTTTCGCCAACATGATCATGCTGCCGCCGTGAGACTGCAGCAGGTCGACGTAAGAATCCATGCGCCCGGCCGTGGTTGGCCCCAGTGAACCGGAGGCGTAGCCGTCCGGCGTTTTGGCCGGGCCTGCGTAGTAAATCGGGTGATCCTTGACGTATTGCGGCAGGCCTTCGCCCCTGTCCAGGCGTTCTTTCAGCTTGGCGTGGGCTATGTCGCGGCCCACGATGATGGTGCCGCTCAAGGACAGGCGGGTGGATACCGGGTATTGCGACAGCTGTTTGAGGATATCGGCCATCGGGCGGTTAAGGTCAATTTTGATCGCCTCACCTTCGCCGGCCTGACGCAGTTCCTGCGGGATAAATTTGCCCGGGTTATGCTCCAGCTTCTCCAGCCAGATGCCGTCGCGGTTGATCTTGCCCTTAATGTTACGGTCAGCGGAGCAGGAAACCCCCATCCCCACCGGGCAGGATGCGCCATGGCGCGGCAGACGTACCACGCGGACGTCATGTGCAAAGTATTTGCCGCCAAACTGCGCGCCCAACCCCAGGTTCTGCGCTTCTTTCAGCAACTCTTCTTCCAGCGCCACGTCGCGGAATGCCTGACCGTGCTCATTGCCTTCGGTCGGCAGGCCGTCATAGTACTTGGTCGACGCCAGTTTTACGGTTTTCAGCGTCGCTTCCGCCGAAGTACCGCCGATAACGAATGCCACGTGGTACGGCGGGCAAGCCGCAGTGCCCAGCGTACGCATTTTCTCGACCAGATAATCCTTCAGCTTGCCCGGAGACAGCAGCGCTTTGGTTTCCTGATAAAGGTAGGTTTTGTTGGCGGAGCCACCACCCTTGGCAATGCACAGGAATTTGTATTCTTCGCCGTCTACGCTGTAGAGATCAATCTGCGCCGGCAGGTTGCTGCCGGTGTTGACCTCGTTATACATATCCAGCGCGGCGTTTTGCGAATATCGCAGGTTGTCTTCGATAAAGGTGTTATACACCCCGCGTGACAACGCTTCTTCGTCACCGCCACCGGTCCAGACACGCTGGCCCTTTTTACCGACGATAATGGCGGTACCGGTGTCCTGACAGGTCGGCAAAATACCTTTGGCGGCGATTTCCGAGTTACGCAAAAATTGCAGCGCAACGTATTTGTCGTTTTCGCTGGCGTCCGGATCCTTGAGGATATCGGCAACCTGCTGCTGGTGCGCCGGGCGCAGCATAAATGAAGCGTCATGAAACGCGTGCTGAGCAAGGAGGGTTAACGCTTCAGGGGCTACTTTCAGAACTTCCTGGCCTTCAAATTCGCTCACGGAAACGTGATCGCGGCTTAACAGATAGTATTCGGTATCGTCTTTCTTCAGCGGGAACGGATCTTGATAATGGAACGGTTTATTCGACATTGATCTCTCACTTGCAACATCAGCTGCGTTAAATTCACACTTACTCAGCCAGCTCGGGGCAGGCCGCGTCAAAAAACTTCCCACACCTTACGTATTTTTAATCAGTCGGTTATTGCGCTAAATCGCATAATAACCCCTGCGTTAGAAAGGTATTTTCTCGGGGTGCTTTTCAATCTTTTCTGTGAGCGCTGCGGGTACAGACTCAGCATGTACGGTTTATTATCCCGCAGTTAACACATTGATTACAATCCATCAGCGTCGATCGGGTTATCAATGCGATAAAAAACCGGCCCGACAGGCGGGATGAGAATTAGTTTTTCGTCTTATTGCCAGCCGTCGCGCCATTGCTTAAGCTAGCCTCAATGAACAAAGTAAGAATCCCCATAGCGCTGCAACAGGCGGTGATGCGCAGCCTGCGCGAAAAACTGCTGCTGGCGCGTCAGCATTTTTCCGTCGAATTTCCGGAACCCAAAGTCGTTTACCAGCAACGTGGCACCAGTGCGGGCACCGCCTGGCTGCAAGCCTGGGAAATTCGCCTGAATCCGGTTTTGCTGATGGAAAACCAGCAGCCGTTTATCGACGAAGTGGTGCCGCACGAACTGGCGCACCTGCTAGTTTTCCGCCAGTTCGGCCGCGTAGCCCCCCATGGGCGCGAATGGCGCTGGATGATGGAAAGCGTGTTGCAGGTGCCGGCCAGCCGCACCCACCAGTTTGAGATTGCCTCGGTGCAGAGCAAAACCTTCCCCTACCTCTGCCGTTGCCAACAGCATCAGCTCACCGTACGTCGGCATAATCGGGTGCTTCGCGGTGAAAGCGAATATCGCTGCCGCCAGTGTGGTGAAAAATTAAAATTTATCGCCAACGAGCCTCTTTAACCAAATATCCACCGCTATATCCTGCGAGTTTCAGGTTACAGCCAGGCACCCGGCTGTAGCTTGAGAGCCATGGGTGTAAAGCCCGTCGTTTGCCACTGTCGTTGACTTCCGCTACCCTGCCTGCCTTTCCAATTTTGAGCCGTTTTGGAACATGCTTCGCAAAATTTTGTTTACGGTGGTTTTCGCCGCAGGTGCCGCACAGGCGCACGGCATTAATAATTTCTCTCAGGCCAAGGCTGCAGCGGCCAAAATCAACCAAGGCGCGCCCGGCTCTTTCTACTGCGGCTGCCGGATTGAGTGGCAGGGTAAGAAAGGCATCCCGGATTTGAACAGTTGCGGCTATCAGCCGCGTAAGAACGCTCAACGCGCACAGCGTATCGAGTGGGAACATGTGGTCCCGGCCTGGCAGTTCGGCCATCAATTGCAGTGCTGGCAACAGGGCGGTCGCAAAAACTGCAATAAAGACGCGGGCTATCGCCAAATCGAAACTGACCTGCACAACCTGCAACCAGCGATTGGTGAAGTGAACGGCGATCGCAATAATTTCATGTACAGCCAATGGAAAGGCGGCGAAGGCCAGTACGGCCAGTGCCCCATGAAGGTGGACTTTAAAAACAAGCAGGCCGAACCGCCCGCCCGCGCCCGCGGCGCTATCGCCCGCACCTACTTTTATATGCGCGACCGTTATCAACTGCGGCTTTCACGCCAGCAGACCCAACTTTTCGAAGTGTGGAACCGTCAGTATCCGGTCAGCCAATGGGAATGCCTGCGGGAGGCACGCATCGCTAAGGTACAGGGCAATCACAATCCCTATGTTCAACAGGCTTGCCAGCAACGAAAGGGCTAAATTCCCTTCGTACTTAAAACTGCAGCGGCGTTAACTGCGTGAGCTTACCCGAATCACTTACTTAAGTAAGCTCATCGGGATGCACTCACTTGCCGCCTTGCTGCAGCTTCAATTACTTTGGGTATATACTCTTTTTTTTCAAACTGCAGCACTGATGACTGCACATGAGTCAGGAACGAATATTTCTATGCGTATACCCCGCATTTATCATCCGCAGCCGTTAATCGACCATGCAGAAATCGCACTGAGCGAAGACGCCGCCAACCACATCGGGCGTGTACTGCGCATGAGCGCCGGCCAGGCGCTGCAGCTCTTCGACGGCAGCAACCAGGTATTTGACGCCGAAATCACCCAGGTCGACAAAAAAAACGTGCTGGTGCGGTTAGCCGCAGGCCAACAGGAAGACCGTGAATCGCCGCTCAATCTGCATCTGGGCCAGGTGATTTCTCGCGGTGAGAAGATGGAGTTCACCATCCAGAAATCCATCGAGCTCGGGGTCAATGTCATCACCCCGCTGTTTTCCGAGCGCTGCGGCGTAAAGCTGGATGGCGAACGTCTGGCGAAAAAAATTCAGCAATGGCAGAAGATCGCCATCGCCGCCTGCGAACAATGTGGCCGTAACCGCATTCCGGAAATTCGCGAAGCGATGAAACTGGAAGACTGGTGCGCTGAGCAAGATGGCAGCCTGAAACTTAACCTGCACCCACGCGCCAGCCACAGCATCAATACGTTGCCGCTGCCAGTGGAACATGTCCGCCTGCTGATTGGGCCGGAAGGCGGTTTATCCGCCGACGAAATTGCGATGACCACAGGCCACGGATTTACTGATATCCTGCTGGGGCCACGCGTTCTGCGTACAGAAACCACAGCACTCACCGCAATTACCGCTTTGCAGGTACGTTTCGGTGATCTGGGTTAAAGGAGAAAAGATGATTAAGCTCGGCATCGTGATGGACCCTATCGCCTCCATCAACATCAAGAAAGACACCAGCTTCGCCATGCTGCTCGAAGCGCAGCGCCGTGGCTGGGAACTGCATTACATGGAGATGGACGATCTCTATCTGCACGCCGGTGACGGCCGCGCCCGCACCCGTCTGCTGAACGTAAAGGAAGATAAAGAAAGCTGGTTCAGCTTTGGCAGCGAACAGGATCTGGCGCTGCACGATCTGGACGTGATCCTGATGCGTAAAGATCCGCCGTTCGATACCGAATACATCTACGCGACCTATATTCTGGAACGTGCAGAGGTCAAAGGCACGCTGGTGGTCAACAAGCCGCAAAGCCTGCGCGACTGCAACGAAAAGCTGTTCACCGCCTGGTTCCCGGAACTGACGCCGGACACCCTGGTCAGTCGCAGCGCGGCACACATCCGCAAATTCCACCAGCAGCACAGCGACATTATTCTCAAACCGCTGGACGGCATGGGCGGCGCGTCTATCTTCCGCGTGAAGCAGGATGACCCTAACCTGTCGGTGATTATCGAAACCCTGACCGAGCACGGCAGCCGTTTCTGCATGGCGCAGAACTTCTTGCCGGCAATCAAGGAGGGCGATAAGCGCATTCTGGTGGTTGACGGTGAGCCTGTGCCTTACTGTCTGGCACGCATCCCGGCGCAGGGCGAGACCCGTGGCAACCTGGCGGCTGGCGGCCGTGGCGAAGCGCGCCCACTGAGCGAAAGCGACTGGAAAATTGCGCGCGCGGTGGCGCCGACGCTGAAAGAAAAAGGGCTGATCTTTGTGGGTCTGGACGTAATTGGCGATCGCCTGACTGAAATCAACGTCACCAGCCCAACCTGTGCGCGTGAAATAGAAGCGGCCTTCCCGGTTTCCATCACCGGTATGCTGATGGATGCAATCGAGAAGCGTCTGGCAGCGAAGTAATCGAAATGCGGGTGACTTGCGTCGCCCGCCTTCCCGACCTCCCTGAATGACGCTGTCAGCCCGCGTCAACCGAGTCGCGGCTTGAAAGGCGATGGGGATAGCCGCATACTGGCGGCTGTTTAACTTCTCACCAATCAAATACCTTAAATAACACCATGAATTTACAACACCATTTTCTTATCGCTATGCCATCACTTCAGGATCCTCGCTTCAAACGCTCGGTGATTTATGTCTGCGAGCACAATGAAGACGGCGCCATGGGCCTGGTGATCAATAAACCGGTGGAACAGTTCACGGTGGAAACAGTGCTGAGCAAACTGAAGATCATGCCGCAGGCGCGCGATCCGGCCATCAGTCTGGATAAACCGGTGTTTGCCGGCGGCCCGCTGGCTGACGATCGCGGTTTTATCCTGCATACCCCGCGCAAAGGCTTCGGCTCCAGCATTCAGATCTCGCCGAAGACCATGATCACCACCTCGAAAGACGTGCTGGAAACGCTGGGCACACCGGAACAACCGGATGACGTGCTGGTCGCGCTCGGCTATGCCGGCTGGGAAAAAGGCCAACTGGAACAGGAAGTGTTGGAAAACGCCTGGCTGACCATTGAGGCCGACACTGACATTTTGTTCCATACGCCGATCGCCAGCCGCTGGCGCGAGGCCGCCAATCGCCTTGGCATCGATATTCGCAGCATTGCCAACCACGCAGGACACGCCTGATGACCAACCGCACCATTATCGCCTTCGACTTCGGCACCAAAAGCATCGGCGCGGCCATTGGTCAGGAGCTTACCGGCAGCGCCCGTGCGCTGGCGGCTTTCAAAGCGCAGGACGGCTCGCCGGACTGGCAGAAAATCGAGAAGTTGCTGAAAGAGTGGCAACCGGATCTGGTGGTGGTCGGCCTGCCGCTGAACATGGACGGCACCGAACAGCCGGTCACTGAGCAAGCGCGCAAGTTCGCCAACCGCCTGCACGGCCGCTTTGGCGTGCAAATCGCGCTGCATGATGAGCGCCTCAGCACCGTAGAGGCCCGCGCCAACCTGTTCGATCGCGGCGGCTTCCGTGCGCTTGACAAGGGCAGCGTGGATTCCGCCTCGGCGGTGGTCATTCTGGAAAGCTGGTTCGAACGGCAATTGGGTTAATCCGCTGGCAAAGTTCCCTCCACGCCACCCAGTAACCCCGCACCGATCCGCTGTTGCAGACCTTGTTCAAAGGTCTGCATGCCGGACTGCCCACCGGTTTGCAGCACGCTGGCAAGCTGATGGGTTTTGCCCTCGCGGATCATGCTGCTGACCGCCGCCGTCGCCGTCAGCACCTCAAAAATCGCCACCCTGCCGCCCCCGGGCCGACTCAACAACTTCTGCGCAATCACCGCCTGCAGGCTACCGGCCAACTGAGCACGCACGTAGGGCTTTTCTTCCGCCGGGAAAACATCCACCAGCCGATCGACCGCCTGCGTCGCGCTGCGGGTATGCAGCGTCGCCAGTACCAGATGGCCGGTTTCCGCAGCGGTAAGCGCCAGCCTGATGGTTGTGGTGTCACGCAGCTCACCCAGCAAGATGACGTCTGGATCTTCACGCAGGGCAGCACGTAATGCGTCGTCAAAGCTGTGGCTATCGCGGCCCAATTCGCGCTGCTGAATTAAAGAGTGTCGACTGTGGTGAATAAATTCGATCGGGTCCTCCAGCGTAAGAATATGCCGCCGCTGGTGCTGATTGATGTCGTCAATCATTGCCGCCAGGGTCGTGGATTTACCGCTGCCGGTCGCGCCGGTCACTAAAATCAGGCCATCTTCCCTGCGCACCAGTGCCGAAATAATGCCTGGTGCCGCCAACGCCGCCAGCGTCGGGCACTCGCTGGCAATCAGCCGCAAGGCAAGCGAAACCCCGAGGCTTTGCAGAAAGAAATTGGCGCGCAGCCGAATATCGTCCGCAAGCGTCAGCGCCAGATCAAGCTGCCCCTGCTGTTGCAATTGCTGCCGCTGCTGGGGTTGCAGCAGCGCGCTGCACAAGCGGTGCATCTTGGTCTCGGTCAGTTTTTCCGCACCTTCCAGCGGCTGTAATTCGCCATCGATGCGCAACATCGGCCGATGTCCCGTACAAAGGTGCAGATCGGAAGCATTATGCTTTACACTAAGGGCCACGAATTCACCGATATCCATATCAATCTCCTGGGTCAATAATGAGCACTATCCAACAGAATCTGCAGGATGTCAGAAACCGCATTGCCGCGGCCGCTCAAGGCTGCGCTCGCGCTCCAGAAGAAGTGACGCTGCTTGCAGTGAGTAAAACCAAACCTGTGGCGGCGATCGCAGAAGCCATCGCGGCAGGCCAGCGAACCTTCGGCGAAAACTATGTGCAGGAAGGCGTGGATAAGGTTCAGCATTTTGCCGCGTTGCCGGAAGGGGCAACGCTGGAGTGGCACTTTATCGGCCCTTTGCAATCCAATAAGAGCCGGCTGGTAGCAGAGCACTTTGCCTGGTGTCATACCGTCGATCGGCTGCGTATCGCCCAGCGGTTAAGCGACCAACGCCCGGCAGACATGCCGCCGCTTAACGTTCTGATCCAAATAAATATCAGCGATGAACAGAGTAAATCTGGCATTGTACTGGCTGAACTGCCGGCGCTGGCTGAAGCGGTGGCTGCCTTGCCAAACGTTCGTTTACGCGGGCTGATGGCGATTCCGGCTCCGCAAGAAGACTATCAGAGCCAATTGGCGGTATTCCGCCAGATGCACGACGCCTTCCTGGCGCTGCAACAGCATTATCCGCAGGTGGACACGCTGTCGATGGGCATGACCGATGACATGACGGCGGCCGTTACCGCAGGCAGCACTCTGGTTCGTATCGGTACCGCCATTTTTGGCGCGCGAGATTATTCGCAGTCCTGACACACTGACGAGGAATTTTAATGCAACACCGTAAGATTACCTTCATTGGCGCCGGCAACATGGCCCGCGCAATCATCGCCGGCCTGGTGGCGGGCGGTTACCCGGCCAAATCCATCAGCGTCTGCGCGCCTTCGGCTAAAAACCGCGATGCGCTGGCTGCCGACTATGGCATCGTCAGCAGCGGCGATAACTTTGCCTGCGCACGCGAGGCCGACGTCATCGTACTGGCGGTGAAGCCGCAGATGATGGCAGATGTCTGCCAGCCGTTGCGCGATCAGATCGATTTCAGCGGCAAGCTGGTGCTGTCGATCGCCGCAGGCATTCAGGTCAGCCGTTTTTACCAGCTGCTGGCCGACAACTTGAACATAGTACGCATTATGCCAAACACGCCATCGCTGGTGGGAAAAGGCATGAGCGGCCTGTATGCGCCGCAGCAGGTAAGCCAACAAGATCGTGACTACACCAGTGATTTGATGGCGTCAGTCGGCAAGGTATGTTGGGTGGATGACGAAAACGGCATCAACAGCGTGATCGCCGCCGCGGGCAGTGCCCCAGCCTATTTCTTCCTGTTTATGGAAGCCATGCAGCAGGAAGCCGAACGTATGGGCTTCGACAGCCAGACGGCCCGTGCGCTGGTGCAACAAGCGGCTTCCGGCGCCGCTGCGCTGGTGGAAGCCAATCCGGAGACGCCGTTGTCGACCTTGCGTGAGCAGGTAACCTCCAAAGGCGGCACCACCGCCGAGGCGCTGCGGGTATTCAACGAGCAACAGCTGCCGGCAACCGTGGCCAAAGCCATGCAGGCGGCAGTTTCCCGTGCGCAGGAAATGGAAAAATCATTTTAAATAATCGAGAGTTAAGGAGAAGGACGACTTCATGCTAACGCTGACTTTTTTGGTCAAAACCGTTATTGATCTTTACGTCATGGTACTGCTGCTGCGCATCTGGATGCAGTGGACACGCGCTGACTTTTACAACCCATTCGCGCAGTTTATCGTGAAGATCACCCAGCCGGTGATTGGCCCGCTGCGCCGTATTATCCCGTCAATGGGACCTATTGACAGCGCATCCCTGCTGTTGGCTTTCCTGCTGATGACCATCAAGTACCCGCTGTTGCTGCTCATTCAGGGTGGCGCGATGTCACTCAGCCCGTATAACCTGCTGTTTGGCTTGATCTCGCTGGTGAAGTCGGCCGGTTATCTGATCTTCTGGGTGATGATTATCCGCGCGCTGATGAGCTGGATAAGTCAGGGCCGCAGCCCGATTGACCAGTTGATGTATCAACTGACCGAACCTTTGATGGCACCAATCCGCCGTATTCTTCCGGCAATGGGCGGCATTGATTTTTCAGCGATGGTAGTGATCCTGATCCTGTATCTGATCAACTACCTGGGTATGGATCTGTTCGGTGAGATCTGGTTCCTGCTGTGAGTGCAGTCACCCCCGTGCTGGACGGGCTGGCAATCAGGCTATATATTCAGCCGAAAGCCAGCCGCGACCAGATTATCGGTTTGCATGGCGACGAACTTAAAGTCGCCATTACCGCCCCGCCGGTAGACGGCCAGGCCAACGCTCATCTGATCAAGTTTCTCGCCAAACAGTTCAAAGTGGCGAAAAGCAACGTCACCATAGAGAAAGGCGAACTGGGGCGGCATAAACAGTTACGCATCGTTAATCCGCAACAGATCCCCGCCGTGGTCGCGGCGCTAATCGAATAAATTTCAAGGTAGTCATCATGCAAAAAGTCGTTCTTGCCACCGGTAACCCGGGTAAAGTGCGCGAACTAGCCGACCTGTTGGCCGATTTCGGTCTGGACGTGGTCGCACAAACCGAATTGGGCGTGGAGTCCGCCGAGGAAACCGGCCTGACGTTTATTGAAAATGCCATTCTGAAAGCCCGCCATGCGGCACAAATCACCGGCCTGCCGGCGATCGCCGACGACTCGGGTCTGGCGGTGGATGCTCTGGGCGGCGCGCCAGGCATCTATTCTGCGCGTTACGCGGGTGTAGACGCCTCTGACCAGCAAAACCTCGACAAGCTCCTGGTTGCGCTGAAGGACGTGCCCAAGGGCAGCCGCGGCGCACAGTTCCACTGCGTGCTGGTGTATATGCGCCACGCGGAAGACCCGACGCCGCTGGTGTTCCACGGCAGCTGGGCCGGTGAAATCACCGATGCCGCCGCCGGTGAAGGCGGTTTCGGCTATGATCCTATCTTCTACGTTCCGGAGCTGGGCCGCACCGCTGCCGAGCTGAGCCGTGACGAAAAGCGCGCAGTATCACACCGTGGTAAAGCCCTGAAGCTGATGCTGGAAGCGATGCGCAATGCTTAAGTTGCCCCCGCTGAGTTTGTACATTCACATTCCGTGGTGCGTGCAGAAATGCCCGTACTGCGACTTCAACTCGCATGCGTTGAAGGGCGAAGTACCGCATCAGGAATACGTCGATCATCTGCTGGCGGATCTTGATGCCGATCTGCCGCTGGTCAGTGGTCGTGAAATCAGCACCATTTTTATCGGCGGCGGCACCCCCAGCCTGTTGAGTGCCGAAGCGATGCAATCGCTGCTGGACGGCGTACGGGCACGCATCCCAGTGATTGACGGCGCCGAGATCACCATGGAGGCCAACCCGGGTACCGTAGAAGCCGATCGCTTCAGCGGCTATCAGCGCGCCGGTGTGAACCGCATTTCTATCGGCGTACAGAGTTTCAGCGCCGAGAAGTTAACTCGTCTGGGTCGCATTCATGGCCCGGAAGAGGCCAAACGCGCAGCACACCTGGCTACCGGCCTGGGTTTGCGCAGTTTTAACCTCGATCTGATGCACGGCCTGCCGGACCAGTCGCTGGAAGAGGCGCTGGACGATTTACGTCAGGCCATCGCCCTCAATCCCCCGCACCTGTCGTGGTATCAGCTGACCATCGAACCCAATACTCTGTTTAGCTCACGCCCGCCGGTGCTGCCGGACGACGACGCGCTGTGGGATATTTTCGAACGGGGCCATGAATTGCTGAGCGCCGCCGGCTACCAGCAGTATGAAACCTCGGCCTACGCCAAACCGGGCTATCAGTGCCAGCACAACCTCAACTACTGGCGCTTCGGCGACTACCTGGGGATTGGCTGCGGCGCACACGGCAAGTTGACCTTCAGCGACGGTCGCATTCTGCGCACCGCGAAAACCAAGCATCCGCGCGGTTTTATGCAGGGCAAGTACCGGGACAAGCAGCATGAGGTGACGGCGGCAGATCGGCCGTTCGAGTTCTTTATGAACCGCTTCCGCCTGCTGGAGGCCGCACCGCGTGCCGAGTTCGTCAACTACACCGGGCTGGATGAAAGCGCGATCCGTGCATCGCTGGACGAAGCGCTGGCGAAAGGCTATCTGGTGGAAACGCCGGAATACTGGCAGATCACCGAGAAAGGCAAACTGTTCCTTAACTCGCTGCTGGAGTTGTTCCTGGCGGATGAATGAAAAAAAAGCGCTGAATTATCAGCGCTTTTTTTTAAGCGTCAGGCAGCATGGTGGGGACAATGGGTAATATCCCCTCTTCCCTTTAGCAAGCCTTCAACAGAAATATCCTCATCCAACGTCTCCCAATGGATCCCACGGGCACTCAGCTCAAAATGGGCACGCTCTTGGTTCGTTGCATTCAGCAATCGAGGAAACCAGGCGAGTGGAACGCCGATAATTCTGGCATCGCTCAACTCAACCCACATCGTTGTCTCATCGAAGTTTACGTTTTTAGCTGAAATACTCATCCCAGGCCTCCAAAAATAACCCTTTATGGACTCCAACAACTTCGGTTAATTCTTTTAATATTCTGGCATTAAACCCATCATTACGGGCTACCAGCACTTCTGGCATCAGCCAAAACTTGGCTTCTGCCACGGCATCTCTGACATGAATATGAGCCGGTTCCAACGGCTCATATTCATTCGAATAAAAAAAGAATTTATAACCTTTATAACGGAATATCACTGGCATCAATGCAAAATCCTTTTAGTCATTGATTATAGTTTAACCAGTCTGTCAGATGTTCGTTAGAAGGTCAAAACAGACCATAAGCCAGATTACTTCAATGCATTAAGCAAATCTTTGCGCTGGGTTTCCAGGCCGGTAACGCGGTTGCACACGTCGTGGCCGAAGTTCTGGAAGTCCTGCTCCTGGTTATTCCATTCGTTCTGAATCGCCTTCTGCAGGCCCCCCAGATTGCCCATAATCGCCTGCAACGGGTTGCCGCCACTGTTGGCTGCCTGCTTGACGCCCATCTCATTCAGGCTGTCCTGCAATACGCCGCCCATGCTCTGCTGGACGATATTGCGGCCATCCTGCTCAACCTGATCAATCGCCTTGTGATGGAAGGTCAGGCCGTCGCTGCGGTGCTCGATGATACGGTTCATCTGTTGCTTAAGCTGACCGTTCAGCGTGGTCAGGCGGTTACGCACGTTGCTGTCGCTGCCCAACTCTTTGACGATCACCTTGTCCAGCGCCACCCGCGCTTTTTCCAGATGTTGCTGAGCGCCGTTGTCGATCCACGGCAGCTCTTTGCGCAATGCGCTCTGGTAGCTGAAGGCCTTCTGACGCTGGCTATCTGTCAGGCTCAGCGCCTGGCCGTTGCGGGTGACATCGCCATCCGGCGAAATCTGCAGATTGCCGCTGGCCCCGGTCACCTGTACGTTCTGCGGACTGATAATCACGTCGTCCTGGGGTTTAACGTTGCACTGATACTCGGCATGGGCCTGTGAAGCAGTCAGCAACAGTAAGGCTAACCCGGTTTTCTTTAACATATATTCTCCTGACGCCCTTCCGTGGTGGGGCTAAAAAATCGAACGGCTAATCCGTTGAGACAACAGTTCCAGCGCCGCAGTTCCCGCCAATGAGTTACCGGAAGCATCCAGTTCCGGCGACCAGACGGCGATCGACAGCTCGTCGGGGACGATAGCGACAATGCCGCCCCCCACGCCGGACTTGCCCGGCATGCCCACGCGATAGGCGAATTCTCCTGCGCCGTCGTACATGCCGCTGGTCATCATCAGCGCATTAATCTGGCGTGCCTGCAGGGGGCTTATCACCTCGCGTCCGCTAAGATCACGCCCGTGATTGGCCAGATAAACAAAGCTGCGCGCCAGCTCCACGCAGCTCATCCGCAGCGCGCAGTAGTGGAAATAGGTTTGCAGCACGGTAAGCACGTCGTTTTCGAAATTGCCGAACGACTTCATCAGGTAGGCTATCGCCGCATTGCGATCGGAGTGCTCGAACTCGGAACGGGCCACGCGCGAGTCATAGGCCAGGTCATCTTCACCGGCCAGTTGGCGCACCACTTCCAGCATTCGCTGCTTGGGCGCGCTGAGCCGGGTTTGCAGCATGTCGCATACCACCAGCGCACCGGGGTTGATAAACGGATTGCGCGGTTTGCCCTGCTCCATCTCCAGCTGCAGCAGCGAGTTGAACGGCAGGCCGGAAGGCTCCTTGCCAACCCGACGCCAGATCTCCGGCTCTTGATAGCGCGTCAGCGCCAGCGTCAGGCTCAGCACCTTGGAGATCGACTGAATAGAGAAACGCTCGTCGGCGTTACCGGCCTGGAACATTTCGCCGTCGACGGTGCAAACGGCGATCGCCAGCCGATCGGCCGCCACTTCCGCCAGCGCCGGTATATAGTCCGCCACCTTGCCCTGGCCAATCAGCGGGCGCACCTGTTGCAGGATCTCATCCAGCAACGCGTTATCCAATGTTGTTACCACCGCGGTCACACTCCGGACAAAATAAAGGTGCCGTAAAGGCACCTTAAATCAATAGATTCAGCGCGACGACAGGCCGCGCTTATCAGGCAGGAAAATCAGTCCCACCAGATATCGAACAGATCGCTGACCTTAACGTCGGTCAGTTTACGCGCTTCCAGCCATTTTTTAACCAGTTCGCGTTGCTCGTCAGTGCAGTGACCGATGGTCTGCAGACAGATCAGGCCTTCCCACTGCAGGTAGCCGCTACCGTCAAAAGCCATGCCGTTCGGCTCAATCACTTCGTCGATAAAAGCGTCCAGCGTGCTGTCGATATCTTCAACCGCGGTGCCTTCGGCAAAGCGCCATGCTACGGAGAAGCCCAGCTCCTGAAACTCTTCAATGTGTAACTTTTTACGTAAACGACGACTGCGGTTCTTAGCCATTATTCTTTCCTCTCAAACATCAAGTCCCAAACGCCATGTCCCAGACGCTGGCCGCGTAATTCAAATTTTGTCAGTGGGCGTGAATCCGGACGCGGCACATAATCATTATCGCTGGAAAGATTGCGATAGCCTGCGATCCCGTTCATAACCTCTAACATATGTTCTGCATAAGGCTGCCAGTCGGTGGCCATGTGGAAAACGCCGCCGACTTTCAGTTTGCGACGCACCAGTTCAACAAACGGCGTCTGTACGATGCGGCGTTTGTTGTGGCGCGCTTTGTGCCACGGATCGGGGAAAAACAGCTGAACCATGTCCAGCGAACCGTCCGGGATCATATTTTCCAGCACCTCAACCGCGTCGTGACACATTACGCGCAGGTTGTTCAGTTCCGCTTCGGTAGCGTCGGCCAGGCAGGCGCCCACGCCCGGCGAATGGACTTCTATCCCCAAGAAGTTCTGCTGCGGGTTGTTGCCCGCCATGGTCACCAGCGAGGCGCCCATACCAAAACCGATCTCCAGCACGGTCGGCGCGTCGCGCCCGAACAGTGCGGCGATATCGACAGGTTCAGCCTGATACTCCACGCCCATCACCGGCCAATAGTTGTCCAACGCGTGCTGCTGGCCTTTGGTCAACCGCCCCTGGCGGCGGACAAAACTGCGGATACGGCGCATCGCGCGGCCGTTCTCATCAAATTCCGGGGAGATGACGTCATTAATCATAGTGCTTTCTGTCTGTTTGGCTGCCAATTAGGGAAACGCGCATTATGCAAAGATACATTGGTTTAGCAAGTGTTCATCTAATGTACCTGCCGTGCGACGTCGGAAAGTTCCGGTTTACAGCATCATGACTCTATGCTGCAATCGCGCTTCATTTTCTGCCGGATATCGAATCAGCTTATGATGCAAGCACAGCAGTTCGCACAGGTGGTGCTTGACTGGTACCAGCGTTACGGCCGTAAAACCCTGCCGTGGCAGCTTGATAAGACCGCCTATCAAGTATGGCTCTCTGAGGTCATGTTGCAACAAACTCAGGTTGCCACCGTGATCCCTTACTTCCAGCGCTTTATGGCACGTTTTCCCAACGTGCGTGCGCTGGCTGAAGCGCCGCTGGACGAAGTGCTGCACCTGTGGACCGGCCTGGGCTACTACGCCCGTGCGCGCAATCTGCATAAGGCGGCGCAGGCTATTGTCGCACAGCACGGCGGCGAGTTCCCGACAACCTTTGAAGAAATCCACGCTCTGCCCGGTATTGGCCGTTCAACGGCAGGCGCAGTGCTGTCGCTGGCGCTCGGCCAACACTACCCCATCCTCGACGGTAACGTAAAACGCGTACTGGCCCGCTGCTATGCCGTAGAAGGCTGGCCGGGCAAGAAAGAAGTGGAAAACCGACTGTGGGAAATCAGCGAAAACGTCACTCCGGCCAAGGGCGTTGGCCAGTTCAATCAGGCGATGATGGATCTGGGGGCGATGGTCTGCACCCGCTCCAAGCCGAAATGCGAACTGTGCCCGCTCAGCCTGGGCTGCATCGCCCACGCCCACCACAGTTGGGCAAAATACCCCGGTAAAAAGCCCAAGCAGACCCTGCCGGAAAAAACCGCCTACTTCTTATTGCTGCAGCACGGCGAACGAGCCTGGCTGGAACAACGCCCCGCCGTCGGCCTGTGGGGTGGTCTGTTCTGCTTCCCGCAGTTCAGCGAACGTGAAGAGATGGAACTCTGGCTGCAACAGCGCGGTCTGAAAAACAATCGCCGGGAGCAACTGACCGCATTTCGTCATACTTTCAGTCATTTCCATCTCGATATCGTGCCAATATGGCTGGAAATGGACGCTACAGGCAGCAGCATGGATGAGGGCGCCGGTCTCTGGTATAACTTAGCGCAGCCGCCATCGGTCGGCCTGGCCGCGCCGGTTGACCGCCTGTTGCAACAGTTGGCAAAACAGTCCCCGCGCCAACAGGGTTTATTTGGCGATAGCGCCATTGATGAGGAATTAGCATGAGCAGAACCATTTTTTGTACCTTCCTGCAGCGTGACGCCGAAGGGCAGGACTTCCAGCTTTATCCAGGGGAAGTCGGCAAACGCATCTATAACGAGATCTCGAAAGAAGCCTGGGCAGAATGGATGAAAAAACAAACCATGCTGATCAACGAGAAAAAACTGAACATGATGAACGTCGACGACCGCAAATTGCTGGAAGCGGAAATGATCAAATTCCTGTTCGAAGGGCATGACGTCCATATCGAAGGCTATACGCCACCAAGCGAATAATGCTGTTGGGGCCAGGCGCTGGCCCTTCCAATACTTCTCGTATACGGCTTTCAGATGAAGAAAATTTTAGCTTTGCTAGTGATAGCGCCTCTGCTGATTTCCTGTTCCGGCAAAAAAAGCACCGAAGTCAACGAAGCCTGGGTCAAAGACACCAACGGCTTCGAAATCCTGATGGGTCAGTTCGCCCACAACATCGAGAATATCTGGGGTCTGAACGAAGTTCTGATCGCCGGGCCGAAAGATTACGTCAAATACACCGACCAGTATCAAACCCGTAGTCACATCAACTTTGATTCTGGTGCCATCACTATTGAAACCATCGCCACCACCGATCCCGCCGCGCATCTGCGCCAGGCGATTATCAGCACCTTGCTGATGGGGGACGATCCGGGTTCCATCGATCTCTATTCCGACGTCAACGATATCCAGATCAGTAAAGAGCCGTTCCTTTACGGCCAGGTACTGGATAACAAAGGCGCCCCTATCCGTTGGGAATGGCGAGCGGCGCACTTTGCCGACTATCTGTTGCAGACCAAGCTGCAAAAACGCACCTCCGGCCTGCACGTGATTTACTCGGTCACTATTCAGCTGGTGCCAAACCACCTGGACAAACGTGCCCACAAATACCTGCCGATGGTGCGCAAGGCGTCGGAAAAATACGGCGTGGAAGAGTCGCTGATCCTGGCTATCATGCAGACCGAATCGAGCTTTAACCCCTATGCGGTGAGCGGTTCAGATGCGTTGGGCCTGATGCAGGTGGTGCAGCACACCGCCGGTAAGGACGTGTTCCAGATGCGTGGTAAATGGGGCAAACCAAGCCGCAGTTACCTGTTCGATCCGGAAAACAACATCGATACCGGTACGGCTTATCTGGCCATTTTGCAGAACAACTATTTGGGCGGGATTCAAAACCCTACCTCACGCCGCTACGCGGTTATCACCGCCTATAACGGTGGCGCCGGCAGCGTGCTGCGCGTGTTCTCGAGTGACAGGACCCGTGCGGTGAGCATCATCAACGGCATGCAGCCGGGCGACGTCTATCAGACGCTGACCACCAAGCATCCGGCCGGCGAATCTCGCCGTTACCTGGTGAAGGTGAACAACGCCCAGAAGAGTTACCGACGCCGTTAGTCCCCCGAACAGGACGACCTCTTGCGTCGTCCTGTTCGCCTGCATTACCCCACAATGCTATAGCGATTACGTCCGAGATCCTTGGCGCGGTACAGAGCATGATCGGCTGTTCTCAGCAATTGTTCACGGTCTTGTCCCGGCTGCCATTGTGCAATCCCCTGGCTTACCGTCACCCATGGCGCAACCTCGGAAGTGGCATGTGGCATCGCCAAACCAGCGAGCAACGTCTCAACCCTCTTGGCTACCTGAGCTGCCTCGCAGACGTCGGATTTTGGCAGCAGGATAATAAACTCCTCGCCACCATAACGGGCCACCAGATCCTGCGAACGACGAGTGGCGCTTTCCAGGCAAGCAGCTAAACGGATCAGACATTTATCTCCCTGTTGATGACCATAATGGTCGTTATATTTTTTGAAAAAATCGACGTCCAATAGGATCAGTGAAAACGGCATCTGCAGAGTTGATTCCCGCAGCATAACCGCATCAAAATAATTGTCGAAGTAGCGGCGGTTAGCAATGCCGGTAAGCGGGTCGCGGTGTGCCAGCTTGCTCAAGCGTTCAATCAACTGCTTGTTTTCCTGTTCACGCTCAATCGCCAATTTGAACCATTGCTCCAGTCGGCTCTGCGCCGAATAGATAACAAACAACATCAGAGCATATGAAACCAGGTTCACCAATGAGAAGGCGCTGTGGATAAAGATATTTTCGACAATCGCCACGAGCAATATCGGAATGCTGAACAGGAAAAACAAACGTGGGGACAGATAAAAGGCAATAAGGGAGGAAAACAACAGGCCGAGGGACAACGGATAAACCAGGTTAATGTTGTTGTTGACGATAAGGTGGTGAAAAACACCACACCAACACAGAGTCAGCAACAAGATGCAAAAAACGCCACCACGCCAAGCCGCCAGTTCTCCCCTGTTAACCAACTGACGTAAGGTAACAAAAGACAGGACGGACACCAGTACCACGCTGCAAATCGCCGGCGCGCCGCACAATAAATGTATAAGAGAGCGCTCGTTGAGTGCCGTACTACGCTGGAACAGCAGATAGCACGCCAACAATACATTAACCAATAAGAACCAGTTAAAATTACGCAGCGTTGAACGTCGTTTCTCTCTGCCGACGCCCTCGAGATAACCCTCTTTTTTCATCATGTTAATCCGACATCGGTCACTTTTACCTAAAAGGTAGTGCCACCGCACGGCTTTGTCATCCCGCGCAGGATGATTTAAAAGCGGCCCTCTGGGCCGCCTAAAACTAGGGCTTGATCATATAGCCGAAAATGCGTTTCCAGCCGTGATCCTTTTTCTCGATATACACGCCCTGCAGCTCCGGCGAGAAGCCCGGCAGCCGGTTGATGCCCTCTTCCAGCGCCAGGAAATAACGCTGTACCGCCCCGCCCCAGACTTCACCCGGCACCACGCACAGCACGCCCGGTGGGTAAGGTAACGCGCCCTCTGCCGCAATGCGCCCTTCGGCCTGCCCGATCGGCACCAGTTCGACGTTGTCGCGGATAAACTCCACGTTGGCGTCCTGCGGATTCATCATCACCTGCGGGAAATGACGCTGACGGAACATCTCTTTTTGCAGCTGTTTAACGTCGAAGCTGACGTACAAATCGTGCATTTCCTGGCACAGCTGGCGAAGGGTATAGCCACGATAACGCTGCTCGTTCTTGCGATACACCGTTGGCAGCACCAGGCTCAGCGGCGCGTCCTCTTCCACGTAACGTTCGAACTGCACCAGCATATCCACCAGCTGTTCCATCTTGGCCGGGTTTTCCGCCGGGGTCAGCAGGAACAGGATCGAGTTAAGATCGCACTTCTCCGGCACGATGCCGTTTTCGCGCAGGAAGTTGGCCAGAATGGTGGCCGGCACGCCAAACTCGGTGTACTGGCCGGTGGCGGCATCAATACCCGGCGTGGTCAGCAGCAGCTTGCACGGATCGACCAAATACTGGTCCTGCGCATAGCCTTCGAAACCGTGCCATTTCTCATCCGGCACAAAGTTGAAGAAACGGGCATCGTTGGCGATCAAATCGGTGTCGTGATCCTGCCAGTTTTTGCCCGCAACCTGCAGCGGCACGAACGGCCTGAGCTGCGAACAACGTTCCAGCAGTTGCTTGCGCGTCTCGATGCCAAGCTTCACGCAGTCCATCCACATACGGCGACCGGCGGCCCCGGCATGCATCTTGGCGTTGACATCCAGCGCCGCAAACAGCGGATAGAACGGGCTGGTAGAGGCGTGCAGCATGAAAGCGTTGTTCAGGTGCTTGTGGTTGCAGTGGCGCTTCTGGCCCTTGATATGGTCGTCTTTCTTGTGGATCTGCGAGGTTTGCGAGAAACCGGCCTGCTGCTTGTGCACCGACTGGGTAACAAAGATGCCCGGGTCAAGCTCATCCAGCTCCAACAGCAGCGGTGAACACTCTTTCAGCATCGGGATAAAACCTTCGTAGCCCACCCATGCCGAGTCAAACAGGATGTAATCGCACAAGTGACCGATGGTGTCGATCACCTGACGCGCATTATAAATAGTGCCGTCGTAGGTGCCGAGCTGAATGATTGCCAGGCGGAAAGGACGCGCTGCCTCGGCTTTCTCCGGCGCTACCTGACGAATTTGTTCGCGCAGATAACGCTCGTCAAAGCAGCGGGAATCTATTCCGCCGATAAAGCCAAAGGGATTGCGCGCGGTTTCCAGATACACCGGCGTCGCACCAGCCTGGATCAACGCACCATGGTGGTTGGACTTATGGTTGTTACGGTCGAACAGCACCAGATCGCCACGGGTCAACAGCGCGTTGGTGACCACCTTGTTGGCGGCCGAGGTGCCGTTGAGCACAAAATAGGTTTTATCGGCGTTGAATACCCGCGCCGCATGCTTTTGGGCGTCCTTGGCCGAACCTTCGTGGATCAGCAAATCGCCCAGTTTGACGTCGGCGTTGCACATGTCGGAACGAAAAAGCGTTTCACCGTAAAACTCGAAAAACTTGCGGCCCGCAGGATGCTTGCGGAAAAACTCCCCGCCCTGATGCCCCGGACAGGCAAAGGTCGAGTTCTCCATTTCCACATAGGTTTTCAAGGTTTTGAAAAACGGCGGCAGCAGCGCCTGCTCGTAGGCATCCGCCGCGGCTTCCAACTGCGCCATATAAAACGCCTTGCTGGCGCCGTCCAGCGCAAAAACGCCGCTGATAAACGGCAGGTAGTCCGGGGAGAGATGCTCGTCACCGGCCACCGCCACAAAGGTCGGGATCTCAAAACCGGTGGCTTTAAGCTGCGCCAGGATACCGGCATTGACGTCATCAACCGACACCACCAACGCCGCAACGTCGGTATAATCCGTCTGCTCGACGCGGACAATCTGGCGCAGCGTTTCAATGGCGGCGACCAGGCTGGCACTGGTGGCTATTTTCAATTCTTTCATAGTGCTAACTCTCAAACGGTTAAGGATGAGGGTGTGC
The DNA here is from genome assembly GCF_014164835.1 of Serratia sp. OS31. Taxonomy (NCBI): domain Bacteria; kingdom Pseudomonadati; phylum Pseudomonadota; class Gammaproteobacteria; order Enterobacterales; family Yersiniaceae; genus Serratia; species Serratia sp. OS31. Next base: position 89,294 of record NZ_JACJFQ010000008.1, on the reverse strand, counting down.
CACAAGGCACGGTGATGAGATAACAAAGGTTATCCCGGCAAATTGATGTCCGGGGTGGCAGCATAGAGCGCATGCGTGACCGGCTGATGATCTTAAGATTATCAGGGTACTATCGGGAACTGGTATCGGCAGCGTCCAATAGACATCAGTAAAATCAGAGCCGCAGCTCTATTTTTAATAATGCCTAACAGCGAGCATGAAGTTGCCTTACCGCATGCTGGGCTGGGCGTTTCTGGAGGACGGCGTTCGGGAAAGATAGCGGCGGAGTGGCGGCATCATCAGATGTCTGGTGCGCAGTGGCGCTTGAGGAACCATACCAGTCATGCCTGCAACCCTCTGACTTAAATGAGCGGAAACGCCGTTAGGGACGTAGAGTGCTAAAATTTGCGCAATGATTGCATGTTTTTTTATGAGGTTCAAGTAACTATTATGCTAATCACCCACTTGAACACACCAGCGTAACTAACTGTTATAAAAAGAATAAAAATAAAACACAGAAAAATCAAAATGGTATAAATACACGAATTTTTTGCATACTTATTGGGTGATAATGCCCCAAAACGCCGCAGGCCTCGATCGTCACTGCATGAAAATAGAGCAACCGATCGGCTTTGTGACAGAAAGCGATTGACGATATCCGGCCAATAGGGTTAAATGCGCCCCGTTGCCCGGATAGCTCAGTCGGTAGAGCAGGGGATTGAAAATCCCCGTGTCCTTGGTTCGATTCCGAGTCCGGGCACCATATTTAGAAGAACCCGCCTATGGCGGGTTTTTTGCTTTCTGGGGCAGGACTCTTCATCGAACAAGTTCGATTATTCGGCCAGTGGCCTCACCCTGCGGGCCAACGCTAAAGCGTTGTTCAATCCGGCGCAAGCACCGGTTGTCCGAGTCCGGGCACCCTATTTAGAAGAACCCGCCTATGGCGGTTTTTTTGCTTTCTGGGGTAGGACTCTCCATCGAACAAGTTCGATTATTCGGCCTAAAGGCCTCCCCCTGCGGGCCAACGCTAGAACACGCATATTTTCCCCCACAGAAGGGAACAATCACCATTCTTAAATAGCTTGTCTAAATGACTATATTATCTCTCATATATCACACACTATAAGATTATAATTACAGCCGTACACATCCAGCACATTTGTTTAAAGAATGATATAAATAACTCTACTTTCTTATAAACCAATTAATTATTAACTCAATCAAAAACATACAAGAGCACTTTAGTTTTCAACGTTAATGCCCGCGTAATCCAGCCCTTACAAACCCCACAATCCTTTGACTTAAATTAAAAAAACAAATTAAAAATAAAAAGTAATCGCATCACATATCAATTCATAACTGAAACAAATAACATCAAGTAGTCTAACCCACTTTAAATAATAAACACAAATAAGAACCGAAAGCTTTACCCCAGTTTGAAGTTGAGCTATTTTAGTCACGCCTAAATTTCGAGAGTGACAACAACTGACATCAAATAAATGGATGCATTACCACCCTATTCCTCGGCCAACTCTCCCTAAACCAAATAAAATATCAATCATATTCAAATTAACATAAGGGACGTTAATACCATGTTCATCTTTAAAGTTAAAAAAATAGCTTTCGCCATTAATGGCGCGTTAATACTAGGCACTGCGTGTTTTTTACCTGGCCTGCCGAATGCTTTCGCTGACATGCTAATCATCACTAATGGTAAGCAACGCGATGTAGAAAACAAAACGTTCGAGGGCCTTATGGCCATCGGAAAAGATACTAATATCACAGGAAAAAATATAACTGTACTTACCGATAGTTCAGATTATAGATCTGGGGTGATTGCCACTGACCAATCGCATATATCGCTGACGGATGGGAGCGTTACCACCCTTGGAAATATGGGATATGGGCTTGCGGCATATGGAAATGGGACAACCATCAGCACTACAGGCACCAGGGTGGAAACCAAAAAAGGGGGGGCAACGGGTGCCCTTGCTCAAGATGCCGCAACGGTAACCCTCAACGGCGGCAGCATAAAAACCGCAGGGGAGATGAGCAATGGGCTTCATGCAATAGGCACCGATTCTTCCGTTAACGCATCAAATGTCAACGTAGAGACAAATGGAAAAGAAGCCTATGGTGCGGCGGCTTACCAGGGCGGGAAAACCATCGTCAGCGGCGGGAGTATAAAAACCACTGGAGAGAATAGTCGTGGGGTCTATGTCAGCGATGCCGACTCCTCCATTGAAGTCTCCGATGCCAGTATAGAAACAACAGGCAAAGATTCTTATGGTGTGGCGGCATATCAAAACGGAAAACTAATCATTAACGGCAGCACTATAAAAACCGCCAATATCAACAGCCACGGTATTGTCGCTACGGATACGGGATCATCAGCTGAGATTATCAATTCGGCCATCGAAATAACCGGAGACAAAGCCTACGGCGCTGCGGCTTTGAATAATGCCAAAATAACGATTCGTGATAGCAGCATAAGAACTGCCGGTGAAGAAGGCCTGGGGCTCTTGGCCAAGGATAATAATGCCGCTATTGAGACGTTTAACGTAAATATCGAAACCACCGCCAAAGACTCATACGGTGCAGTGACTTATAAAAGCGGTAAAGTCGCCATTAACGGCGGCACAATAAAAACTTTCGCTGAACGAGGCTACGGGATAGGGGCTGCAGATGAGGGCTCATCTGCATCTGTAACTAATGTGTCCATAGAAACAAAGGGGTTCAATTCGCTGGGTGCTGGTGCCGGCAACAAAGGGGAAACGACTCTGGTTGGCGGAGATATAAGCACAACCGGAGAAATCGCTCACGGTCTGGTCACATATAACGGCGGCCGGATGAGCGTCACCGGGACTCAAATCCAGACCGAAGGGAAAAATGCCGCGGTTATTTTTGCCAATAGAGACACGCTATCCAAAGATAATGATGTCAGTACAGTCAACATAACTGACAGCACGCTGATGTCTTCCCTGGGGAGCGTTGTGGCTTCCTACGGAGCCGCGCTGGATGTGACGTTTAACAATGCCATTGCCCCACGCTCCGGCAGCGGCCTGCTGATTAACGCCTTTGATGCAGATCCCGGTGAGCATGCCGCTGTCAATTTCACTGCAAAAAACTCCAGCCTCTACGGCAATATCATTGCCGCCCCAGAAAACGTGGTATCGGTAAGGCTGGAAGATGCCACCCTTACCGGCGCAGCCAAAAATGCCACTAATATGGCTCTCGACCAAGGCGGAGTATGGACGGTAACCGATAATTCCTCGGTATCACAGTCTGTCAGCAACGCCGGCACCCTCGCCTTCTCTGCCCCGACCGGCGGGCAGTTTAAGACACTCACCACCCAAAACTACACCGGGAACAATGGCACTCTGATTTTCAATACCCTGCTGGGTGACGATAAGTCGCAATCGGACAGGCTGGTGATCACCGGCAACTCGGCGGGTAATTCAAACGTTCAGGTTAACAAGGCTGGCGGCAACGGCGCACAAACGGTCGAAGGCATCGAGCTGATTTCCGTAGGCGGAAAGTCTGAAGGCATTTTCACCAAATCAGGGCGTATTGCTGCCGGCGCCTATGATTACGACCTGGTGAAGAAAAACAAAAACTGGTATCTGACCAGCACGCAGGCAAACCCTGTCGACCCCGGCATATCGGAAGAAAAACCTGTTATCCCCCCTGTCGACCCAGGGACGTCGGAAAAACCTGTAACACCGGCAGAGCCTGTAATACCGGCGGATCCTTCAACGCCGCTCCCCCCGGTAAATCCTCTGGAACCAGCACGCCCTACCGAGCATATCTTCCGCCCAGAAACAGGCAGCTATGCCGCGAATATGCTGGCCGCCAATACGCTATTTACTCTCTCGCTGCACGACCGTTTGGGTGAAACCCAGTACACCGACGTGCTTACCGGTGAGAAAAAAGTGACCAACATGTGGTTACGTAACCAGGGTGGGCATCAACGCAGCAAGATGGCTGATGGTCAGAACAAGACTCAGGCCAACCGTTATGTGGTGCAGTTGGGTGCGGATCTCGCTCAGTGGAGCAGCGACGGACTCAACCGTTACCACCTCGGTGTGATGTCAGGCTATGCCAACCAGAAAAGCCATACCCACTCATCAGTTACCGGCTATGGCTCACGTGGGAACATTAATGGCTACTCCACCGGCATTTACGGCACCTGGTATGCGAATGCGGCAAATAAGTCAGGGCTTTATATGGATGGCTGGCTGCAATACCAGTGGTTTAACAACGAGGTGAATGGCGACAACCTCGACGCCGAGAAATATAAATCCCGTGGATTTACCGCATCATTAGCCAGCGGTTACAGCTTCCTTCTCGGTGAAAGCAAGAGCCGCCAGGGAATGACCAGAACCTTCTGGTTACAACCTCAGGCTGAGATTACCTGGATGGGTGTGAAAGCGAAGGAGCATATCGAGTCCAATGGCACTCGCGTGCAGGGCGACGGACAAAACAACATCCGCACCCGCCTTGGTGTCAAGGCGTACCTCAAAGGGCACAGCGCTATCGACAAAGGTAAGGATCGGACATTCCAACCCTTTGTTGAAGCCAACTGGCTCCACAACAGTAAAAACTTCGGCGTGACCCTGGATGACACCAGAGTCTCAATGGCCGGCACTCACCACATCGGCGAAATAAAAACGGGTGTGGAAGGGCAACTCGGCAACAATCTGAATCTGTGGGCAAACATTGGGCAACAAATGGGGGATAAAGGTTACAGCGACACCCAGGCTGCGCTTGGCGTGAAATATCTTTTCTAAAATGCACTTTTGACTGATGTCAGCGTTGGCCGGGGGCATAACTCCTTAAAGGATATTTTCCCTCGGCCAGCGCCTCTCGTTGCAGGATAATCGTACAACCCACCGCTAACGCCGGCCGTCCAAGGTCGGTTTCCTATGCAAAGATAGGGTCGAAAGACAGGTTTTTTGCTTTCCGGCATAAATGCTAATATCGCCTTTTCTCGATAAACAGAATCCAGCATGCCATCGTCTTATCGTCGCTTTCTAACCCTTGTTATCGCACTGATTATCGGCGTTGCCACCCCAGTGCTGGTACAGGCCAGGCCCGATCTGGAACGTACCATTGGCGCTACCGTTGCCGATAGCCCATCACCTGATTATCAATTCAGCGATCTGCGGCTCACTTCCGCAGACGGCCAACGTCGTTACCGTATCCGCATAGCGCAGCCACGCATTGCCCCACCGTCTACCGGCTATCCGGTGATCTACTTTCTGGACGGTAACGCGGTATTAATGGAGCTGAATGCCCATTTGCTGGCTCAGCTTGCCGTACAAAAACAGCCGCCGGTGCTGGTGCTGCTCAGCTATGACAACGATCTGCGCATCGACTCCAGGGACCGCAGTTACGACTACACGCCGGCTTCGCAACAGAAGGTGGGAAAGCAGCCCAACGGCGGCGCGGACGCTTTCCTGAAACTAATCGAAACCCAGGTTAAACCTGCCGTTGCCGCTAAGGTTACCGTTAATCCGCAGCAACAAACGCTGTGGGGCCACTCTTACGGCGGCCTCTTCGTCTTGCATACTTTGTTAACCCAGCCAGCCGCATTCCAGAATTACATCGCCGTAGAACCTTCGCTGTGGTGGGGGAAAGGGTTTATCCTGCAAGAAGCACAGCGGGTTATTGACCGACATCCGCCTTTGTCTGCCCATCTGCAGCTGTGGATCGGCGGAGCGGAAAAAATGCGTGAAGCGCCGCCGATTATCAGGCAGAGTCAGCTACCCGCAGACGCGGCTCAGAGCCTGGCCAAACGGCTGGCAACTCTTGACGGGCTTAAGGTTGACTACCGGGAGTGGCCTGGCCTGGACCATGGGGCTATGCTCAGCGCAGCCATAAAGCCAGCTTTGGAAGGCATAGCCAAAGACAAGGCTGCAGATCAATAACGTGCTGAAGTTGGGAGGATGCGAAACGCGGCGGCTCCCCTTTGGCAAGTTAGCTTGCTCTACCGGTGGAGCCTGAATAACTAATGTATTCCCTGGATGGGGCCCTGGTGAGGCACAATAGGAATAGATTGACTGAGCAGGACCAAAGGCTATTTATTACCGCGTATTACGTTATTTTCTGGCCCTGTCGCAGCTAATATAAACGCTTGAGCACATGACGGGAACGGGTGAAAACCACCCTTGTAATACATTATGAAAAGTGATAGTTAAACCGGCTGGGGCAGCCTCAGTTTGATTGCACTGCCAAACAATTATCACACGGAATTATATTATAACGATGAATATCAATATTACCGACCAGCCAAATCCGAAAGACGAAGAATTTGTGATTGACAGCCTTTGGGCCCATAACGCCAAAATCGAGCCCGTAGACATCCACCCTTTGTTTCTGACCGTGACTGATGACGAAGGGGCAATCGTCGCCGGCCTGGTAGCCAGAACCTGGTGGGGCGGGCTTGAGGTGCAGTATCTTTGGGTCAGCGACCAATACCGTAAAAGCGGTTACGGCCGTCAACTGATGGTACAGGCCGAAGAAGAAGCCAAGAAACGCGGTTGCCACATGGCTTATGTCGATACTTTCGACTTCCAGGCCCGAGGCTTTTATGAAAAATTGGGCTATCAGGTTTACGGCAACTTAGGCGACTATGCCAAACAGCATACGCGTCACTACCTGGCGAAAAAGATTTAACCCAATTTCAGTCGGTGAGGTCAGAATGGATTCGCCCGATAAAAGTAATGAATTCTATTTGAAAGGCCTGATTGCCATGATGGAGCACTTAAGTGAGCCCTGGGGCATTAAGGACCTGGCATCCCGTCATCTTTACATGAACCGGGCCGCCTACCTCTATACCAACACGCCATTGAGCTTTGATATAGCCGGTAAGCGAGACGACGAGTTCCCCGCCGACTGGGCCGAATCTGCGGCCGATTTTGTAGAACATGACAAAATGACCGAAATCTCGCGGGATCGGGTTGCCGTAATAGAAACGCATTATTGGTACGGGAAAGACAGCCTGACGCCGTTTATCAGCGAAAAACTGCCTATCTACAACGATAAGAAAGAAGTCTTCGGGGTAATGTGGAATGCCAAACCGCTTAACACCTTATCCCCGCTTAATTATATCAACCATCAAAAACCCAGCGTACTGACCACCGAAACCAACAGCACCATTTTTACCCGGGCTGAGCTTGACGTTATATTTTTAATGCTGCAACGGCTGTCGGTGAAAGAAATCGCCAAAATATATAACATCAGCAATAAGACCATAGAAAATAGAATATATAACATTTATCAGAAATCTGATGTCCACACACAGCAGCAGTTTGAGGAGTTTTGCAAATATGCGCGGCTGGACAGCTACATTCCCGATCGCCTGATAGCTAAAGGCATCCAGTTTATTTAAATAGCAAGGAATACCTCACCGTGATCAAAATCGAAGACTACCCGTTAACCCGGGTACCTCAGGATAAAAGAGTCTCGTTTCTAAGCGTGGCCATAGTGCATATGGGCATGTTGACCGCACTGGATCAGTTTATGCTGGGTGCCGTATTGGGCCATTCCATGACGCTGCTCGATGCATTTACCGCCATTTTCATCGGCAGCCTGATTTTTGGCGTAGTGACCTATGGCCTTGGCCTGGCGGGCATGCGTGAAGGGATCTCCGGCAGCCTGCTGGCCCGTTGGTGCGGCTTTGGTCGGTTGGGCTCGGTGTTGATCGGGGTGGTGGTCGCCGTCAGCCTGCTGGGCTGGTTTGGCATTCAAAACGCCATCTTCGCCAAGTCGCTGGATTTTGCTCTGGGGAACAAGCTGGGCTTTGGCCTGGCGGCCGGCCTGTCCGGCACCCTGCTGACCATTCTGGTGGCCTTTGGCTTCAAGGCGCTGCGCATCGCCGCCAGGATTGCGGTACCGATGTTTATTATGCTGGTGGCCTATATCTCCATCATCACCCTCACCGGCCACAATCTGCCTGAAATTATTCAATTGGTACCGCCGGGTGAACCTCTGTCGATCAGCGCCGGTATCACTATCGTGGTCGGCGGTGCGATTGTCGCCAGCCTGATGACGCCCGATCTGACGCGCTACTCCAAGAACGGCAAGCATGTTTTCGGCGTAACCATTTTTACCATTATCGCCGGGGAATTCGTGGTTAACGGCCTGGCGATACTGATCGCCAAAACCTTGGGCACGGCGGATGTGGTCACCATCATGTCACAGGTCGCCGGTGGCGCAGGCCTGCTGGTGGTGGTGTTCTCCACCCTCAGGGTTAACGACCTCAACCTGTATTCCTCTTCGCTGGGCATCGTTAACGCCGTCGAAGGCATGACGGGCAAAAGACTGAAGTACACCGCCACCACGCTGGTGATCGGCGTACTGGGCACCACGCTTTCGGTGCTGGGGATCCTCGACCGCTTCGTCGACTTCCTGACGGTGCTTGGCGTGGTGTTCCCGCCGATTATCGGCGTCATGCTGGTGGATTATTATCTGCTGCGCACCCACCGTAAAATTCTCGACGAGAGCCGTCGCGAAGGGAAATTGCCGGACCAGACGCCGACTATCGGCTGGGCGGCGATCATTGCCAGCATCGTCGGCAGCATCGTCGGGTTGGTAACCGAGTGGGGCGTGCCGACCATCAACTCACTGCTGGCCGCCAGCCTGTTATATTGGGTGTTCAAGTTGGCCATGAGCCGTTCCCAGAAGCCGGCGCCGGCGCAAAGCTGATTGATATCCCTGCTCTCCCGCTCTGGGAAGTGGGGATAATCGGAACATGAAGGGTGTTCGGTGATATTGCCGCAGCCTCTTTTAGGCGCAACAACAAATTGATATCGGTCGGCTGAAAGCCGACTGGCATCAATACGGAAGCGGGTTTTTTACTGCGGTGCTAAAACTGAAGACGTAGTGGGGATCCCTGGTGTCGGTAGCTAAAACATCCTTTAATACCCAGAGAATGGAAACGCCTCCCTCCCCGAGCTTTTTATTATAGAAGTTGTCAGACAATCGTTTATTAACCGTTTTGATCGTCAAGAAACACTTCAGTGTGGGTGAACATTAGCTCACGGAAACCACTATGGTCAACACAAAAGTAGACACAAAACTCACTTTTGTGTCTACTTTTCAAGATGCTTCATCTAAGCAATTGATTTATATTTAATTACCTAAATGTTACATTTTACTCATCATGATAAAAGCATCATTTGGCATGATGCATGACGTATAAAAACCCATTTTCAATGATTAATCAGCCGGTTACCCCCAGCTTCTCAGCGTCAGTTCTGGACAATGTTGGCGCGTGCGATATAGTAATGCCGGCCAGAATATTGTAAGGAATGCTTATGAAGACCACTAACGCGCAGCGTAAAATCAACATCATTAAGAATATTGAATATCTGATGCGCACCCGGGGCGAAACTAAAGCATCCTTCTCTAACCGCACTGGCCTGACGCGTACCACCATCTATAAAATTCTCGACGGCCGGGTCAACAATGTGCAACAGGCCACCGTCAACCGGATTTCAGATTTCTTTGGCGTTTCCTGTGAAGAGATCGAAGATTATGATCTGGCAAAACTGGAACTGCTGAACGAAACGCTTTCTACCGAAGGCAATAAAAACCCTTCCGCAGTCCCCGTAATTCCTCAGTCGCGTTTTTTAGCGGTTGCCGGTTGGAAAGTCGGCCAACTGGTGACGGAGTTTCCTTTGACTTATTTCTTCGGGGATGAGTCAAATATGGTAGCAATGAAAATAGAGACCGAAATAAAAGGTTCATTTATTCCAGGCGAGGTCATTATTATAAAACGCCCGCCGGTGCTGGTTTGCGATTCGCCTTTATTGTATCACTCGGGAAAAAACGGCTTCTTTGTGGTTAACGACAAAGAAGATTACTGCATGGAAAAAAATCATCAGGATACCGTGCAATTCCTGGGTTATATCTTTGGAGAACGGCTATAAATGGAACCGAATCAAAAGTTCAAGCTATTGGGCTTTACCCGGCATGGCACCCTGGCCGCCAATGTCATGATATTGGCCACCGGCAAAACCATCACCATGGGGCTCAATGAGCTGGCCGACAGCGAAATATCGGAAGATCTGAGCCGCCATGAGCTGCAGGCGCTGTACCGCAAAATCTACGGTAACAATCAGCAGCAAACTGCCTATGAGCTCAGCGATCGCCATGAACGATCGTGGTACGCCTACCTGATCATCACCGTCGCACTCAGCGTGATTTATATCTTCTCAACCCTGTGTGGCGTCAAACCGATTCAAATTCCCGCATTGAACCTCATCACTCCCCCGGCAATTTTTATTTACCCGCTCACCTTTATCCTGGTGGATATTCTGAACGAGTTTTACGGGCTGCGGCTGGCCAGGCGCACCATCATCATCTCGTTTATGGCAAACCTGATTTTCGTGCTGGGCGTCTGGGTCACCACGCTGGTGCCAAGTATTCCGCAGTGGGAATTCAGCAAGACCTATGACGGCATCGTCCACAGCATCATGGCGGTCCTGGTGGCGTCGTCTGCGGCCTATTTAATCTCCGAGAACGTCAACTCTTACCTGCTGTGCAAAATCAAAGAGCTGACCAACTCCCGCTACCTGTTTGTACGCGTGATCACCAGTACCGTGGTCGCCTCAGCCATCGACAGCGTGGTGTTTTGTACGCTGGCGTTCTACAACGTCCTGAGCTGGGATATCATCAAGACCATGATCCTGTCACAGTTCTTGATCAAGGTCGTTTACGCCCTGGTGGGTGTCGGGCCGATTTACGCCGCTCGCAGCCTGTTTAACCGCTATATCAATACCGATCATGCAAGGAGCAATGAATATGCATATCAAAAAACAAGATAAAATCACCCATCTTGGCGCTAACTCCGATTATCCGGACCAGTACGCTCCCGAATTGCTCGAGGCCCTGCCCCGCTCCCGCGGTCGGGATTTGATCGGTGTAGATGAACAAAACCTGCCGTTCAGCGGCTTTGATCTGTGGACCGCTTTCGAGCTTTCCTGGCTCAATGCCAAAGGCAAGCCGGTGGTGGGCATTGGCGAATTCACCCTGCCCCACTCTTCCACCAACCTGATCGAGTCCAAGTCATTCAAACTTTATCTCAACAGCTTTAACCAGACGCGCTTCGACAGCGTGGAACAGGTGAGTGCCGCGATGCAAAAAGACCTGTCGCAAGCGGCAAACGGCCAGGTTGGGGTTAAGCTCTATCCGGGGCTGGACGGGTATTCGCCGCAGATCGACAGCCTGCCGGGCATCAATATCGACGATCTGGACATTGCCGTGGATGATTTCGACTTTAAGCCGGAATATCTGCACGGCGCGGCAGACCAACAGGGGGACATCGTGACCGAAACCCTGTCGTCCAACCTGCTGAAATCCAACTGTCTGGTCACCAACCAGCCGGACTGGGGCAGCGTGGTGATCCACTATCAGGGCCGGAAAATCGATCGCGAGCGCCTGCTGCGCTACCTGATCTCCTTCCGCCAGCATAACGAGTTCCACGAGCAGTGTGTCGAGCGCATTTTCAACGACATCAAGCAAAGCTGCCGACCGGAAAAGCTCAGCGTTTTCGCCCGCTATACCCGCCGCGGCGGCCTGGACATCAACCCGTTCCGCAGCGACTTCGAAACGGCCCCCACTCTCGGTCGTCTGATCCGACAATAAGCTTCCCCATCAATGCCCCCATGCGGGGCATTCAGGTTGTTGACAAAGGGGGATAAAAGCGTGGTTTTTCCCCCTTTGTGTGTTGCCCGCCGAAAATCAATAAATTGATTTTCCTGATTTATTTTCAAAAACTTTAACGCCAGCTGACAAACATTATATGTTTGTCAGCTGTCTCAATGCCCCCTGCGGGGCATTATTTTTCCCCTGTTCATCTCCTTGTTATTTTTCGCCATTACCGTCGTTAGCAACTATCTTCAAAGCAAACCTCAGGGAGTTTAACGACGCATGCCTGACTTTTCGCGCAGAGAAATACTGCGGGCTGCCGCCATCGGATCGGCTTTTTCACTGTTACCCGCCTCGATCCGCAAAGCCTTGGCGATCCCAGCCAATAACCGTACTGGCACGATCAACGATGTCGAACACGTGGTGATCCTGATGCAGGAAAACCGCTCCTTCGACCATTACTTCGGCACGCTGCCCGGCGTACGCGGTTTTAGCGATCGCATGACCATTCCATTGCCCGGCAACCGTCACGTCTGGCAGCAGCAAGGGGAAGATCGGCTGGTGCTGCCTTACCACCTGGACAGCAAACGCGGCAATGCCCAACGGGTAAGCGGCACGCCGCACTCGTGGGTGGATGAGCAATCCGCCTGGGACAGTGGCCGCATGAGCGCCTGGCCGACCTACAAAACGCCGACTTCGATGGGCTATTACCGTCGGCACGAATTGCCCTTCCAGTTTGCCCTCGCCGAAACCTTCACCCTGTGCGACGCCTATCATTGCTCGATCCACGCCGGCACTAACACCAATCGCTTGTTCCACTGGACCGGCACTAACGGCCCGACGGCGGCCGGGGTCGCCGTAGTGGTCAACGAATGGGACAGCCCAGGCCCACCCGACGTGGGTTACCAATGGCAAACCTATCCGGAACGGCTGGAAGCCAGCGGCGTCAGTTGGAAGGTCTACCAGTTTTTACCGGATAACTTCACTGACAACCCTTTGGCGGGGTTCCGTCAGTACCGTGCGGCCAGCGTGAAAGTGGGCAATCCGGCGCAGCCGCCGAAGGACTTTACTGCCTTTGTCCCCTACCGCGACGAGCTGAACGCCGAAGCGCCGTTATACAAAGGCAATGGCAATACGCTGCCGGCGGCGGACGGCAACGATTTAGAGGCCATGCTGGCCGGTTTCCGCGCCGACGTGCAGCAGTGCAAATTACCGCAGGTAAGCTGGATCATCGCTCCAGCGGCCTATTCAGAACACCCCGGGCCTTCCAGCCCGGTGCAGGGTGGGTGGTTTACCCAAGAGATCCTCAATGCGCTGACGGAGAATCCCGAGGTGTGGAGCAAAACCGTGCTGCTGGTCAATTATGATGAAAATGATGGCTTCTTCGATCATATGCCGTCACCCTCCGCACCGTCGCTGCGTGAAGATGGCAGCTTCGCCGGTAAATCGACGGTGCCGTTCGACAGTGAAATCTTTCAGCATGTCGCCCCACCAGGTTCACAGGAACAACCGCCGCCGGACGGCCGCATCTATGGCCCCGGCCCGCGTGTGCCCATGCTGGTGCTGTCGCCCTGGAGCCGCGGTGGCTGGGTCAATTCGCAGGTGTTCGACCACACTTCAGTGCTGCAATTTCTCGAGAAACGCTTCAAGGTACATGAACCCAATATCAGCGCCTGGCGACGCGCGGTATGTGGCGATCTCACTTCGGCCTTTAACTTTGTCGATCCCAACGGGGAAACCTTGCCCAACCTGCCCGTCACCAGCCGCAATTCCGCCGACAGCCTGCGCCAGCGGCAGGAGCAATTGCCGCAGGTGCCTCTGCCGGCCGCGGACAAACAACAGTTGCCGCATCAGGCGCGGCTGGCACGCCCTTCACGCGCCCTGCCTTACCAATTGCATGTTGAAGAAACCCTCTACCCCAGCCAGCAATTACTGACGCTCAACCTGTACAACACCGGTACGCAAGGGGCGGTATTCCACGTTTACGACCGGTTGGATCTGAATCAGATCCCACGGCGCTATACCGTCGAGGCCGGCAAAGCGCTCAGTGATAACTGGTCCGTGGCGGACGAGTACCACCTGTGGTTACTGGGCCCGAACGGCTTCCATCGTGAGCTGCGCGGCGCCATTGGGCAACCGCAGCCGGAAGTCCGGCTGACGCCACAAGGCGACCAGCTGTCATTAACGCTCACTAACCCCACCCGCCAGGCAATAACCGTGACTATCGCCCGCTGCCCTTATACGCAAAACGGCCCCTGGTCGATTGAGCTGCCGGCAGGAGGACGCCACCAGCAGGCCTTTGACGCCAGGATCAGCGGAGGTTGGTACGATATTTCATTGCAGGGTTCCGGCGACTGGCAGCGCCGGTTGGCAGGACGGCTGGAGACCGGTGAGCACAGCGTCAGCGATCCGCTGATGGGCAAAGCCTAAGATATCCGCACGGGGGTGTTCAAAAAGCGAAAGGATATGGATTATCATTAGCCTCTTTATTCAATACCCGATGCCCAAGGATCTCCATGCCTGCCGTTCTTATTGCCAAAGCCAGCCGTTGGCTGGCCGCCTGCGCCCTGCTGATGGTCAGCGCCGTACAGGCCGCACCGATCGTCGTGACCGATGTCGCGGGTCGAGAAGTCACCCTGCAGCAGCCCGCCCAGCGGGTGATCCTGGCCGATGCCCGCGCGCTGCTGGCACTGAATATACTGCATCCGCAGGAGCCGTTGAAAAATATCATCGCCTGGGATAACTCGCTGAAGGTGAAGGCACCGGATCTGGTGGAGGCCTACGCGAAAAAATTCCCGCAGGTGATGCAGATCCCCACCTTCGATAACCCTTACGTCAGCGATTTCAGCGTAGAAAGCGCCGTTGTCCGTAAGCCGGATCTGATCATTTTCGACATCGGCCTGCTGAGCAAGCTGAAGGACAGCGGCGTGCTGGCCCAGTTGGAAAAAATCGGCATCCCGGTACTGATTATCGACTTCCGTCAGCAGCCGCTGACCAACACCGTCGCCAGCATGCAACTGTTGGGCAAGGTGTTTGACGAGCAGCAAAATGCCGACGCCTTTATCCAGCTCTACCAGCAACGTCTGGATCTGGTACGCCAGCGGGTGGCTACGCTGAAGCCGGCACAGCGCCCCAGCGTGTTTATCGAACGCAGCGCCGGCATGAAGGGCGAGCAGTGCTGCAACACCTTCGGCAAGGGCAGCTTTGGCCAGTTTATCGATACCGCCGGCGGCAACAACATCGGCAGCAAACTGTTCCCGGAAATGGGCGGTGAGGTGAACGTGGAACAGATGATCGCCAGCAACCCGGATTTCTATCTGATGACCGGCGCCGACTGGAGCCGCGGTCATAAAGGCACATTGGCGGTTCCCCTGGGCTATGCCACCGATACGGCCACCACAGAGAAAAAGCTGGCGGTACTGATGAACCGCACCGGACTGAACGTGCTGAAGGCGGTAAAGGAAAAACGCGTGATGGCGATTTACCACCAGTTCTATGACACGCCGCTGAATTTTATTGCGGTCGAGGCCATCGCTAAATTCCTGCACCCGGACTTATTTAAAGATATTGATCCGCAAGCGGATATTGAAATGGTGCACCATAAATTCACCGCGCTGGATCACAGCGGCGTGTTTTGGGTCACGGCAAAATAATCCCCCGCTCGGGGCCCGCCAGCCGGGCTCCGACACCTTTCCCCGCCGTTTGCTTACCGGTTGAATTATTCCGCAACAAAGCTATTTACTTGCCAATAATTATCATTAAGATTGTCATTTCTAAAAAAACACATCCGGGTTCGAAACTTTTAAGGCATTATTATGTCAATTCTTTTTCGTCTTTCGCTGTTGGCGGCTTCCGTTGCCATGGCTCTGCCAGTCCTTGCTGCTGATAATAAATCTCAAAATAATGCGCCTGCCGACAATATTACCGTCGTCGGCAACTGGCTGGATAACCCGGATACCAGTTCGGTGTTGCTCAACCACCCCGGCGCACGTTCCATCGTGACCGAACAACAAATGCATGAACAAGGCGATCAGACCATTGCCGATACCCTGCGCGGCGTGCCTGGCGTGCAGGTGCGCGACAGCAACGGTACCGGCGGCAGCGACATTTCGCTCAACGTCGGCGTACGTGGCCTGACTTCTCGTCTTTCACCTCGCTCCACCATTTTGATGGACGGCGTCCCCTTGGCGGTCGCGCCTTACGGCCAGCCACAGCTGTCGATGGCACCGCTGTCGATTGGCAGCCTGCAATCGGTTGACGTGGTGCGCGGCGGTGGCGCGGTGCGTTACGGACCGCAAAACGTCGGCGGCGTAATTAACTTCGTCACCAAGGACATCCCAAAAACCTTCGGCGGCGCGGCCAGCGTCCAGACCCAGGGCGCCAGCCACGGCGGCCTGAAAACCCTGACCAGCACCTCGCTCGGCGGCACCGCCGACAACGGCTTCGGCGCAGAACTGCTGTATTCCGGCCTGCACGGCCAGGGCTATCGCGACAACAACGACAATACCGACATCGACGATTTCATGCTGAAAACGCGCTATGCGTTTACCGATCGTGATGAGTTGCTGGCCAATTTCCACTATTACGACGCAAAATCCGGCATGCCGGGCGGGCTGAGCAGCGCGCAGTATGCGCAAAATCCGTTCCAGTCGACCCGTCCGTGGGACCAGTTCGAAGGCCGCCGCAAGGACATGTCGTTCAAATATAAGCACCAGGAAGACGACAAGCAGTTCGAAGTGCTGACGTATTTCACCGACAGCTATCGCGGCAGCAGCATCGAATCGGAAGGCACCGGTAAAAACGCCGGGATGAAGCGTATGGTGTCTTACCCACGCCACTACTCCACCTGGGCGATTGAACCCAGCTACTCGCAGGTCTTCCGTTTCTGGGACATGGCGCACGAGATCACCCTCGGTTACCGCTACCTGAACGAAACCATGGATGAAAAAGCGTCCCGTTCTGCCTGGTACAACCCGGCAGATATCGGCTCCACCCCGGAAACGCCGGATTACTATCAGCACACCTCCGGCGGCACCGCAGCCCACGCGCTGTACATAGACGACACCATCAACGTCGGCAACTGGACGGTTACGCCGGGCCTGCGCTATGAAAGCATCCGCACCCATGTGGACGATTCGTTCAACAATATCAGCCGCGAGAAGAGCTACAGCGAACCGCTGCCGTCACTGAATGTCATGTACCACATGTCCGACGCCTGGAAGCTGTTCGCCAACGCCAACACCTCGTTCGGCAGCATGCAGTACTTCCAGTTGACCAAGGGCGGCAACGGCAACCAACCCGCACCGGGCCTGACGGCGGAAAAAGCCCATACCTATGAGTTCGGTACCCGTTACGACGACACCATCGTCAAAGCCGAGGCCACGCTGTTCTATATCGATTTCGATAACCAGCTGCAGTACATCAGCAACGACGTCGGCTGGACCAACATGGGCGCCACCAAGCACAAGGGTATCGAGCTGGCGCTCAGCTACGATCTCAGCGAACTGAACCGCGCGCTGGATGGCGTAAGCGTCTACACCAGCTACACCTATACCAAAGCCAGCACCGACAAGGGCGACTTCGCCGGTAAGGATCTGCCGTTCTATTCACGCCAGGTATATACCGTCGGCACCCGCTACGCCACCGGCAGTTGGGTGTGGAATCTGGACAGCTATGCCCAGTCCAGGCAGCACTCGCCGGGCACCGGGCCGGATTACGTCACGCAGGAAAGCGCCGACGGCCAGTTTGGCAACATCGCCGGGTATATGGTGTGGAATATGCGTGGGGAGTATAACTTCGGGCCGCAGCTGTCGAACCTGACGCTGGGTGCCGGGGTGAAAAACCTGTTCGATCAGCGCTACTTCACCCGCTCCAACGACAACAACTTCGGCAAATACGTCGGTGAACCGCGCACCTTCTTCGTGCAGGGTTCCGTGGCGTTCTAAGCATCAGCGCCCTCTTCGGAGGGCGCTGATCTCAGCGACAGTGCAGACGAAACAGGCGCGCCAGGTGTGCGCCCATCGGCGTCAGCGTGGTGTCCTTACGCTGAATCAGATAAAACGTCGCCTTTGGCAAGCTTTCTTCCAGTGCCAGTGGTACCAGATGCTTACCCAGTATTGGATCAGAGATCACATCTACCGATAAAATACTGACGAAATCACTTTGCGCCACCAGGCTGGTGCAGGCCATAAATGTCTCACAGGTCACGCTGATTGACGGCGCCATTCCCAAATCCCCGAACAGATCGTGCAGCAGGCGATAGTAGCTGCCTTTGGGCGTCGGCATGGTCCAGTCGCAGTGCTGCAGCTGTTTCAGGGACGTCGCTCCTTCCATCGGATGCCCCTTGCGCACCACCACCTTGTACTCTTTTTCCATCAGCCGTTCGTACTGTAATTCATTGTCCAGGCTGCTGGGGTAATAGGTATTGACGGTAAAATCCAGCTCACCCTGGCGCAGTTCCGGGATCATCGACACCAGCTGTCCTTCGACAATCCGTACTTTGACCTTCGGGTATTCACGATGAAACTGGGTGATAACCTGCGGCATGACGGTGCGCGCAATGCTGCCGCCTACGCCGATATTCACCGAACCACCCGCCAGCCCCAGCCGTTGCTGAATATCCTCCTGCGCCACCCGCAGCTCTTCGAGGATCAGGCTGGCATGCTGGAAAAAGTTATCGCCGCAGTCGGTCAGCACCACGCCCTGGCTGCGGCGAATAAACAGCTTGGCCCCCAGCACCTGCTCCAGCTCCTGAATAGACTTGGTTAACGCAGGCTGGGAAAGGCGTGAAGTGCGGCTGGCGGCGCGGATGCTGCCCTGGCGACTGACTTCTACAAACGCACGTAATTGGTGCAATTTTATTGAGGCTGGCATAGGAAAATGGCGATAACCGTTGTTTATCAATAGCAAGATATTGGCATCTTATTTAGCCTGATTCCATTGTGTACATTCGAAAAAAACAGAATATATAACCAAATTCTTATTTCGCTTAATTAATCGCATTTTCTGCGCCAATAAGCGCTATTCACGGCAGTTAGTCACTAAATACGTCTTTTTTTCATTAAATAGCTTCACCGTCTGATTTGGTTCAGCGCACCACTGCTGCCCGGCATTTACCTGGGCGCGATAACTTATGAGATATCAAAATGAATAATCCGCTTTCGATGTTGGTGACCGATCTGTACCCGCAGCTGCAGGCCTGGCGGCGTGACTTTCACCGCTACGCCGAGTCCGGCTGGTTTGAATTCCGCACCGCTACCCTGGTGGCGGAAGAGCTGGATCGATTGGGCTACCGCCTGCAACTGGGTCGTGAAGTGATTAACGCCGACGCCCGCATGGGGTTACCGTCGGCCGAGGCTCTGCAGGCTCAGGAGCAGCGCGCCCGCGAACAGGGTGCGCTGGAAAAATGGCTGCCACATTTTTCCGGCGGCTTCGCCGGTATTGTCGCCACGCTGGATACTGGCCGCCCCGGGCCGGTGATCGCCTATCGCGTTGACATGGACGCGCTCGATCTCAACGAAAAGCTGCAGCCGGATCACCTGCCGTTTCGCGAAGGTTTTGCCTCCTGCAACAGCGGCATGATGCATGCATGCGGTCACGATGGCCACACCACCATCGGCCTGGGACTGGCACACGTTTTCAAAAGCCTGGAGCCTCAGCTCAACGGCACCATCAAACTGATTTTCCAACCGGCGGAGGAAGGCACCCGCGGCGCAAAATCCATGGTGGAAGCCGGCGTAGTGGACGACGTTGATTTCTTCACTGCGGTGCATATCGGCACCGGCGTACCGGCCGGCGAGCTGGTGTGCGGCAGCGACAGTTTTATGGCGACCAGCAAACTCGACGTCACCTACCGTGGCGTGGCCGCCCATGCGGGGGCCAAACCGGAAGATGGCCGCAATGCGCTGCTGGCGGCGGCACAGGCCACGCTGGGGCTGTACGCCATTCCACGCCACAGCGAAGGCAGCTCGCGCATCAACGTCGGTGTGCTGCAGGCAGGGACCGGTCGTAATGTGATCGCCGACCTCGCATTTATGAAAGTAGAAACCCGTGGCGCCACCAATGCCATCAACGAATTTGTTTACCAGCAGGCGCTGAACGTGATTGAGGGCGCGGCAAAAATGCACGGCGTTGAATGCGATATCGCGCTGATGGGCGCGGCGCAGAGCAGCAAACCGACCCAGCCGTGGGTGGACTACATTCACCGCCAGGCGCAGGACATTGCCGAACTGAGTTCGGTGGTCGACCGCCGCGAACAGGCCGCCGGTTCTGAAGACGCAACCTACATGATGGAACGGGTGAAATCGCACGGCGGACAGGCCTCGTATGTGATCTTCGGCACCGAGCTGAGCGCCGGGCACCACAATGAGAAGTTTGATTTTAACGAACAGGTCATGGCGGTGGCAGTAAAAACGCTGGCGTCGCTGGCGCTTAACCTGCCTACTTTTGGGAGCCAAGCATGAGCTATCCACAGCTGCTGAAGTTTATCCATCACTACATTGACCAACACCAGCCGCGTTTTAGCGCACTGAGCGACAGCATCTGGGATCACCCGGAAACACGCTTTACCGAAACCTATTCTGCCAATTTGCTGGCCGATGCGCTGGAGCAAGAAGGTTTTACGCTTGAACGCGGCATCGGCGGCATTGAAACCGCATTTATCGCCAGCTATGGCGGCGGCCAGCCGGTGATCGCCCTGCTGGGCGAGTACGACGCCCTTGCCGGATTAAGCCAACGGTCAGGCTGCGCCACGCCGCAACCGCTGGTCGAAAACGGGAACGGTCACGGCTGTGGTCACAACCTGTTGGGCACCGCCGCATTGGCAGGAGCCTTCGCGGTCAAAGCCTGGATGCAGCAACAGCACCTGACCGGCACCGTGCGTTTCTACGGCTGCCCTGGCGAAGAGGGCGGTTCCGGCAAAACCTTTATGGTACGCGAAGGGCTGTTCGATGACGTCGACGCCGCCCTCACCTGGCACCCCGAAGGCTTCAGCGGCATGTTCAATACCAGCACCCTGGCCAATATTCAGGCGGCGTTTCAGTTCAAGGGGGTCGCCGCGCACGCCGCCAACTCACCCCACCTTGGCCGCAGCGCGCTGGATGCCGTGACATTGATGAACACCGGTGCCAACTTCCTGCGTGAGCACATCGTGCAGGAAGCGCGATTGCACTATGCAGTTACCAATACCGGCGGCAGTTCGCCCAATGTGGTGCAAGCCGACGCCGAAGTGCTGTATCTGATCCGCGCGCCGCAGCTCGATCAAGCGCAAGATATTTACCAGCGAGTGATCAACATCGCCAAGGGTGCAGCGCTAATGACCGACACCCAAATGACGGTACGTTTCGACAAGGCCTGCTCCAACTATGTGCCAAACCGCAGCCTGGAGCAGGTGATGTATCGCCACGTCTGTGACTTCGGTCTGCCGGAGTACAGCGAGGAGGAGCGCAGCTTCGCCACCGAGATCCGCCAAACGCTGAACAAGGACGACCTGCGTAATGCCAAGTTGAATATCGCCCGGACTGGCGGGGCGGCCGGCCGTGAATGGGTGCAAAACCTGGGCGACAAGGTACTGATGGATGAAGTCGCGCCTTATGTGGCCTCGGAAGATCTGCTGTACGGCTCCACCGACGTCGGCGACGTCAGTTGGGTGACGCCGACCGCTCAGTGCTTCAGCCCGTGCTTTGCGCTCGGCACCCCGCTGCACACCTGGCAACTGGTGGCGCAGGGCCGCACCTCTATCGCGCACAAGGGCATGTGCCTGGCGGGCAAGGTGATGGCGGCCACCGCCATCGACCTGTTGAGCGACAGCGCACTGCTGGCGGAGTGCCGCCGCGAGTTCGAACGCCAACGCACAGAACAGCCGTACAGTTGCCCAATCCCGCCAGGGGTTAACCCTTCGCCGTTAAAATAAAGACAGAACTGCGCAGGCCCGCCCACGGGTCTGTGAAAATAATTATAAATAAATCAAATAATAAAAAATAAACACAACAGGACAAACACAGAGGGTAAGACAATGAGTGAGGCCACAACGTCAGTCAATAAAAGCCCCGGTCGCGTTTTTTACTGGGTAGAACGCATCGGGAATAAAATCCCCAATCCATTTTTACTGTTCGTCTATTTAATCGTTGTTTTAATGCTGGCCACGGCGCTGTTCTCCTGGCTGGACGTAGCGGTGAAGAACCCGGCCACCGGCGAGCTGATCAAGGTGAATAACCTGATGAGCGTAGCGGGCATGCAGTGGATTTTCCCGAACATCATCCATAACTTCAGCAGCTTTGCGCCGCTGGGGGCCATTCTGGCACTGGTCATCGGCGCTGGGCTGGCAGAGAAAGTCGGGCTGTTGCAGGCGCTGATGTATAAAATGGCCTCACGCGTTAGCGCACGCTATGCCAGTTACATGGTGCTGTTTATCGCCTTCTTCAGCCACATTTCATCGGATGCCGCGCTGGTGGTGATGCCGCCGCTCGGCGCACTGATGTTCCTTGCCGTGGGCCGCCATCCCATTGCCGGGCTATTGGCCGCGATCGCCGGGGTCGCTTCCGGCTTTACCGCCAACCTGCTGATCGTCACCACCGACGTGCTGCTGTCCGGTATCAGTACCGAGGCCACCAAAGCGGTAGACGCCACCGTTCACGTCAGCGTGATCGACAACTGGTACTTTATGGCCACCTCGGTGATCGTGCTGACCATCGCCGGCGCACTGCTGACCGATAAGTTTATTGAACCCAGGTTGCCGGAGTGGCGCGGCAGCGCGGAAGACAAAATTGAAGCGCTGACCCCGCTACAAAACCGTGGGCTGATGATGAGCGGCATTGCCGCACTGGTGTTTATCGCCATTATCGCCGCGCTGGTGGTACCGGAAGCCGCCCCGCTGCGCGATCCGAAAACCGGTTCGGTGATCCCCTCGCCGTTCATCAAAGGCATTGTACCGATCATCATCCTGTTCTTTTTCACCGTCGGTATTACCTACGGCGTGGTGACCAAACAGATCCGACGGCCAGACGATATTCCCCACCACCTGATAGAGCCGATGAAGAGCATGGCCGGCTTTATCGTGATGGTGTTTCCGCTGTCGCAGTTCGTGGCGTTCTTTAACTGGAGCAACATGGGCAAGTTTATGGCCATCGGCCTGACCGACATGCTGGAAGCCGCCGGCATGAGCGGCGCACCGGCGTTCCTCGGTCTGATGTTCCTCTCCGCCTTCCTGTGCATGTTTATCGCCAGCGGTTCGGCCATCTGGTCGATTCTGGCACCGATCTTTGTCCCGATGTTTATGCTGCTCGGCTTCCACCCGGCATTCGCGCAGATGACCTTCCGCATTGCCGACTCCTCGGTGCTGCCGCTGGCACCGATGTCGCCGTTCCTGCCGCTGTTCCTCGGTTTCCTGCAGCGTTACCGCAAAGACGCCCAGCTCGGCACCTATTACGTGCTGATCCTGCCGTATCCGCTGGTGTTCTTTGCCGTGTGGATTTTACTGTTGCTGGCGTGGTACGCACTCGGCCTGCCGATCGGTCCGGGGGTCTATCCGAAGATGGGGTAAAGATTACCGGCCTCTTGATATCGGGAGGCCGGAAGCGTTCAACTATCAGAAACGATAGCCAACGCCGATATTGAAACCGTTGATAGAGCGATTTTTACCACCGGCATCCAGTTTGGAGCCTTCATAACCGATATCTACCGCCAGATTTTCCATCGGGTTAACCTGGAAACCAACACCGTACATAAAGGAGGTTTTCTTCTGGTTACCGCTCTCTTCACCCATATATTCGTAAGTGTTGTATGCGTAATTACTCCAGGAGGACTTGTAATCCACCTTGTTATAATTCAAACCCAGCAGCCCGTAAACGCTGACAAATTGATTAAAACGGTATGCCGGACCAACGGACAGTGAGTAATATTTAACTTCGGCATGATTATTAACCTTGTCGCGATAGACATTGTAAGACTCGTCCTTGTCACCGCTCATATAGGTAAATGAGCTGATAACGCTGATTGGCGAATCCCACTCGTAACGGTACTTAACGTTCACGCCGTTGATATTCTTGAAGTCCTGCACCTTGCTCTGTGCATAACCGGCAGTGATAGTACTTTGCCCAGCATGGGCAGCCATGCCGAAGCCCAGAGTGGAAAGAACCAAAGTGGAGATGATTAACTTTTTCATGCAATCTTCCTTAATAGTAAGTGGAACAACTTTGGTAAAAAAACAACTATTCATATCGTATTGACGGCATGAATTATTAATTTTGCATTATCTAACCAAATTGATAGATGAAATGACAGCGTAGCAAATCCAGTATCATAATTAATTAGTCGTACCGGTAACTTGCGAGTTGCTTCGCGTCAATAGTAATTTCGTCCACCCAACAAGCCTGTTTTATAGCTGCACTCTTTATCTTCATTGCCCCAGGATTTTGGCGCATGGGTGCTACTGGTCAGGTCAACAATCCTTACACCAGAATTAACCGGGTAAATGTCATAATCGTGACCGACTTCAGGAATGAAACTGGATGAGCGCGTCTCTATTACTTGATTATATTGCGATCTAAAGGTTTCTTCTTTATAAGTAATCATAATATGCTGATTAGCTTTAATCTTATACTCTATGGCATCCCTCCCCTGCATCTCTGAAGATGGCGGCAGCATGCCCGGCAGTTTTTTGTTGTAGGTCGACTTGATACCGATGATATTAACACCAGCAGTTAAGCTCTTGGCATCTACAAGCTTGTAGCACTTCCCTGATTTCTCATAAACCTCAAAGGTTAACGGTGGCAGGTAGTTTTTCACTCTGATCCTGGAAAAATTCGTTCCAGTGTAGTCATCGACAGATTTTGTTAAGTTCACGGAACAGCCAGAAACAGCAGTGACTGATAAAAAAACGGCAAAAATTGCACCTAATTTTATTGCCATAATAATCACACTCCATTGTATGTAAGAATATGGATTTAAAAATATCTTAAGCCCCCCTATCAAGGGGCATGCTCAGCCTTTTTCATTACGTCTATTTATTTATCAATCCTTTGGTGGTTCATTAGAGGATGATTTTTTATTAGCGTTATACTCATCTATCTTTGCAAAAATCCATGAACCAACACCGGCTGCAACACCAACGATACCACTAACCACCAAAGAGTCTTTAAAAGATTTCTGAGTAAAGCGCAGCTCACCAAACTTTAAAAAATTAATACCAACCTTCACTATCAAAATGAAAAAAAGAAAACACACAAAGCAGTAAATAACGCTAATAAACAATATTTTCAATTTCACTTTAGGTTTATTTTCCATTTTTATCCCCCACCCCATTTATCGTGTTTTTCAATTCATTACTAATAACTTCGCCACCCATGGTGCCGAAGATATCGCTAACCATACCGGCTGATGGCCCTAATACAGGTTTAAGCACCGTCGGAGCATAAGTTCCGATGGCACCACCGAACGCTGAGCCAGCGACACTGCCCGATAGAGCACCAGGATCAGCTCCATCAGTAAAGATAGTTCCACCAATAGCAATACCGATATTCGCTGGAATCGCGGCTTGTAGATCGCCACCAGCTAACCCTTGCACTGCGGCAACCGCCGCCTGCATACCCTGTTGAACCTTACCGCCCGTGCCATAACCCGACTCGCTAAACACCTTGCTATAGGCCGTCTGATAAATCTGTGCGTTGATATCCTCAGCGGTGATCACCTCACCAGGCTTATCTTTCGCCAGCTTGTCTGCCGCCGCCTTGCGATCGGTATCGGTGACGTTATTCATCTTCTCTTTGGCAGCCTTGGTGGCCGTGATCGCTCCCTCAGTCCGGGCGATGTCCATCGCCTGATTGCCGATCTCGCCGATCAACTGCGCCTGCTGCAGGCGTTTCTGCTCTTTCTCTTTATCGAAGATCGGGCTCAGGGTTTGGTTGGCGTGTTCTACGTCGCGGCTCAGGTCACTGACGTTCTGCGTCTGTTTGTCCTGATCGCGAATGATGATGGTGCCGTCGCTCACCGCCGATTGGGTGGTTGAGCTGTCATGTCCGCTGTTGCTGGCCCCCACCAGCAGGCCGTTGGCCATGTTACCGGCGAACTGGCTACCAATGCTGCCGCCGGAGCTGATACCCACGCTCTGGTGCTCTACCTGCATCCATTATCTGGATATTGGTTTGGAGCTCACCGCCGCACCGGGAGTTATTCGGTGGTGGCGGCGGGAAGTTGGAATATTTAGGGCTTAGAAGCAAGAATCCCGGCTCGATGGTCGGGATTCTTGCTTCTAAGAGTTCAAACAACTCATCTATAGTAAAAATACCAAAAAACAAAACCAGCAGGTGGTCCCATCCAGGTTAGTTTGAGACAAATAAATCTTCCTCTGAGAATGGAAAAGTACTATTAACATCCCAAGCTAACCAAGCTCCTAATAAACGTCCAAACATTGTCAAAATGAATATGACTAAACTCATTGAACAACATAAGTACAAAAGATTAAGTAATGACTCGTACTATTTCTCATTACTTTTCCCCGTATTTTTTGTAGTTTATCCTGAAC
Organism: Serratia sp. OS31; assembly: GCF_014164835.1. Lineage (NCBI taxonomy): Bacteria > Pseudomonadati > Pseudomonadota > Gammaproteobacteria > Enterobacterales > Yersiniaceae > Serratia > Serratia sp. OS31. The sequence goes on along the minus strand of NZ_JACJFQ010000008.1, from coordinate 63,142 downwards.
CATACCTGACACGGCTGTATCGCCAACATTACCGATTATTGATGGTAATGGATTCTGTGGAACTGGCTTGATAATAGTCCATACTCCTGTTGGCACCCATTCATACTGTTTCACCAGCTTTCTGCTCCAGCGTCTCGCCTTCAGACTGAGCCTGTACAATATCACTCATCGCATTATTCTCAACGCCAGTTAGTTATGAAGTAATTATATTTACTCTATCTGAAATTTCTTCTATATGGAATATAATATGCCAGCCACAAAACAACGCCCAAAATAGCCCCCACCCCCCCCATTTTGAACGCAACATGTAACTGCGAAGGTCCAAAAAAATCATTATCCCCACCTAACCACTGAACAGCTAAGCTTAGTACGAACATCAATATAGATATTACTGAACATGAATAAACAAGTAGCAGTACAAGTTTCCATATTGGAATTTTTATCATTTGCTTTTCTCCTTCACAATCTTGTCCGTTGTTATGTTAGTCGCTCCCGATACTGCAGAGTCCACAACGTTGGCAGCGACTGAAGGTACGGAACTCTGAGAAACCGGCTTAGAAATTGTCCAGACTCCTGTTTGTACCCATTCGTACTGTTTTGAAACCGGATTAAATACTTTATCGAAAGGAATTTTAATAACATTTCCCATCATATAGCCAGAGGAAGCACCTGCTTTACTTAGCAACGCCCCCATAAACGGATCGTCACCTTTCATCTCAGCTTGGTAATAACCACCCGCAGCATTCCACGTCACTGTCGGATTATAACCTTTACCAGCAGTGATAGCGCTGATTACACCGGAACCTATAACATCTGAGAGTTTTACTTCACCCGTTGTACCGTACTGAATTGCAGCATTTGCGGCACTAGCAACTCCTACCGCTATCAACTGCTCTTTCCCCTTAGTTACGCCATTCGTGATTATGGCTTTTCCTCCCATCACAAGTGCTGGCCAAGAGGTAGGATCGATGGCAACCGCCAGTACACGATCTCCGGTGGTAATATTATCTTTCAGGAACTTAAGATCCGAACCATTGAGATAATTTACCAGTGCTGCGGCATCTGGATCCTTCAATTTCTCACTCAAACGGAACTGTGCCGGATCAGCATCTCGGGCGACATTGGTATTCGCCTGAATAACCTCTTCCCAAGTGACACAAGCAATACCGCCCCCCGTACAGGCGTCAGCCAGTTCTTTACTATTTTTATTACTGATTTCTATGTACTTTTCAAGCACCGGTTTGCAATCTCTCCCAGCAGCTTTGCACGCTGATAGCTCTTTATCGAGCTGACGGGATTCCGTCTCACTCAGCCAGTTATTCTCAACCACCGTCTTACCGGTCTGCGCACCCGCGATGGCATCAGCACTGCTATCACCAATCAAGCCACCAGCCAGGCCCGCAGCCAGTGTAGCCAATGCTGAAACCGTCTGCTTCTCTGTTTCACTCAGTTCACTTACCGGCTTGCCGTAGGCATCGCTCGCTATCATGCCGATAAGTTCCCCCGTCGCAGCGCCACCCGCGCCAACCAAGGCATTGTTGCCCTGCGCTGCTGCCAACGCACCATTAACCGCTGCGTGCGCCAGGACTCGCCCGGCTGGATCTTCGATACTGTCGGCTATGACTTTAGTAATATAAGGTGCGGCCCCATTAGCCAGTGCGCCCGTCAAATCACCACCAGACAATCCTTGAACGGCTGCCGTGGCCGCCTGCATCGCACGTTGAACCTTACCGCCCGTGCCATAACCCGACTCGCTGAACGCCTGGTTATACGCCGTCTGGTAAATCTGCTCGTTGATATCCTTATCGGTGATGATCTTGCCGGGTTTTTCTTTCGCCAGCTTATCTGCCGCGGCCTTGCGATCGGCATCGGTAACGTTATTCATTTTCTCGTTGGCGGCTTTGGTTGCGGCGATCGCCCCCTCGGTCCGCGCAATGTCCATCGCCTGATTGCCGATCTCGCCGATCAGCTGCGCCTGCTGTAGCCGTTTCTGCTCTTTCTCTTTGTCGAAGATCGGGCTTAACGTCTGGTTGGCGTGCTCCACGTCGCGGCTCAGATCGTTGACGTCCTGCGTTTGTTTGTCCCGATCGCGGATGATGATGGTGCCGTCGCTCACCGCCGCATGGGTGGTTGAGCTGTCGTGTCCGCTGTTGTTGGCGCCCACCAGCAGGCCGTTGGCCATGTTGCCGGCGAACTGGCTGCCGATGCTGCCGCCGGAGCTGATGCCTACGCTCTGGTGCTCCACTTCGAAATCAGCCTGATTGTGGATGTCCTTAAAGCCCAGCGTGCCGGTATCGAGCTTGTTTTTGTCGGCGGTGGCGGTGCTGCCGATCACCGCACCGTTAAGCTGGGTATGTTCGCCCACCGTCAGGTCAAAGCCGCCCTTACCGGCGAAGATGCCCGTCTGCTCCTGAACGCTGTCGTAGTTGCTGTGCATCTTGTCTTTGCTCAGGCTGATGCTGCCCGAACCGGTCATCGAGCCGAAGGTGAAGCTGCCGCCAGCGCTGGCGTTTTGCTGTTTGGAATCGTAACGATCGCTGTCCTGCTGGCTTTCCAGCAGCAGATTGCGGCCCACGTCGGCCTTGACCGATTCGCCGGTGACCTGTGCACCGATCAGGTTGGTATCGCGCCCGCTGGTAATCTTGACCTGATTACCGGCGTTAACCGTGGTTTCGGTGTGGCTGGTGCCGTTGCCCTTCTCGTTACCCTTGCCCTTGTTGACGCTGGCGGAAACGCTCAGCCCAATACCGCCGGAACCGACACCGATACCCACGCCCAGCGTACCGCCCTGGCTCTCGTTTTTACCGTCCAGATACTGGGTGTTCTCGGCGGAAAGCAGGTTCACGTCGCGATTGGCATTCAGGGTGACGTCCTTGCCCGCCTGCAACTGGCTGCCCTGCACCAGGATGTCGCCGTCCTGGCCCTTCACGCCGTTGCCGCTGGCGGTAATGCTCAGGTTGTTGCCCGCCGTCAGGCTGCTGCCCTGCGCGGTGCTCTGCCCGCTGTTTTGAGTAGAAGTGGAAGACTGGGTACCGTAGGAAATGCTGATCCCCACCATGTTGTTATTGGCTGGATCGGCGCCCTGCGCCTGCGCCAAACGCGCCGCCTGCACCGCCTGTACGCCGCTCAGCGCCGCCTTGGTTCCCTGCAATGCCGCCAGGCGACTGTCGTCGGTGGATTTCGCCTGCTGCGAGGTTTCTACCGCAGTGTTCAGCGCACTGCCGACCGTGCCGGACAGTGCCAGCGTCAGGCCGGATTTCTTCTGTTCGACCTTGTGAGTCTGGCTGTTCTGATCCTGCGCCTGCGTCACCGACACATTCTTGCCGCTCAGCGCCATGTCCTTGCCGGCCACCAGCTCGGACCCGGTCACCGCCAGGTTATTACCGGCCCCCAGGGTGACGTTGCCGTTTACGCTGCCGACGGTGCTGCCCTGATTGGTCAGCCCCTGCGCGGTATCCGTGGTTTTCAGGCTTTCGGTGCCGTAGCTGATGCCGATGCCACCGCTGCTCATCAGGCCGGATTTTTTCTCCTGCTTGAGGTGCAGTTCGCTGTTGCTTTCGGTCGCGCCGGTGATGCTAAGATCGTTCCCTGCCAGCAGTTTCACGTCCTGAGTCCCGGCCACGCTGCTGCCCTGAACCCGTAAATCGTTGCCCGCCAACACATTAATGCTGTCGCCGCTCAGGGTAGTGCCCTGTACAGTCTGGCGATCCAGGGTGTCGCGGGTGGTGGTAGTGGTTTTCGACATCAGGCCGTTACCGCCAGTCACCTTGTGTCGCTCGTCCAGATCGAGGGTGTTCTCGCCGCTGAGAATATTGATGTCATGGCCGGCATTGAGGTTCAGCGCATCGCCGGCCGAAACCGTTGCAGCATGGGCAGTGATATCGTTCCCGGCATTGAGGGTCACGGCCCCTTTGCCCACCACTTCGCTGCCGACCTGCTGGCTGTTGCCCTGTTTCAGGCTGTTGTCGCCATTCCAGATCAGGTTGTCGCGGCTGGCCGTGGTCACCGTATTCAGGGTGAGATCGCGCCCGGCACTCAGCAGGGTTTGGCCATTCTCGCCGCTGTTAACTACCTGCGCCGCATCCAATTTGATGTCGCGACCGGCCTGCAGCATCAGCTTGCCGTCAGCTCCCTGCACGTACATGCCCGCCACGCTGTCGATGTTGGTGCGCTCGAAGCTGTTGGCACCGTTAACGCTCTGTGCCGTCCGGGTGGTGCTGATGGCGTTGATATCACGCCCGGCGCTGGCCAGCAGCGAGTTGTTGCCCTGGATCACTCCGCCGATATTGTTAATGTCGGTGCGGGCAGTCAGGCCAACGTCGGCCCCCTGAATGTGGCCCGCCACGTTGGTGATGTTGGCGGCACTCAGTTTCACCACTTCACGCCCGGCGATATGGCCGCTGTTGAACAGGCCTTCGCCCAGATTGAGATTGACGTTACGCCCGGCAATCAGCGTACCGGAGCCGTCCAGATCGCCCGGTTGCATACGGGCATACACTTGCGGCACCAGGACGTTTTGCTGGCTGCCGTCCGGCAAGGTGACTTTGGCGTTCACCAGCCAAACGATATCTTGGGTCAACAACCCCATCTGCTCGGCCGTCAGCGCCACGCCCACCTTCAGGTTATACTGCTGGCTGAAGGCCAACCCCTGATCCATCAGCGCCTTAAACTGCTCTTCGTCGTTGTTGTAACCGTCCAGATAGCGCTGGCCGGTCAGGTTGATCACCTGTTCGCGGATCAGCCGCTGCTCGTAGTAACCGTCGCCCAGGCGCTTCAATACGTTGTCCGGGTTATTGGTTGCCTTGGCGATCATGTAGTCCGAGCCCAACCAGGCTTTCTGGTTGGTGAAGCGCGGATCGGTCTCTACCAGATACTGGCCGCCCGGTGCCGGATTGGTCTTGAACAGGCTGTTGTCCGGCAAACGGGTGTCTGGCCCGACAATGCGCACCACGCTGTCCACCGCGTCGCCCTGCTGGTTATTGACCTTGTTGGCGACTTCGAACTGCTGGCCCGGCTGCAACGCTACGGCCTGGATCACCGGCAGCGCGCCGCTGCCAATGGTCTGCAGGCCGGCGGAAATATCACTGCCGCTGACCACCGCATTGACCCCACCGGCAGCGCCGATAGTGGCATTGGTGCCCTGCTGCGTCAGTGGGGCAATGGCGATTGGGTTACCTGCCACCTGCCCGTGGTCAATCAGCTGGCTCGGCTTCAGCGAAATGGTCTGAATGGTGGTCGGCGGCGTATAGGCCGTGGCATTGTGCCCCTGCTTATCTTTACCCTTCTTCTTGATGCGGTAGTAACTGGTCACTTCGCCGACGTCGGTGGTCAGGCGCTGGCCCGGTACCGCCACGTTATCCACGCTGCCGGCATTAATCGCCAGCGTGCCGCCCGCGATCACCTGGCTCTTGTCGTTCAGCAGATGCCCGGCGTTGATCGCCATATCACCACCCGCGATGATTTTGGCCGGATCGCTTTCCTTGACCTGGGTTTCCTGCACCGTACGGTTGTAGTCGTATTGCGTAAATCTGTCGTTGTTATGCCCCGTTTTCCCGGGGGTATTCAGGTTCAACAGCGAGTCTGATGAATTGCGGTCAACGAAGACGCCCGGTTCTCCGGCCATCCAGCGTACCGGATCGCCCGATTGCTGATACTCGGTGATTTTTCCGTTGGAAACGGTAACCAGTTCGGTAGTAAAGCGGTCATTGACGTTGTTGATCTGTCCGGCCGAAATAGCCATGTTGCCCGCAGATTCAAGGGTCGAACTGTGATTATTGAGGATGCCGGCCTGGCCGGTGGTCAGGTGGTTGGCGTCAAGCTGGCCGCCAATCACCATGTCCCCACCGCTGTAAATCAACCCATGATCGTAGTTATTCAGCGTTTGGGTGCCGATATCCACCCGTTCGCGCCCGGCCAGCGTGGCAGCGGTGCCGTTCTCCGCCAGGTTGTTAAAGGTGACGGTTTGCACGCCAATAGCATCGCCATAAATACGGCCGGTGCCGATGTTGGTCAGCGTGTTGGCCTGGATCAACGTATGTTTGCCGTCAATCAGACCATAGTTGGTCAAGGTGCCGTTGACCGTCAGCCAATCCTGCCCGGCGTTAATCTCGCCGCTGGCGGCATTGAACAGATTATTGGCGCGCAGATCGAGCTTGGCGCCCGCCAGCAGTTTGCCGCTGTTGGTCACATCGCCCGGCGTGGTGAAGTTGAAATTGCCGTTGGCAATCATCTCACCGCTGTTATTGATGCCCTGCGCGCTGACCAGGTTCATATCGCCCAGCGACAGCAATTGCCCGTCGCCGCCGACCGCTGCGGCGTTGATGTCCAGCAGCTTGCCCGCTTTAACGATACCGCCGGTGTTCAGCAGGTTAAGCGCCGCGCCCTGCAACTGCAGATTTTCGCTGGCGGCCAGTTGGCCAGCGCTGTTATCCAACTGACCGCCGTTGGTGATAGTCAGCTGTTGGTTAGCCAGAATGCTGCCGCCACGGTTGCTCAGCGAGCCGGTGTTCAGCGCCACGGCTTGGCCTTCCAGCCCTTTATTTTCCGCCTTGGTGTCGTCGTTGATGAACTGCAGGGCATTGAGCGTCACGGTGGCGCCGCTGCGGATCAGCCCCAGGGCGTTGTCGATAACCCCCTGCGCGCTGTCCAGCAACAGGTTGCCGACAGCCTGAATTTGTCCGTTACGGTTATCCAGACCGGCGCTGGCGAGCTGGAGCGCCTGTTCGCCAATAATCCGCCCACCGTTACCGTTGTCCAATTTCAGCGCCGCCAGGGCAAAGTCGCCTTTGGCCCCCAGCGTACCGCCCTGATTATTGACGTCGCCACTGCCGAGCTGCAGTTTACCCAGGCTGTGCAGGGTACCGTTCTGGTTATCCAGCCGCTGGCCGTGGGTATCGACATGCATATCCGCGCCCGACTGCACCAATCCACCCTGGTTATTCAGGCCGCCCGCGCCGGTGGTATTCAACACCAATGCCTGCTGTGCCACCAGTTTGCCGCCACCGTTCAGCAGCGCTTCGGCATCGAGCTGCAAGCCCTTGCCGGCAATCACCACGCCCTGGCCGTTATCGAACACGCCGGTCGTGAGGTTCATCGCCCCCTGGCTGGTGATACCGCCCTTGTCGCCGCTGTTGGCGTTGGTCAGCCGATCAACGGTCAGATCTAACCCCTCACCACTCTGGATCAGGCCGCCATCGTTGTTATTGAGGCTATTGCCGTGCAGCTCCAGCGCCGTCTGTGCCGCCAATTGGCCGCCCTGGTTCTCCAGCAGGCCGAAGTTAATCTTCGCCGCATCGGCGCTGACCACCGTGCCCTGATTGTTCACCAGATGATCGCTGTCCAACCGCAGTTTTTTACCTGCGCCAATCACCCCAAGATTGCTGTTATCCAGCAATTCTTTGGCATCCAGCGTCATATCCTGACCGGACTTGATCGCCCCGCCCTGGTTATTGATCGCCCTGGCGGTGGCCGACAGCTGCTTCTCTGAAGCCAGCGTGCCGCGGCGGTTATCCAGTTGCTCGCCATGCAGTTGCAGGTCACCCGAACTGGCGATAAAACCGGCCTGGTTATCCACGGCACCGCTGGCGATCGTCAGTTTGCCCAGGCTGCTGATACCGCCATTCTTACCGCTATCACGGTTGCTCAGGGCCTGTCCGTGGGTATCGATGTGCGCATCGCCGCCCGCCTGCAATAGTCCACCGTCGTTGGTCAGTGCCAGGCTGTCGATATTCAGCTTCTGCTTGCCGACCAGAGTGCCCTGGCTGTTATCAAGCTCGCCGGTGAACAGATCGGTCGTTCCGGCGCCCACCAGCATGCCCTGGCTGTTGTCCAGCGCACCGCTGTGGACAGTCAACGTCCCCTGGCTGAGGATGCCGCCGGTTTCACCGCTCAGGCGGTTGCTCAACGCCGCGCCCTGGGTGTCGATATTCATGTTGCCGGCGGATTGCAGCAGGCCGGCGTCATTGTTCAGCGCCCCGCTGTTCAGGCCCAGATCGCCGCTGGCGGCAATGACGCCCTGTTGGTTATTCAGCGCCCCTTTGCCCAGCGCCAGCGAAAGCGCGCCGCCCACCACCTGCCCGGCCTGATTCTCCAACCCGGCCCCGGTCAGTTGCAGAGCCTGTCTGGCCTCGATACGGCCGCCGCGGTTATCCAGCGCCTGTCGTGCCGTGATCTCAGCGTCGCCCGTCGCGGCGGAAACCAGCCCTTTGCGGTTATCCAGCGTGTCCGTCCGCAGTTGAGTATGGCCACTGGCCGCCAGTTGGCCCTGGCGGTTATCGATAGTGCCACTGACCTGCGCCTTCAGGCTGCCGTCCTGCGCAGCAATCACTTTGCCGCTCTGGTTGTTCAACCGCGCGGCGTTAAGCGCGACGTTGCCATTGGCCGCCAGTTGGCCGCCCTGGTTATCAATCCCCTCGCGGGTATTGAGGCGCATCTCACCCTTGCCGCTCTGCACCAGTTGACCGTTGCGGTTAGACAGGCTGCCGGCATCCAACGCGATCTGCTGCGCCGAAGTGGTGCCGCCGTCCAACACATAGTCGCCGCCCTGCATGCTGAGCTGACCGTTGGACAACAGCTTGCCGCCATCGCCCTGCAAGCGACCGGTATTCACCGCCAGCGCGCCTTTACCCGCATGGACGATTTGCCCGTCCTGGTTGTCGATCGAACCGGCTTCCAACGTCAAGTCATTGCCGTTGCTGGCAATACGGCCGCCGGCGTTATCCAGTTTGCCCTGCGGGTTCAACCGGAGGTTGTCTTCGCCAAGCTGGGTGATCTCCCCCTTGCGGTTGGATAAGTCACGCGCGTTGAGCGCCAGCTTATTCGCCGCCAGCTTGCCACCGTCATTATTGAACCGCTTGCCGCTGCTGGCGGTGAGCTGTTGCGCGGCTTCGACCTGCGCATTGGCCGTGGACAAATCGCCGGCCCCGGCTTCCAGCGTGACCTGGTTAGCCGCGGTACGGCTGCCGCTGATGTCCACGCCCTGCCCATTGGCACGCAGGTTGCCTGCCGCCAGATTTTGGCCTTGTGCAGTCAGTTTGCCGCTGGTGGTTAGCGCCAGTTCGCCGCTGCCGCCAAGCCGACCATCCTGTTGCACACCGGCCGCCAGCGTACTGCCTTTGCTGCTGTTCAGGCTGGCTGCCTGGACACGCACATTATTGCGGGCCGCAATAGAGCCGCTGTTTTGCACTTCGCCATCGCTGCTGACGTCGGCATGGCCTGCCGCGAACAGTGAGCCGCTGTTACTGACGCCGCCCTTCGAGGCCAGCTGCATATCGCCGCCGCTGCTGATTTTACCGCTGTTTTCAATGCGGCCATCGGCGGTGACCACCACGCTACCGGCCTGTGCACCGATGTTACCGGCATTACGCACACCGACGCCGGTTTCGGTGCCGATCATGCGGATCTTACCGGCGTACATGCCGCCCAACCTCGCCACGTCTACCGCCAGCTGCGGGCGGGTTGAGGGATCGTCGCTTTGTTTGTCGATTTGTTGATGCGCGGCATCCACCTTGTTGCGCCCGGTGGTGACTTTGAGATCGTTCGCCCACAGTCCAGCATTGATCTTCGTCGAACGTGCAATGATTTCGGTGTAATCCTGGCGCGAACTGTCCATGCCGGCGCCTTCAACCACCACTTCGCCCCGCTCGACGTTAAAGCCGGTCAGGTTACCGTTGTTGATCTGCGCCTGCCCGGTGGTCAGGGTGGCGCGGTTGGCGTTGATAAAGCCGCAACCGTTACAGGTAATGCCGGACGGGTTGGCGATCACCACCTGAGCACGCTGCCCGGCAACCTCGATATAACCGTTCAAACGGCTGGGATCGCGGGAGTTGACCTCGTTGAGGATCACCTTGGCTTCGCCTTTCGCCAGCCACGGGTTACCGTCGACCCAGCCGCCCTGTTGGGTTTGGGTCATTTTGTGGGAGTTGTTGAGGATCGCGCCCTGCTTGTCGACGTCAAACTGGCTGTAGGTATTGCGAGAAACCCCACCGGCGCTTGGCGTCTGGATATTGACCTGTGGCGTACCGTTGGCGCTGTTGACGATGGTCGGCTGCTGGCCGCCCGGCGCATTGCCGTCGGCAATAATCGCCGCCTGCACCGGTTGGATAGCCCCCAGCGCCATCAGCAGGCTAAAGCTGACGGCGTTCATCTTGCCGATGCACTGGCTCAGGGTATGCCCCAGACCGGACGAGCGGGCAGACCCGGCACGACCGGAGCGGGCGATATCCGCCACCACCATCAGCATGCCACGCGCTTTGTTGAAAACGATACGATACAGGTTCTTGTTCATGGCAATGTCCTTATTGGATTTCTGACGGCTCGACGGCTAACGGGTGGCTCGCCCACCATTGCTGCGCCTGCTGATGGCTAACCTGCGCGCCTTTAAAGTTCACCACGCGCTTTCCACGCTGCTCTCCGCGGTGATACAGCGCCCGCATACACAGGTGCGGGAAGATTTCCCGCGCGACCAGATTGCGCATTTCTCGCGTATGCCCGAAGGGCGCTATCCAGTCGCAGAACCACAGGCGATCGCCGCTGTTCCAGTCACTTTCCAGCATATTCACCGCAGGCTGCGTCAGATAACGCGCCTCGGCATCTTGATTCATCCAGGCCCAACTGAGGAAAAACACCGGCTGATTCCGATGCGACGCCAGCACATATTGCTGTCGCTTGATGATCGGCAGCAGCAGCGTCGGCAGGGTGTGCAACGGGGCATCGCGGTGCATCGGCGAATGCATCCACAGCCATACCGCCGCGCCAAAGGCTTCTGCCTCGCTGTCTTCACCGCCGAGGATCATCGGCGCCCTGATATCGTATTGGCCTATGCGCATGGTCGTGCCCTCAGTAGTTCCAGCTCAGGTTAAAGCCCAGGGTGACTGGGCTGGTGCTGAACCCCTCGGGTTTGGAGAAAGGCACGCCGGCGAACAGATCGTAACCGACCTTGAAGGCGTAGCCGCGCAGGCCCACTACGCCACCGGCCAGGTGCTGCCCAACCAGATAGTCGGAACCGTAGCCGCCCACTTCGCCGTAGTCGGCACCGAGATACAACTCTTGCCCCTGCAACGGCGTGCGCCAGGCCAGATCGTTACGGACGAACCAGCCGTGATTGGCGTTCAGGGTGCGCTCGCCGTCAAAGCCGCGCACCGTCCAACGGTTGCCGATAGCGAACTGATCCTGCGGCGTCAGCGGCGTATCGCTGATCTGACGCTGGTATTGCACGTTGTAGCGGAAGTTCTGGCTGAACAGGCTGAATGGCACGTCGAGCTGGGCGTTAAGCTGCACAATTTTGCTGAGCGCCGTCGCCTCGCCAAAGGTCTCTTCCGGCGCAGGCAATGCGCCGAACCAACGGGTACCGCGCTGATAGCTGACACCCGCGTCCAGCGTGGCTTGTTGAATGTAATGGCGGTGCTGCAGCCCCAGGCGCCAGCCCGAGGTGCGTCGGCGCTGCACTTCCACTTCGGTATCGTTGATGTAGTTGCTGGACTCGCGCGCCAGCACGTCATAGGTCAGCGTGGTTTTCTGGCTGCCGTTACGGTGCAGTACGCGGCTGAGTTGGAAATCCAGGTTCTTGCTCTTGCCGCTGTAGCGGTAATCCTGATTCTGGCCGGCAATGGTCTGGTGGTAGTCATAGCTGTTGGCGGTGACCCCGGCCATCCAGTAACCGAACGGCACCGAATAGTGCCCGGTGATGTTCTTCGATCCCTTGCCGCCCTGGTTTTGCAGATCGCTAGAGCCGGAGATATAAAACAGATCGCTGAGCGAAAACGGGTTATCCAGCGACAGCGTCAAGCCGCCCTGATAACGCCCGGTACTCTTGGTGCCGGAATCATCCAGCGAGGCGCCAATACGCCACATGCGTTCCTGCTTCCAGCTCAGGGCAATGTCGCTTTCGCCGGGCTGTTCGCCGGGGATGATTTCCATATTGGCCTGCACCGTCGGCAAGCGCTGCAGGTTTTCCAGCCCCTGTTCAATATCACGCAGATCCAGCAGGTTGCCCGCATGGGCCGGGAAGCTGCTGTAAGGCTGAATGTAATGGCCGCTGTCCGTCGTCAGTTTCACCTGACGCACGTAGCCTGGCACCACCACCAATCGCAGTTGGCCGCTTTTCAGATCCTGCGTCGGCGCCAATACGCGGGTGGTGATATAGCCGTGATCCACCAGCCGGTTTTGCAGGGTGCTCATCAGCAGGTTAATGCCCTGCCCGCCCAGGCAACGGCCCTGCGCCTGGTTGGCGATGCGCTGCAACGGCAGCCAATGGGGGAGCTTGTCCTGGCCGCTCAACACGACCTGATCGATAGGGAAACAAGGTTTTTCTGCTGGGAAAGCAATGCGACCAAAGCTGGACGAAGGTGGCGACAGGCGCACATCAGGCGTCGGGGGGGTCAGCTGTTGCTCCAGCGCCTTTTGCCGCTGCTGCTGTATGATCAGCTGTTCGCTGTTTGATGTTGCCGCCAGCAGCGGTTGGCTGAATATAAATAGCGGCAAGACAACGGAGCCAAATGGAATACAGCCCTTGCGCACAGCAAGGCTGAGCGAAGAGTAGGCGGAGTGGCGCATTACTTTTTCCCTGTCGAAAGACAAATAAAAGATAAGAATTGTAAACAAACGCAAACATTATGCGCACGAATAGCTCACGATCAACTTAATTTTGGTCGGTAATGGGCGCTGGGTAACAAAATGCTTAATAAGAATGATCTGCGACGCTAATGCCACCGCTGTAACATCAAGTCAAAAACAACACTCAACAAATTGTTTTTAATCATTATATTTATTATTTTATTTTGATTGCCATTCATATTCATGAATAATTGCATCTAAACAATGCAATTATTCATCACCGAGTGATTAATGCCAAACAGGCCATAGTCTTTAGGAAACTTCCTATTTCCAATACGGTTGAGCGCTTTATTAGTTCTCGCCAGAAATCAAATTCGCGATTAATTGCCATGCTGATTTTTAATTATATTTGTCAATGCGTTACTTATTCACAATCGATATAACTTATTCCGCCATCAGGTCATAGCCACCTCGCAGCCTGCTGCCCTTTCGCGTTGCGCGACAGATTCTTTCATTGCAATGCTAAACCGGTTCTTCTATTTTAGCTCGCCATCTGACATGGGTGAAAACAGGGGTAGAACATGGTTAATCGCGTATGGGTTCTGGGTGACGCAGTCGTCGACCTGGTTCCAGAAAATTCAAAAAGTTACCTAAAGTGTCCCGGTGGTGCGCCCGCCAATGTGGCGGTCGGCATTGCCCGCTTGGGCGGCGACAGCGCCTTTATCGGCCGGGTCGGCCAGGACAGTTTCGGTCTCTTTCTGCAGCAGGTGCTCAGCGAAGAGCAGGTGGACATTCGCCATATGTTGCTGGACGCCGATCACCACACCTCCACCGTGGTGGTGGATCTGGATTTGTCGGGCGAACGCTCCTTCACCTTTATGGTCAACCCCAGCGCCGATCTGTTCCTGCAGCCTGGCGATCTGCCTGATTTCATAGCCGATGAGTGGCTGCACGTCTGCTCTATCGCCCTGTCGCAAGAGCCCAGCCGCAGCACCACGTTCACCGCCATGGAGAACATCAAGGCGGCCGGCGGTTGGGTCAGCTTCGACCCGAACATTCGTGAAGAAGTCTGGCGTCAACCGGATGCGCTGCGCACCTGCCTGCAAAAAGCCCTGCTGCTGGCGGACGTGGTGAAAATATCGCGGGAGGAGCTGAGTTTTATCAGCAATATCGGTGAGTTAGAGAGCGCCATTGACTGGATGATGCAACGCTACCCGCTGCGTTTGTTGCTGGTGACGCTGGGCGGCGACGGCGTATGCGTGCATGACGGCAAGCAGATCCGGCATTTTCGTGCCCCTGCGATCACCCCGATCGACACCACCGGCGCAGGTGACGCTTTTGTCGCAGGCCTGTTGGCGGCGCTGGCGCAGATCGGCGCCTTGCCGCAGGAGGAACAATGGCCGGCGGTGATCGCTCAGGCCCAGGCCTGTGGCGCATTGGCGACCACCGCCAAGGGTGCAATGACCGCCCTGCCGCACGCTGACGAACTGCGGGCTTTCCTCCGCCGCTGAGCCGTTCTCAGCCCATCGGGCCCCGAAAAACTCGAGCTTAAGCGGGCGAAATTGGGGCCGACTTCACTGTTTGTTGCTCAGGCACAATTTGCGGACTCGATCACAATAGCTGAATCGGGTTAGCAAACTTGATTGCCAGTCGCTCTTCAACTCACTATCTTTCATCCTGAAAAACCGGTTTAGCAATTTAGCAAAAAATAATAACAACCTTCCCGGATGATAGAAAATCATGAAAAAACTTAGCTATCTGGCCATCACTACAGGACTTTTCATCTCTACCTCTGCGGCGGCAACAGGCGCCAACGACAGTATCGAAGCGCGTCTGAATGCGCTGGAACAGCGGCTGCAGCAGGCCGAACAACGGGCGAGCCAGGCAGAAACGCGCGCCACGACGGCGGAGCGCAAGGCCCAGCAGTTGGAACAACGCACCGCCAACACCGAGCGGCAAACCGTTCAGGTGGCGCAGCGCACTGCAACGCTGGAAACTCAGGCCGCGCCGGCCGCCAACCTGAAGCTCACCGGTTTAACCGATCTCAAGCTGTACGGTGACGTCGAGTTCAACCTGGACGGCGCCAGCCGCAGCGGCCAGTTGACGTCGTTGAAAGGCAGCGACAACAAGGACTGGAAGCCCGGCAACAAAGAAAAGTGGGATATCAACGGTCGCATACTGGTCGGCGTGGACGGTTATCGCCGCAACCCAGACGGCAATTTCTCCGGTTTCAGCGTGCAACCGCTGGCGGACATGACCGGCAAGATGAACCTCGACGACGCCGCCTTCTTCTTCGGCAACGAAAAGAACTGGCAAACCAAGATTGGTCGCTTTGAAGCCTATGACATGTTCCCGCTCAATCAGGACACCTTCATCCAGTATTCCGGCAATACCGCCAACGATCTGTACGCCGATGGCTTCGGTTATATCTACATGATGAAAGAAGGCCGCGGTCGTAGCAGCAGCGGCGGTAACCTGATGTTGAGCAAGTACGCCGGCGACTTCTACTTCGAACTGAATACGCTGGTCGAAGACGGTACTTCGCTGTTCCAGGACGACGCCTATCACGGCAACAGTCTGGATAACAAAAAGAATGTCGCCTATCTGCGGCCGGTGATCGCCTGGAAAAAAGATCGGCTCAGCGCGGCGGTGGCGATGGAAAGCAACGTGGTCAACAACGCCTATGGCTACCGTGACAGTCAGGGGCAATTCGTCGACCAGTCCAAACGCAACGGCTATGGCATGACCCTCAGTTGGAACAACACCGCCACCCATCCGGACAACGGCGTGGTCGCCAACCTGAGCACCGCCTATCTTGACGCCGCCGGCGAGCAGGACTTTACCGCCGGGATCAACGTGCTGTGGCGTCGCTTTGAAGTGGGTTATATCTATGCTCACAACAACATCAAAGAGTTCAACACGGCCGGAATGACGGCCGATATCAGCAACCCGCTCAGCGAACCGGGCAAGTATGACATCCACACAATCCATACTTCGTATCAGATACCTAACATCATGAATATGAAGAATTTCAATTTGTACCTCGGCGCCTACGTCTCGATGTTGGAGGCCAATGCCGAGAACAAGATAGCTAACGCCAATAACGATCAGCGCTACGGTGTACGTGCCAGATTCAAGTACTTCTTCTGACGCTGATGAACTGATTTCCGCCGCGAAAATCCGCGGCGGCATTTTTATTTATGAAGGGAGTGAACATGGACATAACCGCAACCGCCAACGCGCTACTGCCGCTGCTCGGCGGCAAAGAAAATATCGCCAGCGCCGCCCACTGCGCCACGCGCCTGCGTCTGGTGCTGGTGGATGACAGCAAGGTAGACAAAGTGGCGATCGGCAAGCTGGACGGGGTGAAAGGCTGCTTTAGCAACGCCGGGCAGATCCAGGTGATTTTCGGTACCGGACTGGTCAACAAGGTGCACGCGGAATTTATCAAAGCGGCCGGCGTCAGCGAATCCAGCAAATCGGAAGCCGCCGACATAGCCGCTAAAAAACTTAATCCGCTGCAACGCATCGCCCGCCTGCTGTCGAACATCTTCGTGCCGATCATTCCGGCCATCGTCGCCTCCGGCCTGCTGATGGGCCTGCTCGGTATGGTGAAAACCTACGGCTGGGCCGATGCCAACAGCGCCCTGTTCGTGATGCTGGACATGTTCAGTTCGGCGGCGTTCATCATTTTACCGATCCTGATCGGTTTCACCGCGGCGCGCGAGTTCGGCGGTAACCCCTATCTGGGCGCCACGCTCGGCGGCATTCTGACTCACCCGGCGCTGACCAACGCCTGGGGCGTCGCCAGCGGTTTCCACACCATGGATTTCTTCGGGCTGGAAATCGCCATGATCGGCTATCAGGGCACGGTATTCCCGGTGCTGCTGACGGTGTGGTTTATGAGCGTACTGGAAAAACAGCTGCGTAAAGTGATCCCCAACGCGCTGGATTTGATCCTGACGCCGTTCCTGACGGTGGTGATCTCCGGCTTCGTCGCCATGCTGTTTATCGGGCCCGCCGGGCGTGCGCTGGGTGACGGCATCTCCTTTGTCCTCAGCACGTTGATTGCCCACGCCGGTTGGTTTGCCGGCTTGCTGTTCGGCGGCCTCTATTCCGCTATCGTGATCACCGGCATTCACCACAGCTTCCATGCCGTCGAAGCCGGGTTGTTAGGGAATCCGAATATCGGCGTTAACTTCCTGCTGCCGATCTGGTCAATGGCCAACATCGCCCAGGGTGGTGCCTGTCTGGCGGTGTATTTCAAAACCCGTGACGCAAAAATCAAAGCCATTGCGGTACCTTCCGCCTTTTCCGCCATGCTTGGCATTACCGAAGCGGCGCTGTTCGGCATCAACCTGCGCTTTGTGAAGCCGTTTTTGGCAGCGTTGGCAGGCGGTGCGCTCGGTGGAGCCTGGGTCGTGGCCAATCATGTCGGCATGAACGCCGTCGGGCTCACGGCCATTCCGGGAATGGCGATTGTGCAGGCCAGTTCGCTGGTGAGTTATATCATTGGTCTGGTGATCGCCTTTGGCAGCGCCTTTACCCTCTCGTTGTTGCTGAAATACAAAACGGACAGTGAATAATGGAAGAACTGAAGCTGATGAAACAGGCCGTACAGGCGATCATGAGCGGCATGCCCAAGGCGCTGCGCGATCCGCACCGACCGGCGTGGCACCTGGCCCCCAGCGTCGGGCTGCTCAACGATCCCAACGGTTTTATCCAGCATAACGGGGTTTACCACCTGTTCTATCAGTGGAACCCGCTGGGCTGCGATCACCGCAACAAATGCTGGGGCCACTGGCAGTCGACGGACCTGGTCCACTGGCAGCACCAGCCGGTGGCGCTGGTGCCGGGGGCCTGCTACGACAGCCATGGCTGTTACTCCGGCTCGGCGGTAGTGGCGGACGGCAAAATCATGCTGGCGTATACCGGCAACGTAAAATATCCCGACGGCTCGCGTACCGCCTATCAATGTCTGGCACAGGAGAATGCACAAGGCGGCTATGACAAGCTTGGGCCAGTGTTGCCGCTGCCGCCGGGTTACAGCGGCCACGTGCGCGATCCGAAGGTCTGGCGCCATCAGGACAACTGGTACATGGTGCTCGGCGCCCGTGACCTGCAGGATCGTGGTAAGGTTTTGCTGCTGCGCTCCGCTGAACTGCGCAATTGGCAGCTGTTGGGTGAAATCGCAGGTTCACAGCTGAACGGCATGGGCGACTTCGGCTATATGTGGGAATGCCCGGATCTGTTTACGCTGGACGGTGCCGAGGTGCTGATCTGCTGTCCGCAAGGGCTGGCGGCGGAAGCCGAACGCTATCTCAATGTTTACCAGGCGGGCTATTTCACCGGCAGGCTGGATTATCGACAGGCCACTTTCGACCATCAGGACTTCCACGAGCTGGATGCCGGGTTTGAATTCTACGCGCCGCAGACCACCCTGACCGAAGATGGCCGTCGGTTGCTGGTTGGCTGGATGGGCGTGCCGGAGCAAGACGAGGATTGCCACCCGACTCTGCAGTATGGCTGGATCCATATTCTGACCTGCCCACGGGAGCTGTCGTTGCATAACGGCAAACTCTGCCAACGTCCGGCACGTGAACTGCAACAGCTACGGGGCGAAAGCCGCCAATGGCAGGGCACCGCCGACGATGCGCCCTGCTGGCCTGTCGACAGCGCGGAGCTGCTGCTGGTGCCAAACGGCGCGTTCAACGCCGACTTTGGCGGGGCGATGACCCTGAGTTGGGATGGCACCGTGCTGCAGCTGACGCGCAACAACCTGCGCAGCGGGCAGCAGGAACACCGTTACTGGCGCGGTGAGCTGACTCAGCTGCAGATACTGTTCGACCGTTCGAGCGTGGAGATTTTTATCAATCACGGCGAAGCGACCATGAGTTCGCGCTACTTCCCCGCCCCACACCCCTTGCTGCGCCTGCGCGGTAAAGCGCAGCTGGCGCTCGAGCACTGGTCGCTGACGCCATGCATGCTAGAATGACGCATCCTTCGATGAATTCAGATGCCGTCAGTGAAAAAAAATAAACGCATAACCATCAGTGATATTGCCGCACTGGCCGGCGTGTCGAAATCGACCGCCAGCCTGGTGCTTAATGGACGCAGCAAGGAGTATCGGGTGTCCGACGATACCCGCGATCGCATCCTGGCGCTGGCCGGCGAGCACCATTACCAGCCCAGTTTCCATGCCCGTTCGCTGCGTTCCTCCCGCAGCCATACCCTGGGGCTGGTGGTGCCGGAAATGACCAACTACGGTTTTGCGGTGATTTCACGCGAGCTGGAAACGCTGTGCCGCGAGGCCGGTCTGCAATTGCTGATCGCCTGTACCGACGAAAACCCGGCGCAGGAAATGATGGCGGTGAACAGCCTGGTGCAACGTCAGGTCGATGGTCTGATTGTCGCCTCCAGCCAGCTCAACGATGCGGAATACCAAAAGATTAACGCCAGCCTGCCGGTAGTGCAGATGGACCGGCTGATAACCGGCTCCGAGTTGCCGCTGGTGATCACCGACTCGCTGAGCTCGACCGCTACGCTGGTGGAGAACGTCGCACGCCAGCATCCTGACGAGTTCTATTTCCTTGGCGGGCAACCGCGAATCTCGCCAACCCGCGATCGCCTGGCCGGTTTTCAGCTCGGCCTTGAGCGCGCCGGCGTGGTGTGTAAACCGGAATGGATCATCAACGGCAATTATCACCCCAGCTCCGGCTACGAGATGTTCGCCCAACTCTGCGCGCAGCTGGGCCGTCCGCCCAAGGCGCTCTTTACCGCCGCCTGCGGCCTGCTGGAAGGGGTATTGCGCTACCTGAATCAACACCAGTTGATGGAGAGCGATCTGCATTTGTGCAGCTTCGACGATCACTACCTGTTCGATGGCCTGACGCTGAAAATCGACACCGTGGCACAAGACTGTCGCGCCCTGGCCCAATACAGTTTCGACATGGTCAGCGCGCTGATTGACGAGCGTCCGTTGGAACAGAACGCGCTTTACCTGCCGGGCAACATCCACTGGCGCCACGCCGGTTCGAAGGCGCTGCTCGGCCAGCCCTGACTTGAGGTTTTTCTTTTCCCGCTTAAGGAGCTCAGCATGAGCCGTGAGATTAACAAAGATACCCAGCTGTGCATGTCACTGGCCGGTCGCCCAGGCAACTTCGGCACCCGTTTCCATAACTATCTGTATCAGGAACTGGATCTGAACTTTATCTACAAGGCGTTCACTACCCAGGATATCCAGGCAGCAGTGGGCGGCGTACGGGCTTTGGGCATCCGTGGCTGCGCGGTTTCCATGCCGTTTAAAGAGAGCTGCATCCCTTTCCTCGATGAGCT
This sequence comes from Serratia sp. OS31, assembly GCF_014164835.1. Lineage (NCBI taxonomy): Bacteria > Pseudomonadati > Pseudomonadota > Gammaproteobacteria > Enterobacterales > Yersiniaceae > Serratia > Serratia sp. OS31. The sequence goes on along the minus strand of NZ_JACJFQ010000008.1, from coordinate 43,255 downwards.
GGACGCTTCCGCAACGGCGATTGAATCGGTCAATACCATCGTCAATGACGCCGGTTTTTTGCGGGCCTATAACACGGATTATATCGCCATCGCCAAATTGCTGGCCCAGTACCAAATCCCGACAGAAACCTCCTTTGCCCTGCGCGGCAGCGGCGGTATGGCGAAAGCGGTGACCGCGGCGCTGCGTGACGCCGGTTTCAAAAATGGCCATATCATCGCCCGTAACCCGGAGGCCGGACAGGCTCTGGCCAGTGCATACGGTTATCAGTGGCAGGCGGAAATCGATGAGCTAAAGGTGGATATGGTGATCAACGTAACGCCAATCGGCATGGCGGGCGGCACAGAAGCCGAGCAGTTGGCCTTCTCCCCGGCGACTGTCGATGCGGCGAAAATCGTCTTCGACGTGGTGGCACTGCCTGCGGAAACCCCGCTGGTCCGTTACGGACGTGAGCACGGCAAACAGGTGATTACCGGAGCAGAAGTGATCGCGCTGCAGGCGCTGGAACAGTTTGTCCTCTACACCGGCGTACGTCCTACCGATGAACAGATCGCCCGCGCAGCGGCGCACGCTCGCGGCTAATAAGCGCTAAACAACGCCGGGGCCGCGGTTGATTTGAGCGGCCCTGACGACCTAGCGATGAGCCAACAGACGCAAAATATTTCTCGCCCCGTGGAGTACTCGCTCGATCCTGACATTACGTTGTATCGCTGTGAAAACGATAAGGTATTTTCCGTAGGCGCTGATCCTGACGTCCCGGCCAAGTTCAGGACGCTTTTGGTAGGCTTCCGGCGACTCGCCGATACGCTGGCATTGGTTATACAGTTCAGAAATAAAACTCAGCGCCCGGGCCGGGTTATCCTGTGCAATATGGTCGCTAATACTTTCAATGTCATATATCGCTGCTGGCGATATTGTTAGCCCCATCAGTCACTTCCGTTATCCACCATCCGTTGGTATTTAGCCCTCAAGCGCGCAAACGCCTCTTCCGCCGGGACTCCCTCACCACTTTCAACTCCCTGTACAATGGCCACTTGCAACTCTTCAATTTTCATCGCGCGCTCATGTTCTTCAAGCAGGCGCAGCCCTGCCCGTATCACTTCGCTGACGTTGCCGTAACGTCCGCTGTCAATTTGCTCATGAACGAACTTTTCAAAATGAGGGCTTAAAGCAATGCTGGTTGGCATAGCCGACTCCGGAAAGTAGTGTTAATTACTATCTATTAGTATTTTCATTTGTCGGCAATGCGTCAAGCCCCGGTACAAAATTCAATCAATAAAAAAGGGCGCCTGAGCGCCCTTCTAATCCTGGGTGATAACAGCCCGCTACTTGGCGGTGCCTTCCATCCCCACCAGCCCCACTTTCAGGTAACCGGCCTTACGCAGCGTATCCATTACGCTCATCAGCGTTTCGTAGTCCACGCTCTTATCCGCCTGGAAGAAGATGGTGGTCTCTTTATTCGCCTGCGTCCGTTGATCCAGCACCGACGTCAGTTGATCTGCACTGACCGCCTGCTCGCCAACATAAAGCTGTTTGTCCGCTTTCACCGACAGGAACACCGGCTTTTCCGGACGCGGCTGAGGTTTGGCGGAGGACGCCGGGAGATCGACACGGATATCTACCGTTGCCAGCGGCGCGGCCACCATAAAGATGATCAACAGCACCAGCATGACGTCGATAAACGGCGTCACGTTGATTTCATGCAGTTCGCCGCTGTCGTCCAGATCTTCATTTAAGCGCATCGCCATAACTCACCCCACCCGCAGTTGGTGTGAATGCTGTGAGCGTTTGGCTTCCGTCGTGGCGGCCAGATCCAAATCACGGCCCAGCAACAGCAGAACCTGTGCCGCTACGTCGCCAACCTGAGCGCGGTGACCACTGATCACACGGGCAAAGATGTTATAAATCACCACCGCCGGGATCGCGGCGACCAGGCCCAGCGCGGTAGCCAGCAGCGCTTCTGCGATGCCGGGCGCAACCACGGCCAGGTTGGTGGTTTGTGAGTGGGCGATGCCGATAAAGCTGTTCATGATGCCCCAAACGGTACCGAACAGACCGACAAACGGCGAAATGGCACCGATGGTCGCCAGGAAGCCATTGCCGCGCCCCATGTTACGGCTGTAGCCCGCTACGCGACGCTCCAGACGGAAACCGGTACGTTCCTTGATGCCGTTGTTGTCGTTGGACGCCGCCGACAGCTCCAGCTCGTTTTGCGCATCGTTGAGCAACACGGCGCTGATGCTCTCGTCCGAGAAGCTCTGCGCCAGTTCGGACGCTTCGTCCAGCGAGCGTACGTTGGCCAACGCCAGCTGTTCGCGGCGCAGACGGCGCTTGGCGCGGAACAGTTCGCTGCCTTTGGAGAACAGGATGGTCCAGGTGACGATAGACGCCAGCACCAGGCCAATCATCACGATTTTCACCACGATGTCCGCATGCTGGTACATACCCCAGACGGACAGGTCCATACCGCGGGTTTCCGGCGGCTGGATGGTCGGTTGCGGGTTCACCGGAGTGAGAGTTTCAGGCGCTGCCGCGGCAGGCGCGGTGGCAGCCGGAGCCACGCTTTCGGTAACGGCCGGATTAGCCGCTGGTGCCGCATGAGCACTGCCGGCCAGACCTACCACCAATACCATTGAAGCTAACAGACCACGGCCGAACGCCTGGCCCCATTGCGCCCGGCCCTGACCGAACGATCCTTGATTTAAATTCTTGCCAGCCGTTTTCACGCTGTGCCTCCACCCGTTACCGATCAAAATTGAGGAATAATTCAGCGTGCGATCATATCAAACCAATCAGGGATTGATAGTAGTTCTCATTATTATTTACCAAATAATCGGGAAAATTGCCCCTGCGGCGCACTAAAGGCCTTCTCACTAACCCATTCGCCGCCTGTTCGGGCCTATATGCACCCTTTATAGGGCTATTTCGTCACTTTTACCGCACAGGGCTGCAACAAAGACGGGGGATTTGTCGCATTTTACTGTTACATCCCGGACTCACCGATAAACCCGCTTGGTTATCGCCGTCAGGCAGAAGGATGAGATGCGAGGGCACGATTGAGCAGAAGATTATAGCCGTTTCTACATTTGGATGTTAAAACGTCTGGATGGCTATAAGGCGTCATGCTAACGTAAGGGCTATCGCAAATGACCCGTGAAGATCAAGCAAAGGTGAGCCCGCTCCTATGACGTCTAAAAACATCGAAACTACCCTGATTGGCGCCGGGCGCAGCAAGCGCTATACCCAGGGCTCCGTCAACCCCGTCACCCAACGCGCTTCTTCATTGGTATTTGACTCCGTGGCGGCCAAAAAAGAGGCCACCGCCAAACGTGCTCATGGCGAGCTGTTTTACGGCCGACGCGGCACCCTGACCCACTTCGCGTTGCAGGATGCGATGGTCGAACTGGAGGGCGGCGCAGGCTGCGTGCTCTACCCTTGCGGCGCGGCGGCGGTTTCCAACGCCATTCTGTCCTTTGTCGGCGCGGGCGACCACCTGCTGATGACCGGTTCCGTCTATGAGCCGACGCAGGACTTTTGTACCCATATTCTTAGCCGCATGAATGTGGAAACCACCTATTTCGATCCGCTGATCGGCGCCGATATCGCCGGGCTGATTCAGCCCAATACCCGCGTGGTGTTCCTCGAATCCCCCGGTTCGATCACCATGGAGATCCAGGATATTCCGGCAATGGTGCAGGCGATTCGCGCCGTGGCGCCTGAAGTGGTGATCATGATCGATAACACCTGGGCGGCCGGGGTGCTGTTCAAGGCGCTGGATTTTGATATCGACATTTCGATTCAGGCCGGCACCAAATACATTATTGGCCATTCCGATTACATGCTCGGCACCGCCGTGGCTAACGAGCGCTGTTGGGACCAACTGCGTGAATACTCCTATTTGATGGGCCAAATGGTGGACGCCGATACCGCTTATATGGCCAGCCGCGGTTTGCGCACCCTGGGCGTACGCCTGAAGCAGCACCAGCAGAGCAGCATCGAAGTCGCCCATTGGCTGGCCCAGCGATCCGAGGTGGCGGTGGTCAATCACCCGGCGCTGCCCGGTTGCAAGGGTCACGAGTTTTACCTGCGCGATTTCAGCGGCTGCAACGGCCTGTTTTCTTTCGTGCTGAAACAGCGCCTGAGCGACGTGCAGTTAGCCGAGTATCTGGATAACTTCAGCCACTTCAGCATGGCCTATTCCTGGGGCGGCTTTGAATCCCTGATCCTGGCTAACCAGCCGGAGGAACTGGAAGCCATTCGCCCAGCGGGCGGCGTCGACTTCTCCGGCACCCTGGTGCGTCTGCATATCGGCCTGGAGAACGTGCAGGATCTGATTGCCGATCTCGCCGCCGGGTTCGACCGCATCGCCAATACGCGTTAACAGAACGCCTGTTTGCATCGGCAACTTTATTCGCCTTGTTTAATGTGTGCTTAAGCTATTAGCGTTACACTAGGCGGGTAACTGTCAGATACGGCCAACACTGTGCCCTGGATACCCTGAAGCCAGGCGCAACCGGTATGCAACAGGATAAATAATGGATGTATTACGAGAGATTGTTCATGCGCTTTGGCAGCAGGACTTCATTGCCCTTGCCAATCCCAGCGTAATTTGGGTGGTTTATGCAGTACTTTTCACCACTCTTTTTTTAGAAAACGGACTACTGCCAGCTTCCTTCTTACCCGGCGACAGCCTGCTGCTGTTATCCGGCGCGCTGATCGCCAAGGGCGTGATGGCCTTTGTACCGACGCTGATCATTTTGACCGTTGCCGCCAGCCTGGGCTGCTGGCTGAGCTACCTGCAGGGCCGCTGGTTGGGCCATACCAATCTGGTCAAAGGTTGGCTGCTGCAACTGCCCGCTCAGTATCACCAACGTGCACACAACCTGTTTAACCGCCATGGCCTGACGGCGCTGGTCATCGGCCGTTTCCTGGGTTTCGTTCGTACTCTTTTGCCCACCATGGCCGGTATCTCTGGTCTGAACAGCACCCGTTTTCAGTTCTTTAACTGGCTGAGTGCGGTGATTTGGGTGGGCGCGGTGGTCGGCCTCGGCTACGCTTTCAGCCAGATCCCTTTGGTGAAACGCTATGAGAGCCAGGTGATGACCGGGCTGATGATCCTGCCGTTGGTGCTACTGCTGGTTGGCCTGCTGGGCGGCATGTTGGTTATCTGGCGAAAAAAACGCGCCGCTTCTTCCTGATGCCCAGACGGGCGGCCATCGCCGCCCTTAAAGCGCTTTTTCAACCAACGCCAGGCTGGGAGGCAGCTTGCTCACCAGCGTATCCACCGCCAATCGAACCTTCAGTGGCAAATGCGGCGTTTGCGGCCAAACCGCGTGAACTTCGAATGACATGCCGGGCCGATCGCACATCAGCCTGACCAATTCCCCTTTCAACAACGATTCGCGCACCAGCCAGCAAGGTAGCCAGGCTATGCCAAACCCTTCGACCGTGGCGTCCGCAATCGCCTGCAAGTCATCCATCTGCAACCCTTTCTTCGGTATCACCTCCTGCTCTTTTCCGCAGGCATCCAGAAGTGTCCAGGTGCGAACCACGCCGGCGCGCATATAGGTCACCGCATCATGTTGCGCCAGTTGTTCGAGGTTTTTGGGTTCGCCACTGCGCAACAGGTATTCCGGAGCCGCGCACAACGCCATGCGGTGGTCGCCAACGCGCCGTGCCACCAACCCACTGCTACTGACCAGCGTACCGTTGCGGATCGCCAGGTCAAAACCGTCCTCAATCAAATCCACCACGCGGTCGTTGAATGACAGCTCCAGCGCCAACCCAGGATGCTCACGCGCCATACTGGTCAACAGCGGCGCAATGCACATGCGGCCAAACAGCACCGGCATCGACACCCTCAGCCTGCCGCTGACCTGCTGCTTCCCCGACTCCAGCAGCATTTCTGCGGTACGTATCTCTTCCAGTGCCCGCAGACAACGATCGTAAAACAGCGCACCGTCGTCGGTCAGGCTCAGGCTGCGGGTCGTGCGATGAAACAAGCGAACGGCCAAACGTTGCTCCAGGCGGGCAATGGTTTTCCCCACCGCCGAACGCGAAAGGTGTAGCCGGCTGGCTGCCAGCGCAAAACTGCCTGCCTCCACCGCGGTGACAAATACCGAAATGCCGTTCAAGCTATCGCTCATAATTTGTAGCCCTGAAAGAAACAATCAAAAGAAATTTTATCGCCACTGGCGAACCTATATCAACGATATTATCAGCAGGTCTGTTTATCACTGACTCTGGAGTCAATCATGGCCGAAACAATGCAACGCTGGACAATGGACGCCCTGGGGCGCCAACACCTGCAACTGAGTGAAAGCGTCATACCGCAACCGGGACCGCACCAGATCAGAGTGAAAGTGAATGCGGTATCGCTCAATTACCGCGACAAACTGGTCATTGAAACCGGCATGGGACTAGAACTGCCGCAGCCCTTCACGCCAGCCTCCGACATGGCCGGTGAAGTCGACGCCATTGGGCCCGACGTCACCCGTTTTCAACCCGGCGAGAGGGTGATTTCCACCTTTAGCCCTGGCTGGATCGATGGCCGGCAAAAGCCGCATGGCAATGCGCGTATCCCGCCTTACCACACTTTGGGCGGTTTTTATCAGGGCATGCTGACGGAATACGTGGTGCTGCATGAAGACTGGTTGACGGCTGCGCCCACCTCGCTGGACGATGCGCAGGCAAGTACCCTGCCCTGCGCCGGACTGACCGCCTGGTTCGCGCTGGTGGAACAGGGCCAGCTGCACGCCGGAGAATCGGTGCTGGTACAGGGCACTGGCGGCGTGGCGCTGTTCGGGCTTCAAATCGCCAAGATGCTCGGTGCCGAGGTCTATGTTACCTCCGGCAGCGACGAAAAACTGGCGCGAGCCAAAGCCTTGGGTGCCGATCATGGCATTAACCGTCTGACTGCGGACTGGGTAGAAAGGGTGTACCAGTTGACCCAGGATCGCGGCATCGACCACGTGATTGATACCGTGGGTGGCCCTAATCTCGGCAACTCGGTGCGCGCCGTTGCGGTGCACGGGCGTATCTCGGTGATCGGGGCGCTGGAGGGCTTCGAAGTCTCGGCTCCCGCGGGGCCGCTGCTGCTGAAATCGCCGATCATTCAGGGTATTGGTGTCGGCCACCGCCGTGCGCTGGAAGATCTGGTGCGTGCGGTGGACGTCAATGCCCTGCAGCCGGTGATCGACCAGCGCTACCGCTTTGATCAATTGCCGCAGGCGCTCGATCACCTCGATCGCGGAGCCTTCGGTAAAATTGTGCTGACACGCTGAATCACTGCCCGGCGGCGAGATTAGCCCTCTATCAATAAAGGGGGGTTTTCGCGCAGTCGGGCAACTTCGTCACTCGGTGTTACGCCAAAGAAGCGTTTGAATTCGCGGCTGAACTGCGAAGCGCTTTCGTAGCCGACGCGGATTGCGGCGGTACTGGCCTTCAGACCGTCGTGTACCATCAGCAAACGCGCCTTGTGCAAACGATAGGATTTCACATATTGCAGCGGCGAGGTGTTGGTCACCGCCTTGAAGTTATGGTGAAACGCCGAGATGCTCATATTCACTTCCCCCGCCAACTGCTCAACGTTGAGGTTGTCCGCATATTGGTTCTCGATGCGCCGCAGCGCCTTGGCGATTTGGCTGAAGTGGGTATGGCGATTAACCAATTCCTGCAATGAGGCGCCACAGGCTCCGCGCAGTACGTGATAGAGAATTTCACGCACAATCTGCGGTCCCAGCACGCGTGCATCCAGCGGTTTGGCCATCACATCCAGCAGGCGTTCGGTAGCGCACAACAGCTCTTCCGACAGCTCGGCCAGGTTCACCCCGCTGCTTTCTCTGCGCGGCTTCACCAGGTAGTCGTCATCGCCGATGTCGATCAACAGGTCCTGCAGCATTTGGCTGTCGATATTCACCGACAACCCCACCAGCGGCAATTCCGGGCTGGCAAAGGTCTCACACTCAAACGGCAGCGGCACCGTCATCAACAGATAATTGCGCGGATCGTACTGAAAGACCCGGTTACCGCAGTATCCGACCTTATGCCCCTGAAAAATGATCACGATCCCCGGTTCATACATCACCGGCTGGCGCGGGCAATGGCGATCAACATAGAGGATTTTCACCAGCGGTACCGGCGAAGGCGTATAACCGTTGCTCTCGGCAAAGCAGGCCGCCTGGCGCGCCATGCGGCCGCGCAGTTCATCGATTTCGCTCACGGAAACACCCTCTTACATTAAGAATAATTCGGCATAAATAATAGTTTAAAACTCTATTTTTCTACAACGTTTTGTAGGAATAGGCAAGACTCGGGCAGGAATGTGCATTGTGCTGCTGAGCCAAGTTACTGACAATACGCCTCAGATATTTTGCGCCGACGGCGCTGGCCCCATGCAGAAGAGAAATCACCCATGCAAAACTTTATTCTCCATACCCCAACCAAAATCCTGTTCGGCCAAGACCAAATCGCCGGCCTGGCACAGCAGATCCCTGCCGACGCACGCATTCTGATCACATACGGTGGCGGCAGCGTGAAGAAAAACGGCGTACTGGATCAGGTTTATGCCGCACTGGCGGGCCGCAACGTGCAGGAGTTTTCCGGCATTGAGCCTAACCCAACCTACGAAACGCTGATGAAAGCGGTCGAGGTGGTGCGTGCAGAAAATATCGATTTCCTGCTGGCGGTCGGCGGCGGCTCCGTGGTTGATGGCACCAAGTTTATTGCCGCAGCGGCCCACTATCAGGCGGATGCCGATCCTTGGCACATCCTGAAAACCGTGGGCAGTGAAATCAAAGGCGCGGTGCCAATGGGCTGCGTACTGACACTGCCGGCCACCGGCTCTGAGTCCAACAGCGGCGCAGTGATCACCCGCAAAAGCAGCGGCGACAAACAGCACTTCTTCTCGCCACACGTGCAACCGCTGTTCGCGGTGCTGGATCCGGTAGTGACCTACTCCCTGCCGCCGCGCCAAATCGCCAATGGCGTAGTCGACGCCTTTGTCCACACCATCGAGCAGTACCTGACCTACCCGGTCGACGCCAAGGTGCAAGACCGCTTTGCCGAAGGCCTGCTGTTGACGCTGCTGGAAGATGGTCCGCGCGCGCTGTCCGAGCCGGAAAACTATGCGGTGCGCGCTAACGTGATGTGGAGCGCCACCATGGCGCTGAACGGCCTGATCGGCGCCGGCGTGCCGCAGGACTGGGCAACCCATATGCTGGGCCACGAGTTGACCGCCATGCACGGTTTGGATCATGCCCAAACGCTGGCGATTGTTCTGCCCGCGCTGCTGATCGAGAAAAAAGCCCAGAAACGCGAAAAACTGCTGCAGTACGCCGACCGCGTTTGGGGCCTGCGCGACGGCAGTGAAGACAGCCGCATCGACGGTGCCATTGCCGCCACTCGTGCCTTCTTCGAACAGATGGGTGTACCGACCCGCATGGCGGATTACCAGCTCGACGGCAGCTCTATTCCGGCCCTGCTGGATAAGCTGCATCAGCACGGCATGACCGCATTGGGCGAGCACCAGGACATCACTCTGGAAGTCAGCCAGCGCATTTATAACGCGGCGCGTTAATCGCAAAACCGGTATTTCCTGCTAGGCTTTAGTTTCGACTTCTCTCCTGCGCCCGACCGATCATCGGGCGCAGTTCAGCGCGCTTTCTGCGCTGCCGATCGCTTCGCACGACATCATCTGGTTAATCCGAGGGAGAAAACATGACCTGTAGCCGCCCTGTCCCGACAGCGCTGGAATTTGGTTAGCAAACTCAGCACCACCCCAATTTGCCAACTAGAATTTATTAATAGCCATTTCCGGTGCATGCAGCACTGGGCAATCCGTTGATAAGGAGATACGCATGACAACGCAACAACCCATCATCAAACTCCACGATGGTAATCTGATGCCGCAGTTGGGTCTCGGCGTTTGGCAGGCGAGTATTTCAGAAACCACCCAGGCGGTGCTTAAAGCACTGGAGGTGGGCTATCGCTCGATCGATACCGCTGCAATCTACAAGAATGAGGAAGGGGTTGGCGCAGCACTGCAATCCACCTCAGTACCACGCGATGAGCTGTTTATCACCACCAAACTGTGGAACGACGATCAGGGCGACCCGCAAGGTGCGCTGGAAACCAGCCTGGAAAAACTCAAGTTGGATTACGTCGATCTGTATCTGATCCACTGGCCAAAACCGCAGCAAGACCAATATGTCGATGCCTGGCGCGGGTTGATCAAACTGCGTGAGCAGGGGCTGGTCAAAAGCATCGGGGTATGCAATTTCCACACCCCGCACCTGCAGCGCCTGCTGGACGAAACAAATGTCGCACCGGTGATTAACCAAATTGAGCTGCACCCGTTGCTGCAACAGCGTCAGCTACGCGCCTGGAACGCAACCCACCATATTGCGACCGAATCCTGGAGCCCACTGGCACAGGGTGGCGAAGGGGTATTCGACCAACCGGTGATCAAAAAGCTGGCGGAAAAATACGAGAAAACCCCGGCGCAAATCGTGGTGCGCTGGCACCTGGACAGCGGGCTGATCGTGATCCCGAAATCGGTCACGCCAGCGCGTATTCGTGAAAACTTCGAAGTCTTCGACTTCAAACTGGACAAAGACGAACTGGGCGAAATTGCCAAACTGGATATCGGCAACCGCCTGGGGCCGGATCCGGACTCACTGTAATCTCCCTGCGCCCGGCTTCGGTCGGGCGCAGCATGATCCAAAATACGCTTATTGGCGATAGGCCTCCGCCAGATTTACCGACGCTCTCCGCTCCGCCTCCCTAAGCCAGGCAACCGCTTCTGCTCTCGTGATTTCTGCGCGCCCGAGCGCCGCCTGCTGAATACGCGCCAGCGTCTGAGCGGCACGTTGCCGGATGGCGGCCATATCCTGCCCCACCAGTTCGCCATGCCGCTTGCGGATCTGGCCGTTGATGATCACCGTATCTACATCGGCAGCATGGGACTGCAACACACTGCTCGCCCTTGGGAAAGAAGAAGGCACCATCGCCCGCTGATGTTTAAGCAAAATCACATCGGCCTGTTTTCCCGGCGTCAGCGAACCGATGCTTGCCTCCATTCCCAGCGCAGCCGCGCTGCCGTGGGTCGCCCAACGCAGCGCATCCCCCACCGAGAGAGAAAGTTCAGATACAATTTCGCCACGGATATGGTGCTGATGGTTATCCAGGCAGCGCTGGGTTTGCAGCCCCAACCGCATCTGCGAAAACAGATCGCCAGACCCCACACAGACAATATCGGTGCTGATGGCCGGGGCTATACCGTGATCCAAGCAGGCTCTGATAGGGGGAAAACCCATGCCCATTTGCATTTCAGTTTCGGGGGCAATGCTGACTTTAGCGCCGGTTTTAGCCAACAGCCGCCATTCAGGATCGGTCAGACCGGAACAGTGAATATGCAGGTGGCCGGGCTGCAGCAATTGATGATCGTCCAGTTCCTGCAACCCTTTTAATAACCGACTGTTAGGCAGTGCACCGGTATGAGAAGCAATCAGGAGATCCTGCTGCTGCGCCATGCGGATCTCCGCCGCTGTCTGCGTAAAGGGCACTGTGCCGAAATCGCTGAGCAAGGTTCCCATACGCAACAAACCCTGATCGTCGCTAAAATAACGCTCGCGCAATTCAGCGGCAAAATTGACGCGTTCTTGATGGCAGGAAAAACCGGCGGGCTGAAAATCATAAACCTGAAATCCATAGGAATACACGCCACGGATGCCGGATTGTTGCAGTGATTCGATTGCCGCGACGGCATGATCCGGGCTATTAACACAGTCACAGCAGTCGAGAATGGTTGTGACTCCGCTGTCTATGGCCTCGAGCGCTCCCACCAGGGTGGCAGTGGACAAATCCTCGGCGGTCACCAGGGCCCCCAGCCCATAAAACGTATTTGCCAGAAATTCCGGCAACGACATATCGCCCGAGATCCCCCGAAACAACGACATCCAGGTGTGGCGATGACTATCGATCATACCCGGCAACACGATCGCACCACGCGCATCGATCACCTGAGCCTCCAGATGACTAAACGCCTTTGCGTTTTCCGCCAGCGCTGCGATCCGGCCATTTTCAATCAGCAGCGCCCCCTGGGGCAGTTCCCCATACTCTGCGTCCATGGTGATAATATGACCGCCAGTGATCACCTTACGATCGGTCTGCATGCTCATGCTTTACCTCCTGATTACCCACTGGAAAACAGGCGTGCACAATGTCGGTGGTTTAATCACGGCAGACAGGCCAAACGACATAAATACGGCTACGCACATTCTTATGATTCTGCTCATCATTAGGAACGCTGCTGCTACGGCGAGAGGTTTCCTAGCCAATAAATGACCGAATTTCCATCACCACTTTGTCCGGCGATTCCAGGGTGGGGAAATGGCTCGCCCCCGCAATTTTCACCGGGTTGAACCAACGGTGGCGTTGGGCGAATTCGCGCTGCAGCTGGTCATACTCGGCGCTATGCGGTTGTGAATAGAGATGCATTACCGGACGCTCCGGAGTGAGTTGTTCCAGGCGTTGCAGGGGCGAACCGAATTGCCGATAGGCCAACTCGATTTCCCGACAAGAACGGATCCACATCTCCTGATCGAACCCGGCCATTTCCTGTTGAACATGGTTGATCACATCCTGGTTATCCGTATGGGCTACCCATTCCGCAAACAGAGCATCTCGCGCCTGTTGCCAGCTTTCCGGCCGCTGGCTCTGCTGTAAATTCTGCAGCAGATCGGTAAAAGCTCCGGTCATCAACCAGTCCACCACAATGGTTTTCGGTACCCGCAACGGGCCCAACTGCTGGCTTAAAGCGATGTTGGCCCAGCCGCCATGGGATGTAGAGAGCGGAATCAAGCGCTCAACATCCAGCCGGTCAAGAAACAGAACCAGATCGGCCGTGAGATCATCCATACCAAAATCGCCGTCATAACTGCGTGCGGCATTGTGCCCGCGCCAATCAATATTCAGTACGCGATAGTGTTGCGCCAGCAGCGGCACGACGTGCTTAAAAAGCCGATGATCCTGGCACCAGCCTGAAAGCAGCAACAAGGTGGTGTCCCCGCTGCCGCTGTCCTGGTAGTCGAATGTATTGCTGCCCAGCGTTATCGTTTTCATGGTTATTCCCTCATCATGCAGAAAGCGGGATACGGGGGAGAATGGCGATCCTGCCAGCTTTGGCGGTTCCCCAAGGGAACTGTAACAGATGCTTATGCTCTGCCGGCCGGCGAGGAAAGTTGTTTGGCGGTTCAAGCGGGGAATCGCTCATCTCACCCTCCTGTTTGTGATGGTACGGTAAGGCAATAATTTGACTATATGGCGTTTTTATAGGCGGTGAGTAATGAATAGTCACAACACGGGTATGCCGAAATGGAATAGCAAGAGGAGATTTTGAGAAGGGAATGATTGACGGATAGATCAGAAAAAGAGGGCAAGTACCCGCCCAGGCTAAAGTGTTACCTATCAGCCAGGGACCTACTGAGACTTACCCCTTCCGTGAGCTACAGCCGTTCGCCGTTGGTGGCGATCACCTGCTGATACCAGCCAAAGCTCTGCTTCTTCTTACGTGCCAGATTGTTGTCGTGATCGACATACACAAAGCCGTACTGTTTCTGATAGCCGTTGAGCCAAGAGAGCAGATCGATAAACGACCACGGGTAATAACCACGAACATCCGCGCCCTGCTCGATCGCCGCGCCGATCGCCTGGATATGATCGCGCAGATAATCAATACGTGGTTGATCGCGCACCTCACCTTCGACGATCGGATCCTTGGCTCCCAGCCCGTTCTCGGTAATGTAGATCGGAATATTGCCGTAGCGTTTGACGATACGGCCAATGGCATCGGTCAACCCCTGCGGATAGACCTCCCAATCCCAGTCGGTGTAGACGCCGTTCGGGTTACGAACCTGTTTGAACAGCCCCTTGAAGCCCAGCTCGCGCCCGCTGCCCTTCTGCCCGCTGGTGTTGATGGTATAACCGTCCACGTCATCGTTGTGCGCGACCATTTCACGCTTGTAGTAATTCAGGCCGATAAAATCGACGATATTCTCTTTCAGCAACGCCTCATCGCCCGGCGCGAAATGCGGCACACCAAAGGCCTGCTGCGCCATCGCCAGCAGCTCTGACGGGTATTCGCCTTTCAGCACCGGATCGTACAGCCAGTGGGTGAAGATCCCTTCGGCGATCTCGCAGGCGCGACGATCCTGCGGTGAATCGCTGATCGGATCGTTCGGTTGCAGCACGTTGACAAAGCCGATCTGGCCGTTGATCTTCATTTCACGGAAGCTTTTTACCGCACGGGCGTTGGCCAGGAACACATGGTGACACGCCTGAATGCCCTTTTTCGGATCGGTCAGTTTGGGTGGGTGCGCCCCGGTGAAATAGCCCATGCCGATAAACACGATGGTTTCATTGAACGTGGACCAGAGCTCGACCCGGTCGCCAAACCGCGAGTAACACAGCCGCGCATACTCATCAAAAGCATCGACGATCTCACGCGATTCCCAACCACCAAACGCTTCCTGCAACGCCTGCGGCAGATCCCAGTGGTAAAGGGTGATCATCGGTTTGATATTGTGCTTGAGCAGTTCGTCGATCAGATCGCTGTAGAATTGGACCCCGGCCTCGTTCACTTCGCCCCGACCTTGTGGCAGCAGCCGCGGCCAGGAGATCGAGAATCGGTAGGTCTGCATGCCCAGCTCGGCCATCAGCGCCACATCTTCACGGAAGCGATGATAGTGATCGACCGCCACGTCGCCGTTAGTACCCTGATAGGTGGTGCCTGGCAGGTGAGAGAACAGGTCCCAGTTGGACAGGCCTTTGCCGTCGGCATCATAGCCGCCCTCGACCTGATAAGACGCGGTTGCGGCTCCCCAGAGAAAGTCTTTCGGAAATACGCTCATTGGTTTTTCACCCCGTTTTGCTCCAGTAATCGGTAAATTCTCACCAGTTCCTCCACCAGATCGCGTGCCAGCATGGCATTCATGATGTGGTCCTGCGCGTGCACCATAATCAGGTTGACCGGCAGCTTGCCCTCCCCCTCGTCAAAACCGATCAGCTCGGTCTGGGTGGCGTGGGCGCGCTTCGCCGCCAGTTGCGATTCCGCCAGCAGAATATCCACCTGGTCCCATTGGTACTTACGCGCCGCATACAGCGCCTGCATGGCACAGCTGCGCGCCTCTCCGGCATTGATGATCAGCTCCATTACCGCCGTTTCCATGTCCATCATTCGGTGACTCCTTGTGTCCGTTCAATCTGCTCCGCTTCGCTCACTTCCTGATCCAGCAGCTGTTGCTCATAGACTTTGAAGAACGGGTAGTAGATCAACGCCGAAACCGCCGCCAGCAGCAGCACCAACAGCGCAGCACGGAAATCCCAACCGGTAGCCCAGGCGGCACCAATCGGCGCCGGAGCGGTCCAGGGCACCACTGAGATCACCCGCCCGATCAGATCCAGCTTCACCGCCGCGTAGGCAATGATCGAGTTGACGATCGGCGCGGTGATAAACGGAATAAAGAAGGTGGGGTTCATCACGATCGGCGTGCCGAAGATCACCGGTTCGTTGATGTTGAAACAACTAGGTACCAGGCTCAGCTTACCGATCGAACGCAGGTGTGCCGAACGGCTACGCAGATAAAGCAGCACCAACCCAAAGGTGGCGCCGGATCCGCCGATAACGATAAAGAAGGTCCAGAAAGCCTCCATAAAGATGTGCGGCATCGGTTGGTTGGCGGCCAGCGCATCCTGATTGATCCCCAGGTTGGTGAGCCAGAAGGCCTGCAGCATACCGGAAACGATCACTGCGCCGTGGATACCTGCAAACCACAGCAGATGTCCGATCAGCACCGCCAGCAGGATCGCCGGCAGCGAATCCGCAGCGGAGATCAAGGGTTGGAACAGCGCCATGATCGCCTGCGGCAGCAGCAGGTTGAACTGGTGCTGCACCAGCAGGCTCAGCGGATACAGGGTGATCACCACCGCCAGGATCGGGATCAGCAGATCGAACGACTGCTTGATCTTGGCCGGCACCTGTTCCGGCAGCGAGATGCCGATATTGTGCGCTTTGAGGAAGCGGATCAGTTCGGTGGTATAAATCGCCACCAGAATGGCGGTGAAAATCCCCACTCCGCCCAGTGCCGCCGTCGGCAGCATCTTTTCGCTCTGCGGCGCGGCAACCAGCAAGAACGACATCAAGGCCAGCATCGCCGCCATAAAGGGATCGAGCTTATAACTCTGCGCCAGGTTGTAGGCAATGGCGGCGGTGATATAGATGGACATAATGCCCATCGTCATATTAAACGGGGTAAGAATAGCGACCTGATGTTTTTCCGCCGCCCCCAGCCACCATTGGGCAATTCCCCAACCGCTGTCGGCGGAAAAAGGCGGGTAGGCAAAGACCAATAAAAATGAACCGACAATCATAAAGGGCATCGCGGAAATAAAACCGTCGCGGATCGCCATAATATGTCGCTGAGTCGATAATCTCCCGGCTATCGGGCTGATGCGATTTTCAATAAAATTGAATGCGGCCTGGCTGATACTCATGGTTCAACCCTCGGGACGTTCTGAGTCAATGGTCACAAAGCGGGAACCCGGCGGAAACAGGCTGTTGCCGGCGCCCCGGCGGGATCAGTGTTGTGCGATCATCTGTAAGGCTTCGGCGAGAATTTTATCGCCGCGCATCATGCCGTAATCCATGCTGTTTATCACCGCTATCGGCTTATTTTCCCTGTCGGCAATCTTTTTAAAATCGGCCAGCTTATATTTCACCTGCGGCCCAAGCAGACAGCATTGGTAATTCGCCAGCGTGGATTCAAATTCCTCCAGGCCGACGGCGATAATATCAACCTCAATCCCCTGCTGTTCGGCAGACTTTTTCATTTTATTCACCACCATACTGGTCGACATTCCGGCGGCGCAGCATAAAAATATTTTTTTCATCCGTTCTCCTGGGGGCATAGATACAAATGATTCAGTTGAAGAATGAGTATGGTTTCAAAAACGAAAAAACCGCAACCGGTTTCAGTAACCGGTTGCAGAGTTTGAATGGGTTCTGTGAAGGAGATCCGAATTTTAATTTTCGGGCTTAAACCGCGGAATAACTGAGCAACATCGTCTGGCTAAACCGCTCCCCTTTAGCCAGCCGGCGCAGCCCACCCAGGTCAGCCATGTTATGCCCGTTGGCGGCGTGCGACATGGGTTCCAGGCAGAAAAAGTCGAATTGATACCCCGGATCGAACGCCGGATCCGAGACAAACAGGAAGTAAACCGGGCAAGCCGGCTGAGTGTCCATCCGTAACTGAGCGCCTTGTTCCGGCCACTGGATCAACGCCTCACCGTTCCAGCCGCTGAAGCCGTTATTCACCCAATGGCGCGGCAATGGCCCCGACCGGGAAAAATCCATCTCCCCGGTTAATGCCGCCTGCTCGCCCGCCAGCCAGTCTTCGGCTTCTCGCCAGTAAGCCCCGGCGGAAGCCTGTACCCGAGTATTCGCCGTTAACGGGAAGTACGGATGCCAGCCCAGCCCATAGGGCATCGGCCTTTCACCGCGGTGCTCTACCGCCAGTTCGATACTGAGTTGCTGCTGATGAAGCGTGAAATATTGCTCTACCTGATAACGGTAAGGGCCATCCTCATGCCTATAGCGCAAGTGAAGGGCATCGTCAGCTTGTTCCACACATTGCCATTCCTGCAGCCAGCCATCACCATGCAGATAATGCCGATCCCAATCGGTATTAGCGCTGAGCCGGTAGTCTTGTTGTTCGAAGCTGAAGTGGTTTTGATTGACCCGATTGCCGAAGGGGACCAGCGGAAAACACCCCGATTGCAGCGCCGGTGTGGCGTCGCTCACTGCCGCAGGCCGCAGCAGAGGGATCTCTCCCTCCGGTGTGTGGGCGGTGAATTTCAGCACGCTGCCGCCCAGCGAGGAAACCACCAGCGAGACGCAGCCGTTATCCAAACGAAACAGTGCCATAGTGCCTCCTGACGTTAATCGGCGAAGTTAATCACCACTTTGCCGCACTGTCCGGAAGCCATCAGCGCATAGGCTTGCGCGGCCTGCTCGAGCTTAAAACGGTGGGTAATGGCCTGATGCGGATGCATTTTCCAGTCGTGCAGATCGGTGCAGCATTTTTCCATATGGTACAGGCTGGTGACCCAGGAGCCGATGATCCGCCGCTGGTGATGCATCAGGTCTGCGCTGACTTCAAATTCCACCTTGCCGGTTTCACCAATGTAGACAACCCTTCCCCAGTCCGAAGATGCCTGCAGCGCCAGCAGGCGCCCTTTGGCATTGCCGGAACAGTCGAGGGTGACGTTGGCACCGCCCGCGGTCAATTCGCGAATGCGTTCGGTCACGCCCTCGCCGGTCAGAAAACCGTGATCCATCAGCCCCAGCCGCTTCGCGGTCGCCAGACGCTCCGGGATAACATCGACGCCAATCACCGTTTTTGCCCCGCGTCCCTTCGCCAGCATCATCGCCATCATGCCGACCGGGCCCAGCCCCACCACCAGCACGTGATCGCTGCCGGACACCTCGCCGCGCACAATGCCTTCATAGGCCGTGCCGACGCCGCAGGAAATAAAAGCCCCGTCTTCGTAGCTGAGCGAATCAGGCAGATGAATCAAATCTTTTTCCTCCGCCAACAGGTAGTCGGCGTGGCCGCCATCCCGCTGCCAGCCATAGGCGGCCTTGCCGGCGCCGGTACAGGAAATCGGATAGCCCCGGCGGCAGTTGCTGCAAAAACCGCAGCCGGAAATATGGTACACCAGCACGCGGTCACTCTCGCGAAAGTGCCGGCAACCGGCCCCCAACGCGACAATCTGCCCACAAGGTTCGTGGCCGTTAATAAATCCCCGGTACAAGGGCTGCTCCGGTGCAGCCGCCGTACCACGGTGCTGATGATAAATATAATGAATATCGCTGCCGCAAATACCGGACGATTTCATTTTAATTAACACCTGGCCAATACCCGGCTGCGGAATATCCACCTCGCGCAGCTCTGCCGTGGAGTTTCCGGGTAAATAAGCCGCCAACATTTTTCCCATAATATTTTCCTTCCAGATTTAAAGCGTTATTTTTAGTGGTACATGAGGCTATTGCTTATTGTTCTTCTGCATCACGATAATATTGGCCAGCACCGCCAGTACGATAATCACCCCTCTGACCACCTGTTGGAAAAAGGAGTTAATCCCCAGCAAGACCAGGCCGTTGCCAATCAGGGTGATCACCAGCACGCCGAGCAGCGTGCCGAGCATCGAACCGCGGCCGCCGGACAAGGCGGTACCGCCCACCACCACGGCGGCAATCACGTCAAACTCCAGGCCGCTGGCCGCACCGGCATTGCCGGAGCCCAGGCGCGCCGCCAGCAGAATACCGGTGACGGCAGCCAGCAGGCCGGCCAGGGTGAATAACAGGACGCGAATACGCTTGACGTTAATGCCACACAGCTGGGCAGCGCTGGCGTTACCGCCAATGGCGTACACCGAGCGACCAAAGGCGGTTTTCTTGCTGATAAACTGAAAAATCACAAACAGGATCAGCATAATCACCGCTGAAACCGGCAGGCCCAACACCTGTCCGCCCAGCCAGTCCAGCACCGCATTTTCGTCGATCGGCACCGGCAAGGCGTTGGTCATAAACAACCCCATACCGCGTAGAGCACTCCAAAGTCCCAGCGTGGCGACAAAGCTGGGCACGTTGAACCAGCCACGTAATACTCCGGCGACCGAGCCTAACGCCGCCCCCAGGCACAAGGCCAGGATCAACGCTAATGGCAGCGGGATGGCGTATTGCATTAAGTAAGCCAGGATCACCGAAATGAAGGCCACCATCGGGCCAACGCTGACGTCTATTTCCCCGGAAATAATAATCAACGTCATGGCCCAGGCGGCAATGCCGATAGTGGCGGCATCGCGTAAAATATTCATTTGGTTATTCAGTGAAATAAACCCGGTGGCATAAATAGAAAATACCAGGTAGAGCACGATAATAATCGCCAGCAAGCCAAATTCATTGGCGTGCTTTGATAGCTTTCGGGTTTTGGCTATATTGACTTCCGGTACCAATGTGGACATTGTCATTACCTCCGGTGCCTTCGAATACGGGCAGAATTATTGGATCATCAGCACTTCAGACATCAGCTGTTCAACATCCACGGGTGAGATAAATTCCTTCACTATCCTTCCTTGCTGCAACAATAAGATCCGGTCGCAGACCTGCGGCAACTCCTCCACTTCGCTCGACACGAAAATAATGCTTTTCCCCTCCGCCGCCAGCTCACGCGCAATACGGTAGATTTGATTTTTCGCTTCAACATCCACCCCGCGCGTCGGCTCATCCAGCAACAGGATCCGGCTTCTGGCGTAAACCCAACGGCCAATCACCACCTTCTGCTGGTTACCGCCGGAGAGCGTCATGATCGGCGTGCCGGTTTCCGCGGTTTTCACCCGCATGCGGCCGACGATCGCCGAGGTAACCTGTTTGATCTTCGGCCAGTTCAGCACGCCAAAACGACTGACTGAAGGGCTGTCGGTCATCACGGTATTTTCATCCACGCCCAGCAACGGCATGATGCCCTCAGCCTTTCGGTTTTCCGGCGTGTAGGCCATACCGCGTTTGAGCATCTGGGCGTAATTGGGGTAGATCAGCGTTTCACCGTCGAGGATCAGCTCGCCTTCGCTGAACGGCGTCAGGCCGACAATGGCTTTCAGCAATTCACTGCGGCCTGCGCCCAGTAACCCGGCGATACCCAACACTTCGCCACGCCGCAGCTCAAAACTGACCTGGTGCAATTTGGGCGGCAGCGATAATTGCTTAACTTCAAAAACCTTGTCCCCGCCCTTCGGGGCCGTGACGGTTTGCGTATGGTGGTCCTGATGGCCCAGCATCAGGTCGACAATTTGCTGGGTGGAGGTGTTGTCCAGTGCGACGTCACCCGCCACGCGGCCGTCGTGCATAATGGTGCAGGACGATGCCAGCCGGCGGATCTCGTTCATTCGGTGGCTGACATACACCACTGCAATCCCGGCGGCGGAAAGGCGCATCACTGCCGCCGCGACCAGATCGGCCTCGGCATTGGCCAGCGAACTGGTTGGCTCGTCGAGGATCACCACTTTGGGATCCCCCTGACAGGCCCGGGCGATCTCCACCAGTTGCTGCTGCGCCGGGCTGAGATCGCGAACCCATTTTTGGGGATCGATATCCACCCCGAGCAACGCCAGCGCAAGACGTGCCTGCGTCAGCATACCCTGTGCGTCAATCACCCCGGCGCGCTGCGGCCAGGCCCCCAGACACAGGTTTTCCGCCACGCTCATATCCTGAACCAGGCTCAGTTCCTGATAGACGGCCCGTACGCCAAGCTCACCGGCCCGACGCGTCAACAGCGCCTCTGGCCCATCCAGCAACTGCTCGCCGATAAACACCTGCCCGGTATCCGGCCGCTCACTGCCGGTCAACATGCGGATCAAGGTGGACTTGCCCGCGCCGTTTTTCCCCAGCAAAGCGCGCACCTCGCCACGCCGCAGGGTAAAATTCACATCCTGCAGCGCCACCACTCCCGGATATCGCTTATGCCCGGATTGAATACGAGCCACCACCGGTTGCTGCGCCAATTCGTTTAAGGCTCTGTCGTTCATGGGGGTCACCGACATTAAGGCAAGCCATCTTTATGAGTCGCCAGCCAATCAGTGGCGCTCTGCGAGGAGGCATAAAGATCGATCGGCACCTGCACCACCTTTTGGCCGACCGGTTGGCGGTTGATGGCATTCATCGCCTGAGCAAAGACCAGAGCGCCCATTTTCTTGCCCGATATATCCACCACCGCCTGCAGTACCTGGCGGTTCACCAGCTCCTGCGCGATTTCAGTGGTCATGTCCGAGCCGAACACCACCGTTTGGCCTACCTTGTTCTGGTTGCGCACGGCTTTAACCGCGCCAAGCGTAGCGCCGCCGGACTCGCCGAAAATGGCATCGACTTTCCCGGAGGAGATCAGCAGCTTCTCGCCGACCGAGATCGCCTTGTCCAGCACCGTGCCTTCCTGATTAGCGACGATTTTCATGCCCGGCACTTTCGCTTTTAACGCCGCTTCAAACCCTTTACGCCGTTGCACGCACACTTCGAAAGCTTCGCAATTAATAACCGCAATCGCGGGCTCGGTGATTTTCTTTTCAATAAAGTAATCAGCGGCGGTATTGCCCAGTTTTTTGCCAAACTCATAAGGGTCACCCACCAGATAGGCATAAACATATTTATCTACGCCTTTCTCATTAATGCAGGTGTTGTAACAAATCACCGGAATATTCGCTTCGTTGGCGCGCTTGATGGCCCGCACGCTGCCATTGACCGATACGGCGGAAAGCACGATGGCATTCACGTCGCGCGCAATCATGGTATCGATAAACGAACTTTCTTTAGAAACATCCCCCTGCGCATTGGTTTCTATGATTTCAATTTTTCCTTCGCCCTTGGCAGCACCGTCTTGCACGCCCCAGCGGACGCCGGCGTAATACCCCTGGGTATCGAGATAAATAGCGCCAAGGGTAGTTTTATCGTTTTTAGCCTGTGCGCCTGCACTGCAAATAATCAGGCCCCCGGTAATGGCTAACAGCACGTGTTTTATTTTTTTTAGCAACATCGTTATTCTCCAGTTAATGTTCATTAACCTCTTGCTGCCTATTTTTATTATTCCGCCGGAGAGCTTTACCGCTGTTCCCCCCCGGCGGAGCACAGACTCATTACACTAAATGATCAAGCTGATTACTTACCGCCACAGGATCACGCATTAAACTAAACAGGGTTAAGTAAACTCTTTCTCCTTGATGACAGTAGCGCCTGCTGCGCTGAGCTGCTCCTCCAGCGCCTCCAGCGTGATGCCCTTGGTTTCCGGCACTCTGGCGTAAATAAACCCTGCGCCAGCCAGGCAAATGACGCCATACAACAGGAAACTGCCCGCCGCGCCCAATGCCGCATTCAGCAACGGGAAGCTATAGGTCAGGACAAAACAGGCCACCCACAGCGCAAAGGTACCGGCAGCCATCGCCGCGCCGCGAATGCGGTTGGGGAAGATTTCAGACAGCAGCACCCAGGTGACGGGAGCAAGCGTGACGGCATAAATAGCGATGGCAACCAACACCAACAGCAAGACCGGCAACCCCAACAGCCCATAGGCATAAGCCGCTGCCATCAGCAGGTAGATCACCGTTAATCCGCTGGCACCGATCAGCATCAGCCGGCGGCGGCCTATGCGATCCACCAGCGGCAGGGCCAGCAGGGTGAAGATCAGATTGATCAACCCGGTGGCGACGATCGATTTCAGCGTGTCGTTAATATCAAACCCTGCCGAAGCGAAGATCTCCTGCGCATAGTTAAAGATCACGTTGATGCCGCACCACTGCTGGAATATCGCCAACACAATGCCAATCACCAGCACCGGCCGCACGTCGCTGCGCAACAGTGCGCTGAGCGGCACCTTGCGGCTGTCCTTGTCCAGCGTATGGAGGATTTCCGCCAGCGTTTGCTGCGCATAACCTTCATTGCCGATGCGTCGCAAGACCTTCTGCGCCTGCTCGTGGCGGCCGACCTTCGCCAGCCAGCGCGGCGACTCCGGCACCGCCAACATCAGCAGCAGGAAGGCCAGCGCCGGCACCAGCTCGGCGCCAAACATGTAGCGCCAGCCAACCTGACCGTTCCAGCTGGCCAACAGCTCCGCCTGACCGGCATTGGTCGCCACCGGATCGGCAATCAGCAGGTTGATCAACTGCGCTGCCAGCACCCCAATCACAATGGTCAGTTGGTTCACCGCAACGAAGCGACCCCGCTGCGCCGCCGGGCTGATTTCGGCGATATACACCGGCGACAGCGCCGAAGCCAGGCCAATACCGACGCCACCGACAATGCGGTAAATGATAAAGGCGTCAAAACTGGTGGCCACGGCGGTGCCCCAGGCCGAGATCACAAAGGTCAAAGCGGCGATCGCCAGCGGCAACTTGCGACCAAAGCGATCTGACAGCAGGCCCGAGATCACCGCGCCGAAAATACAGCCCACCAGCGCCGAACTCATCGCCCAGCCGGACTGGGCGGGATCGGTAATGCCAAAATAGGCCTCGTAGAAGGGTTTGGCTCCGCCGATGACCACCCAGTCGTAGCCGAACAGCAGGCCACCGCAAGCGGCGACCAGGCAGATAGTCCAGACATAGGGCATGTTCAGTTTATTCGTCACATTCGTCCCCTTTCGGCATCAGTTGGCCAAAGCTTCGGCCAACAGGCTGAATAAATGCGCTTTGTCATGCGCAGGATTGATCGCCAGCAACTCGCTCAACGTCTGCTGCGCCGCCGGTAGCTGCCCTAACCCCAGCTGCGCCAACGCCGTAACCAGCAGGCAGTGCTGCTGATGCGCCTGTTGCAGGTCATTGTCCAAGGCCATCAGATCCGGCAGCGAAACGGCAAAGAAATCGGCGCCAGGCGCGGCCCCTGACTGCTGGCTTGCCCATTGCTGCATTTGCCAGAATTGCTGTTCGGCCTGCGCCGACTGCCCGAGTTGCTTTTGCGCCATGCCGCGATAGAACAAATAATCCACCGGCTGGTCGTTGTAGTAGCGGCTCTCCGTCAGATCGCTGTGCCCGACGCAGGCCCGTTGCCAGTAGCCGGCGGCCGCATCGAGCTTGCCTTGTCGCGCGGCGCAGATACCCAGCCAATAGTAGATGTCGTTGTCGCTTTGCCCGGCCAGGCGGCCTTCCCCCAGATTCTGCGGGTAGTGCAATGCCGCCTGCAGCAACTCATGCGCCTGCTGCGGTTCCCCCCGTTGCAATGCCTGGAATGCCAGCCGCTGCAGGTTGATCAGATACTGACCGGTCACTTTGCCTTCGCCGCCTTCCCACGGGTGGAACTCACGCTGTTGCAGGATCCGCTGCGCATCGCTCAGCCGACCGCATTGGTTGTAAAGGCTCAGCAATTCGGCGGTCAGGTCGTCCCGGCGGGCCACTACCGGCAAATGTTGCTCCAACATCGCCAGCCGTTGATCAGGCGCAGTACCCAGGCGCTTATTCAACTGATCCAGTTCGAACAGCAGGCGAGCGTCATCAGGCTGCAGGGCAAAAGCCCGCTGCAGATGAGCCAGCGCCACATCATGCTGTTTGAGCTTATTGAAGGCGTAGACCCCCAGATTACGCCAGGCATCGGCAAACGTCGGTTGCCGCTCCACACAGCTCTGCCACAACGCCACCGCCTGTGGATAGTTGCGCTTGCTGTAATGGAAACAGGCCAGCAGATACTGCGCGAAATCGCACTCCGGCAGTTGGCTTAGCATCTGCACTTCGTTCAGGGTATTGGGGAAACGCACCTGCCGGGCAAAGCTGTTGCGCGCCTGCGTCAGTAAACTGCGGTATTCCTCATCGCTTACCGCGCCTTTGCGCAGGCTGGCCAACATATAGCGCGGCAAGGTTTCCTGGCTGTCCAGCAGCGTCAATAATTCAATCGCCTGCTCTTTGGCTCCCCATTCACCGAGTTGGCCGGCGATGGTCAACGCATTGATCCCGCGGCAGCCGGTCACCGCCTTCAGGCGTTGCAGATCGGCCTCCGCGCGGGTTTGCGCGTAGCGCAGGTAGTACAGGCTGTAATGCAACGGACGGGCGACAAGCTGGTCATCGATGTAGTCCAGGCTCTGTGCCCCTTTCCCCAAGCGTTGCAACAGCAGCGCCTTCAGGGCAATCAGCGGATAATGGCTGGCGTTCACGCTCAGGCTACTTTCACAAAACTCCAGCGCCTGCTGATACTCCCCGCGCCGCGCCGCAATCCGCGCCAGGCCATAGAAACCGCCCGGTTTGCCATTACCGCTCCAGATGGCACGGTAGAAATCTTCGTAGGCGGCATCGTCGTTGCCCAATTGTTCCTGAGCGCAGGCACGGATCAGACTGGCTAACCCGCACTGTGGGTTACGGTTAAGGTTGTGGGCCCGCGCCAGCGCGTCATCCGCGTAGGCAATGGCAGGTTTAAAATTGGCGCGGTTATATTCCAGCGTGGCCAATGCCAGATTGCAGCGGTAATCGAGAGGATCCAACGCCAGACCCCGCTGGTAGTAATCGAACGCCGAACGGCTGGCGTGGTGATACTGCTCCAGATGCTGGCCGATAAACCAGGCTTCATCGGCGCTGACGATCTGCTCTGCCGCCAGTGGCGCTTTGGCGGGCTGCGGCAACTCGGTGCTTTCGCTCGCCTGATGCTGGCGATAGCTGAGTACGCTGCGGCCCTGCGCGTCCTGCAATTCAATCGTCAGGCGGCCAGCGAAATCGCCGGTCATGGTCTCCAGCAACGCCGCACCTGGGGTGAGATCGACACGACGGTCGAGCAGCAACTGCTGGTCGCTGTCGCTGCGGATCACCAAGCGGTGCTGTGCCAGTGGCACGACCGCATACAATCCCCACACCAGCTGCCGCCCGTCGCTTTCCAGTTTTAGCGCTGCACGAGTGTTGGCGTTTTGCACCATACCCAGGGTGTTGTAAGGCAGGAAATTCTGCACGAAGCATTTTTCTTCGTAGGCATCGAGCCAGGTGAAATCCGGTTGGTTATCGGTGTAGACCCCGGTCATCAGCTCAATGTAAGGGCCGTTATTGTCGGTCAGGTTGCGATCCCAGGCCTGACCAAATTCGCCGTGGCCCCAGCTCCACTGTTTCTTGCCGGGCGACACATGGCGATCGGCGATATGCAACAATCCGCCCTGCTCATCGTGGCTGTAAGCGCCCACAAAGTCATAGTCCGACTTATGCGCCATGTAAGACGTCGGTACCGGGATATTCTTGTAGCGTGAAATATCCACACCGGCCGAATAATCCACCTTGTAGTAGGTGCCGGTGGCAATAGGGAACGAAGAGACATCGCGCTTGCCATGGTCAAAAACGGCGGTCACATCCGGCGGGAATACGCTCTGGTGATCGTCCCCACCTTTCACCGCCGGGTTGGCCCACCACAGGAAATGGCGCGGCGTCGGGTTGGCGTTGAAGATCCTGGCGCTGATTTCGATCAGCGCGCGGTCAGGATACAGCGTGAAACCGGCCATTACCTGCAACCCGCGCATCGGCTCCACTTCCCCCAGCCAGACGGTCTGCGCACCGCTATCGTGCTGCTGGATCTGGCAGTCCACCGGCATATAGGTGGTCGGGCGATGGTGTTGCGGCCAGTTGAACTCGATCCCCCCCGAGATCCACGGCCCCAGCAACCCCACCAGCGCCGGCTTCACCACTTCGTTGTGATAAACAAAATCGCGCTGCTGCACTTTGTCGTAAGCCCGATGAATACGCCCGCCCAGCTCCGGCAACAGCATCACGCGCAGGTAGTCGTTTTCCAGATACACCGCCTGATAGCGACGCAGGGATTTTTCACCGCTCAGGGTGTCAATAACGCCATAGGGATAAACCGCACCGGACGATCCCTGATAGACCCGATTTTCCAGGAACATCGGGTGCGAGTCCTGCTCGCCGGTGCCGTAAGTGGGTAATTCAACCTGCTCTTGCCAAACCTTGACTGTCCCGTGCATGTTTTCCTCACTAAAAATACTGAAGGTTGCGTTTCAGGCAGTCTAGATGACAGAATTGCTGACTTTCTGCGCTACCATCACGCAATACAGTAAACGAGGTTTAATGAATGGCATTGCAAGGGTTGAATAACCAACGGGTGCGCAATTTTAATAAACGGGTGCTGTGCGCGCTGCTGTATCGGGAAAAGATCGCCAGTAAATCGACGCTGGCACGGCTTTCGCAGCTGTCTATTCCCGCCGTCGGCAAAATTCTCGATGAGCTGCAGGAAGAGCGCCGGGTTGAGCACGATCGGCAGAATCTGCACCGTCGCGGCTTGGGGGGCGGCAGTTACCGCATCGCCGCCTCCGGGCAACGGATCCTGTGCCTGAACGTGTCGCCCTATCTGATTGAAAGCATCGTGGTGGATGGCCTGATCACGCCGTGCAGCGCCTTCACACCGCAACCGATCGTGGCCACCACGCCGCAGGCAATGCTGCAGGAAATGGTGCAAATCTATCATCTGCACAGCCGCCAACAGGGCATGCCGCTGAAAATAGCCTTGTCGATCCACGGCCAGGTCAACCCGCTGACCGGCGTGTCGCAGCGTATGCCGCAGGCCCCGTGGGAAGGACCGGTCGAGATAAAATACCTGCTGGAAGAGCGCCTGAAGACCGAGGTTTTGTTGGATAACGACTGCGTGATGCTGGGGCTGGCGGAAAAGTGGCAAAATAACGCCAATGCGCAGGACTTCTGCGTGATTAACGTCGATTACGGCATCGGCTCGTCGTTCGTGATTAACCAGCAGATTTACCGGGGCAGCCTGTTCGGCAGCGGCCAGATTGGCCACACCATCGTCGATCCCGATGGCAGCCTGTGCTCCTGTGGCCGTTACGGCTGTCTGGAAACCATCGCCTCGCTGTCGGCACTGAAAAAAAAGGCGCGCATCCAGCTAAAGGTCGCCCCCAGACTGCCGCCCGAAGGCGAAAGGCTTAAAACCCCCACCACCGCCGAATTGATCGCCCGTTACCATCAAGGGGATGCAGCCTTGCAGGTGTTGGTGCAGCGTGCCGCCCAGGCGATTGGCCTGAGTTTGTATAACTTCCTAAATATCTTAAATATTAACCGTATTTACCTTTATGGCCGCAGCTGTGGCTTTGGTCAGGCCTGGCTGGAGACCATCGTCAGCCAGACCGGGTTCAACCCCTTCGATCGTCACGACCAGATCCAGACTCAAGCGACGCACATCGGTTTTGGTCAGCTGACGCGCGCGCAGCAGGTGATGGGAATTGGCTATCTGTATGTCGAACAGGCACTGACGGAGATGCTATGATGCCGACTTTATCCCAGCAAAAACAATACGGAGCACCATGAAACCCACCCTACGACTCTGGTCGCGCGCAGGCGTGATATGCCTGATGCTGATCCTGGCCGGTTGTTCCAGCAAAAAACCGCGCACCAGCTATGATGCTCATGCTTTTGACGATGCGATCGAAGATGCTGCGGATAAATACGATGTCGATCAAAAACTGATCGCCGCGATGATCAAGGTGGAGTCCGGCTTTAATCCGGCGGCAATCAGCCGCTCCAATGCTATCGGCCTGATGCAGTTGAAAGCCGACACCGCCGGCTGTGATGCCTACCGTTACAAAGGGAAACGCGGCTGCCCGGACGACGACGACCTGCTGGATCCGGACACCAATATTGACCTCGGTGCCGCCTACCTGGCGGTGCTGCAAAAGCAGCAGCTTAAAGGCATCGACGATCCTGTCACGCTGCGTTACGCCACCATCATCGCCTACGTCAACGGCACCGGCGCACTGCTGCGGACCTTCTCCAGCAACCGTCAGCAAGCCATCTCGATGATTAACAATCTGTCGCCGGAAGCCTTTAACTGGCACGTGCGCAAATACCATCCCGCCCCGCAGGCGCCGCGTCATTTGATGAAAGTCGAAGCGGCCTACGAGCAGCTCTGACTTTCAAAAGCAAAAAAGGAGAACCCGAGGGTTCTCCTTTTCATTTAAGCCAGTGCCTGACCGTTATGGTTTGCCGTTGCGAATCGGCTTGCGCGGCGGCTTATTGGACGGCGTACGCTGACGGGTGATGTCAGTGTGCTTGGTCAGCGCCGGACGAGTATGGCGCTGCAACCGCTTGGCTTCGCGCTGTTCGTCAATGCTTGGCGCCGGCACCAGACACTCGCGACGGCTGCCGATCAGGTGTTTCATGCCCATATCTTCCAGCGCGGTACGGATCATCGCCCAGTTGGCCGGGTCGTGGTAACGCAACAGCGCCTTGTGCAGGCGACGCTGACGATCGCCTTTCGGTATCACCACATCTTCACTCTTATAACCCACTCTGCTCAACGGGTTCTTGCCGCTGTAATACATGGTGGTGGAGTTCGCCATCGGTGACGGATAGAAGTTCTGAACCTGATCGAGACGGAAACGGTTTTTCTTCAGCCACAGCGCCAGATTCACCATATCCTCATCGCGGGTGCCCGGATGCGAGGAGATGAAATACGGGATCAGATACTGCTCTTTGCCCGCCAGCTTGGAGTAATGGTCAAACAGCTGTTTAAACCGGTCGTAGCTGCCCATGCCCGGCTTCATCATTTTCGACAGTGGGCCTTCTTCGGTGTGTTCCGGCGCAATCTTCAGGTAGCCGCCAACGTGGTGGGTAGCCAGCTCTTTGATATAACGCGGATCTTCTACCGCCAGATCGTAACGCACGCCGGAGGCGATCAGGATCTTCTTGATGCCTTCCAGCGAGCGCGCACGACGATACAGCTTGATGGTCGGTTCGTGGTTGGTGTCCATGTAGGTGCAGATTTCCGGGTACACGCACGAGGCGCGGCGGCAGGTCTGCTCAGCGCGCGGGTTGGTACAGCGCAGCATGTACATGTTGGCGGTCGGGCCGCCCAAATCGGAGATCACACCGGTAAAGCCCGGTACTTTGTCGCGAATTTCTTCGATCTCGCGAATAATTGAGTCTTCCGAACGGCTCTGGATGATGCGCCCTTCGTGCTCGGTGATCGAACAGAATGAACAGCCGCCATAGCAACCGCGCATGATGTTGACCGAGAAGCGGATCATGTCATAGGCAGGAATGGTTTCCTTGCCGTAGGACGGGTGCGGAATACGCTGGTACGGCAGGGCAAACACGCTGTCCATTTCCGGCGTGGTCAGTGGGATCGCCGGTGGGTTGATCCACACGTAACGGTCGCCGTGCGACTGCATCAGCGCACGGGCACAGCCTGGGTTGGTTTCATGGTGCAGAATGCGCGAAGTGTGGGCATACAGGACCTTGTCGGCTTTCACCTTTTCAAAAGATGGCAGCAGCACATAGGTTTTTTCCCACGGCTTGGGCTTGGCGGCGCGCACGGTGACCGGTTTAGCTTCCGGCTCCGGTTTACCGCCGTCGGCACAGGGCAGATCGTCGCCGTAAGGGTTCGGGATAGGCTCAATGCGGCCCGGCTTGTCCAGACGGGTAGAATCCACACCGGTCCAGCCCGGCAACGCGCCTTTGCGCATCACCGCCGTGTTGCGGATGTCGTGGATTTCACTGATTTTCTCGCCCGCAGCCAGGCGGTGTGCCACTTCCACCAGCGGGCGCTCGCCGTTGCCGTAAATCAGCATGTCGGCTTTGGAATCCACCAATACCGAACGGCGCACGGTATCCGACCAGTAATCGTAGTGAGCGATGCGACGCAGGCTGGCTTCAATGCCGCCCAGCACGATCGGCACGTCTTTATAGGCTTCTTTGCAACGTTGACTGTAAACCAGCGTCGCGCGATCCGGACGCTTGCCGCCCACGTTGCCGGCGGTGTAGGCATCATCGTGGCGCAGTTTGCGATCGGCGGTATAACGGTTGATCATCGAATCCATGTTACCGGCGGTGATGCCGAAGAACAGGTTCGGTTTGCCCAACCGCATGAAATCTTCTTTATTGCTCCAGTCCGGCTGCGCAATGATGCCGACGCGGAAGCCCTGCGCTTCCAACATGCGGCCGATGATCGCCATACCAAAACTCGGGTGGTCGACATAGGCGTCACCACTGATAATGATCACATCGCAGCTATCCCAGCCCAGTTGATCCATCTCTTCGCGCGACATCGGTAAAAACGGCGCGGTGCCATAACATTCGGCCCAATAAGGCTTATAGGAAAACAATTCACGATCGGGTTGGATCAGGCTGGTAGTGCTCATTCTGGTGCTCTTTCACAGGTTAATTAATCGCCGGGCGGCGATTATACGCACTAGTGACAAAAAGAGCATGGTTATTTCACCGCTGGCCACAGCATATCGGGCTTCCCTCTCGACTCCACGCGCCTGCGCGGTCATCATAGGGGATTCTGTTCGGCCCACCGGCCGACAGCGGAGGAGATCCATGAGTGAGTTTTTAGCAGTAAAACCGATTCTGGCCCTAGGCAGCGCGATCGTTGAGGTAGCGCTGACGCAGGAGCAAAAAATAGGTGGCTGCGCGTTTAATGTCGCACGGGCGCTCAGACGCCTGCAGGTCCCGGTGATCAACGGCATGCCGGTTGGCAACGGGGTATCGGCTGCGGCGGTTGAGGCCGAAATGAATCATCTGGATATGCCGGTACTGTTGCGCCATGGTCAAATGGACAATGGCCGCCGCCAGACACGGATGCACCCCAACGGTGAGTCTCTGTCGGTGGTCGAACCCGGCTGCGAAACCCAGTGGAATAAAGCCCAGTTGGGCACGTTGCCCCTGACGGAAGACACGCTGATTTACATCAGCGGCGAGCAGTTGGCCGGAGAAAGCGGTGAGGCCGTACGCGAATGGCTGACCAGATTGCCGTTCGACCAGTGGCGACTGATCGATCCCGGCCCGGGCATCGCTCAATTGGATGAAGATTTCTTTGCTATGCTCAGCGACAGCCACAGCCTGCTGACGCTGAACCGTAGCGAAACCGCAACGCTGTGCGGCGCAGGCGATACGCTCACCCTGGCCCGGGAGTTTGCCAGCGCGCACAATATCACGCTGATCTGTCGGTTGGATGGCGATGGCGTCTGGATTTGCCGTGGCGATACCCCGCCGCTCCAGGTAAAGACCTACCCGGTGGACGTCGTCGACACACAGGGTGCGGGCGACGCCCACTGCGCCGGCCTGCTGGCCGGGCTCTCCGCCGGTTGGCCGCTGCCGCGCGCGGTCGATTTGGCTAACCGCGTCGCCGCCTGCATGGTGGCCAGTCGTGGCGCAAACAGCACGCCGGACTGGCAACAGCTGCAACGGCGTTTTCCCGGCGTTTGACGCCAAATGGGCACGGTTTGCGTGCCCCTCTCCTTTTTCTAATGCGCTCGCTCGACCGGCCCAACGTATTCCTCCGGCCGGTGCTGATAGTTGAAGGTCAGCGCAAAGATGATCCCCAGCACCAAGGTATACAGCGCGAAGATCAACCAGATGCTCTGCCAATCTTTTACGCCGTCGTGGGTGAAGAAATCCACCACTTCGCCGCTGGCTATCGCCCCCAGATACGCGCCGATACCATTGACCATGGTCATGAATAACCCCTGTGCGCTGGCACGGATGCGGCTATCGGCCTCTTTCTCAACGAAGATAGCCCCGGAAATATTAAAGAAATCAAAGGCACAGCCGTAAACGATCATCGAAAGCAGCAGCAGCACAAAGCCAAAACCAACCGGGGTGCCATAGGCCAGGAACAGGAAACGCAGCGTCCAGGCCGCCATACTAATCAGCATCACCTGTTTGATGCCATATCGGCGCAGGAAGAACGGAATGGTGAGGATAAAGAACACCTCGGAGATTTGTGACAGCGACAACAGCACCGCTGGGTACCTGACGCTTATGCTGTCCTGATACAGCGGGTTGCTCGCAAAATCATGCAGGAAAGGATTGCCGAAGGTGTTGGTAACCTGCAGTGCCGCACCCAGCAGCATGGCAAACAGGAAAAACAGCGCCATACGCCGTTGGCGGAACAAAACCAACGCGTCCAGCCCCAGTACGCTGAACCAGCTTTTCGATTTTTCAACTTTGCTGGTCGGGCAATTCGGCAGCGTCAGAGAATAGCAGGCCAACAACAGTGACACGGCAGAAGCCAGATACAGCTGCATATTGCTCAGCTCAATTCGGCTAAAGCCGATTAGCCACATCGCCACAATAAAGCCCAGGGTGCCGTACACCCGCACCGGGGGAAAATCTTTCACCGTGTCGTAACCGTGCTTCTCCAGACAAAAATAGGCAATGGCGTTGGAAAGCGAAATCGTCGGCATATAC
The DNA here is from genome assembly GCF_014164835.1 of Serratia sp. OS31. Lineage (NCBI taxonomy): Bacteria > Pseudomonadati > Pseudomonadota > Gammaproteobacteria > Enterobacterales > Yersiniaceae > Serratia > Serratia sp. OS31. The sequence goes on along the minus strand of NZ_JACJFQ010000008.1, from coordinate 9,489 downwards.
ACCATGGCGTTGAACAACATGACCCAGAACATCACCATCGGCTGCTCAACCTGGGCGGCGCAATACAGCGCAAGCGCACCGAACAGATGACACAGTGCATACAGGTAATTGGCGCGGATCCAGCGATCGGCAAGAATGCCTGCCAACCCCGGCATAATCAGCGCCGCGACGCCTTTGGCGCTGTACACCATGCCCACCTGCAACCCGCTGAAATGCAGGGTATTAATCATGTAAGATCCCAGCGTCACCAGCCAGGCACCCCAAATAAAAAACTGCAGAAAAACCATTACCTTCAGTCGCGTTTTTATTGCCATCACCATCACCTTATTATTTTGATTAAAACGATGATTCACGCGGCCAGGCCCCTGCACCTCGCCGCGGGGGAGCTTGCAGCGTTACAGCGTTTTGAAGAACTCACGGATCAGGCGCATAAAGTCCTCTGCCGCCAGGGCTGCGCAGCTCAGCGTTTGCTCGTGGGACAGTGGCGTATCGGACAGCCCTTCGGCGTAGTTGGTCATCGCCGAAACCACCAGGACTTTCAGCCCGCAATGGCGCGCCGAGAGCACTTCCGGCACGATAGACATGCCGACCACGTCGCACCCCAGCGTTTGCATCATGCGGATTTCTGCCGGGGTTTCGAAGTTGGGCCCGGTGTAGGCGGCAAACACCCCTTCCGCCAGAGGAATACCCACGCTCTGCGCCACCTGGGTCAATTGGCCACGCAGCTCGCTGTCATAGGCATTGGCCAGGCTGAAGAAGCGCGGGCCGAAACGCTCGTCGTTATCGCCAACCAACGGCGACTCGGGCATAAAGTTGATGTGATCGGTGAGTACCACCAGGCTGCCCGGCGGCACCGACTGGCGCAACGAACCGGCGGCGTTGGTCGCCAGCAGGAATTCGCAGCCCAACAGTTTGAAGGTGCGCACGGCGGTGGTCATCACCTGCATACCGAGCCCTTCGTAGTAATGACCACGCCCTTTCATGCACACGACAGGAACGCCTTCCAACCAACCGGCAACCAACTGACCGGCATGCCCCACCACGCTGCTGACCGGGAAGCCCGGCAGTTCGGCGTAGTCGATGGTCAGGGTGTCGGTCATCACCTCCGCCAGCGCACCCAGCCCGGAGCCCAGGATCAAAGCCGCTCGCGGTTGGAAGCCCGGTATGCGTGCGCGGACAATTTCAGCACAGGAAAAAGCATCTTCTTGATTAAACATAGTATTCTCTTCTGTGGAAGGGTGAAATAATCCCCATAGTAGAGAGCGATGCGCACCGGCGACCAATACATTATTGGCGGCTGATTTATTCCATTCACCTATAAATTGCTCGCATCAGGAGGCCATCATCAACCTAAAACAGCCACAGCAACTGCCGGATCCCAGCCGGATTAACTTCCGCCTGCTGCGCTATTTTCGCGTGGTGGCAGAAGAGATGAACTTCACCCAGGCCGCACTGCGGCTGAACATCTCCCAGCCCCCGCTCAGCAAGCACATCAAGGAGCTGGAGAGCCAGTTGGGCGTCGAGCTGTTCAAACGCACCACCCGTTCGATGGCGCTGACGCTGGCGGGCCGAACCTTGTTTCACAACGTCGAGATGCTATTGGATCAGGCGGGTAATGCACTCAATCAGGTGCAGCAATTGGGGCGTGGCGAAGCGGGACACATGGTGATTGGCATGGTCGGCACTTCGGTGTGGGGCGGGCTGATACCGGCGCTGAAGCGCTTTACCGAACAAACGGCCAACGTCACCTGGGCGTTGAACGAACTGACGCCCAGCCAGCAGATCACCGCGTTGCAAAAGCGTCATATCGATATTGGCGTCTGGCGGGAAGCCAGGGAACAGATACTGCCGGGGCTGACATGCCAGCTGCTGGCACGGGAGAACATTGCGCTGGTGCTGCCGCAGGACCACCCGCTAGCCCAGGCAGAAAGCCTGCCGCTGGCGGCGCTGCGGCATGAAAAATTCATCGTACTGCCGCCCCATGAAGCCAGTCTGGGGTTGTACCTGCATAATCTGTGTCTGCAGCAGGGCTTCAAACCGGATATCGCCTATCAGGTCAACGAACCGCAAACCCTGATGGCGCTGGTGGCCGAAGGCTATGGCATTACGCTGTTGCCGGACAGCTATGGCCGCATTCCGTGGCCCGGCGTACGTTTCTGTCCGCTGCAGCAGGCACCGTCGGCGGATCTGTACGCTATCCATCACGCCGACAGCGCGACGCCAGTGGTTCAGGCCTTTCTGGCGATGCTGCGTAGCTAAGCTATGGGCCACTCGGCAGGCCATGCTAAATAACCCTTTGTGGATTTCGGTTAGGCTACACGCTGCATTTCCGATAAGAACAAGTGCTGCTCTTCCTGACGACGTCGCACCAGGCCCGGCAGACGCTGACCGCCGGCATACATCCACAAAGGGAATTGAGCTGCGGCCTCTTGATAACGTCCGGCGTTCAGCAATACCAATAGCGTCGAAGGCGAACCAGATTTCAAATACCGCAGCCCACTCTTTACCCCAGGCTTACCCGGCCCGACATTAAACAGAAAAGAGACCAAAGCATCGAATTGCCCTTGGTTTAAAGGCACCTCAACAATCTTGTGCAACAGTATTTCGCAGTCCATAACATCGGCCTGCAACAGGGTTAATGCGGTTAATTCACTGATGGTTCTCCCCGCCCGAACATCACCGGTATGCCCGTAACCAATAGTCCAAATACCGCCACTGTCGCGGTACGATGAAAGCCGAAGCCCCTCATAACTTTTAATTAATTCCAGCCCTCGATCTGACAATATTTTACGCATATAGACTCCTTTCAATAATTAAATAAAAAGCTCCTCTCACTTGAATAATCAGGCAGTATAGGCGCCCGTCAATTACTGGCAATACCGAATCACAATAAAACACGATGAATCATCAAAAAGGACAAGTGAAATACCCACCAAAGAAAAATTGAAGAAACACAAACCAAAATCATAACTCTTTTCACCACTTTCAACTGTGGCTTGCATAATTCAATTTACTTTCCCTTTCGAACATTCACCTGATTATTTTGACGATACTCAAGACGCAGAACTCTGCGATAGGTTTATCTCGCAAATAGATAACCCACAGGAGAACAGAGAGCCGTTTTTATTATCGACATTATTTTAACATCCAATTATACAAGAGAGCTTCTTATGATAAATCCAGTTGATATTGATTTAAGTCCACAGAAGTTATTGGCATTGCATTTGGCCATTTCCTCTCATGCCTTACTGAACCAAAGTTACAGTAATTTGCTGCTGAGCCAGCAACTATTAACTTCACAGCTGATGGATCCGGGCCTGACCGTGAAAGTCAAAGCCTACCAAAACCAGTTGAGGCAGCAGGCCCATACGTTTAAACAAACCACAATGTCCGAGCTGATTGGGTTGTTTAGCAAGGCATCAAATTTTTCTACCCTCACCAACACTATCAACAGCCTTTTTTCCACAGAGGACCCACTATCGCCTCAGAAAAGTGCTGAGCAGATCGCGGCACTGGCGGAAGTAGCGCTAAGCTATCAGGTCGCAGCACAGGCAGTCGATACCCACTTTAGCGTGACCAGAGCAACCTTAGACCCTTTGATGAATAACTTTCGTGGGACGGTTGAGACTATCGAACAGGACCTCAGTGCCGAGGCTAAACAGCTGGCGCAAACTATCACTGCGCTCAATGAAGCCATTGCGAAAAATATTCAGGGCATCGTTGACGCAGGTGTCAAAGCCGGTGAAGGCGTGGTGCAACTGGGCCAGTCGATTGTCGCGACAGTGCCGCTGGGTCCGGCAAAAGACACACCTCCCGCCAAGCCTAAAGCCGCTACCGAGCAGGCCAACTATATGATTTCCGGTATTCAGGCGATCTCGGCCGGGGCTTCCGGCGCGCATCAGGCGGTGAACGATCTCAAGGCCAACTATGCCAAGCTGGCTGCGGCATACCACGCGTTGGCCAGCGCCAATGCGCTGCTCACGGTTGCAAAATCCGTTCAGGCTCAGGCTCAACTGTTTGTAGATACCTATGCGCTTACCGAGCAACGTATGACGTTATTGCCGGCCGAGTGGAATAAGGTAGCAAAAGCCTATCAGACGGCGGCGCCAATGATACGCAACATCAGTGATGCATCTGAAATAAAACAAGCCAAACAGGTTATTTCACTCAGCGCGGAACAATGGCAGCAACTTTCCAAAGTTATCGACAATGCCAAGCTTAACTACGCCGGCAATAATATCTTACCTGAAGTTTAATCACCCCCTAGTTTAATAAAGGAAAATATCATGACATCCTCAACACTTTCTATTAATGATGGTATGAATGCCCAATCGTCCCAAGCACTGCATATTCAAACCTATTGCAATAGCGTCAGACAGCAGATACCGGTTGATTTTGAACGTTTCCAGAACCTGCGGGAACATCAACGTCAAATTAACACCAGTCTGGACGTTGCAAAAGTCCATGCGAATAATTACCTGAATAACATTCAACCGTTAATTATCAGCAACGTGACCAATATTCAAAATTACTTCGAACTGCAGAAAATCATTCCGAGCGTTATCCCATCAGGGGCAACAAAAGAGGAGTGGTTAAAGATGCTGGGCGCAATCAATGACAAGGCTAAAGAGTACCAGGAAGTTTCAGCGAATACGCGCCGAACAATTGGCACCTTGAATGACAACCTTATTGTTGATTCGAATAACTACCAAATCATTGTGTTAAATCTTAATAATGTGGTCGGTGGCAATAATGGACTATTAGAACAGCTTAACCAGGATATCGGTAGAATCAATACGGCCATTGATGGTGCAATCGCAGGCATTGTACTCGGTGGCTTACTGGTTGTTGGCGGCGTATTTGTCGCAGCCGTGGGCGCGGTCGCCGGGCTGGTCACTGCCGGGACATCTACCCCGGTGGTGATTGGCGGGATCACCATGGTACTTGCCGGGGCCGCAGCCGTTACCGGTGGCGCGATTGTTCTCAGTAACTCCTTGAGTGCCCGTGAAAAACTTTATCGTGACCGCAGTCAGCTGAACAGTGAAGTGATGGTGGCGAGCCAAATCGGCTCCGGCTATCAGGGGTTACAAATTCAGGCACAAAGTGCCGTGACAGCCGCTACGCAAATGAGCAATGCATGGGATTCACTCACTACAGAGTTGGAAACACTGAGCAATAACCTGCGCACCGGCATCATTGATGACGGGTACCTCCGCGAACTGTTCCTTAAAGCATCGACAACGTCCGTTGGCAAGGTGCTGGACGGAACCACAATCATCAAACGTCAGATGGCCGGCGTGGACGTCCGCGAAGTACCAAAAGGGCAGACCATTGCCGATTTTACCAAGCGCCTGGTGGCATAACGCCCCATAACCTTAAGGGGTGGGCTGAGCCTGCCCCTCATTTGGAGAAAACCCTATGAGTGATGGAATGCTCACGCAAGTCATCAATAATTTGTCGCGCACCGGTGAGGCCATTCAAAAATTCAGTGGCTTACCCGCCAATGCTGTCAAAATCCAACATAATATCCAGAATGCCATTGGCACATTACTGCCGGATATTAAACAGATGCAGCGCGAAGTGACAACCTGGGGCCAAAAACTGGAGACGCAGCTTGATGAAAAGCTGGCAGCGCTGGAGAGTTTATCCCCCTCAGAGTTAAGCCAATTCATTCAACAAAGCGTAGGGGAAATTGCTCAAATATCCAGCCTGATCGCTAAAGTGAAGGATCACACCAGGAACACTGATGATACCCTGACTGAAAATAATATGACTCTGCAACGTATTATTATCGATTTGCAGGCGACCATCGCCGGATTGCAATCCAACTTACAGGGCAGCCAGCAGAAGCTCGACGAGCTAAACAAGAAAAAACTCTACTTTATTGCCCTGGGCATTTTAGGAATACCTGGGCTAATCGCGATGGCGGTGATGCTCAGCGATGCGCAAAGCAAAGTGAACAGCCTTGAACGGCAAATTGCATCACAGCAATCTGACATTCGTCAGCAGCAGAGCTTTGCAACGCAATCTACTGCCTTCTCTCAAGATTTGCTCGATCTGAGTAATCACATGCTGAAAATCGGCAATGCCATCGAGATTGTCAGTAATGATATTAAGAATGCGGAGAAAAACATCACTGATGGCGATGAACAACAACTGACGAAGCTGTTCTTTACCGCCGCAAAAATGAGTGTAAAAACGTTGCTGGTAGACATTTCTTAGCGCGGAAAAACCTCTGTCACCTTTTAATCTAAGAATCATCCTCCCCGACAGTGGGCAATATTTGCCAGCGCTCGGGGGGCGATGTTCCGTTCTGAGGAGGGCGTAACCAGCATGCCAATGTCCTTTTTAATCACAGATACTGCTCCATTCAACCCTATACACTCAGGATCTTGCATTCCAAAATGCGTCAACTAACTGCATTTGAAGATGTGCTCACCCTGATAAGGAACATCATGAAGAAAAGAGCCTGCTCTTTCGTATTCGCGATCTCGATCCACACAACGCCAAGACTCTTCCTACGGATTAAATGGGTAATACGTACCATCGCACTCGTGGTTTTAGCACGCCATAACTTAAACGAAACGTTGAAGTTCCGAATAACCAAAGCAGCCCACCTGTCGCCATAGTCTGAAAAAACAATCAGCACCCCTTCGTATTTTCAATGTAAAACCTAATACTATAGAGGTAATAAAAGGCCTTTAAAAAAGGAGATCGCCATCATGAATAATGAATTTATTCATGGGAAAAAACGTGAATCACTGTGTAATTCAATGTAAATTCAGCTGCAGGGTAGGAACCGAATAAAGACCAGAACACTCTAAACAAAATCTCACGACCGCACTCAGTCTATTAAAAAGGAATTGCTATGGAATTTATGTCAAAGCGGGTTAATTACTTTATCGCCGTTGCACAAGAGGGCTCAATTACCAAGGCTGCAGACCGTCTCTGCATTACTCCGTCGCCATTAAGCAAAAGAATTAAGGAGCTAGAGGAAAATTTAAAAATCACACTTTTTGAGCGTACTAACCAAGGTTTATCCTTAACCAAAGAAGGACAACACTTATATAGTGACATCATTGCCCATTATGAAGAGCTTAATCGAATCAAAGATAACCATAAAGAAAAAAGGCACATTCAGGTAGGCGTTTATGGGCCGGTTCCCCCTCACGTCAATACGGTGATTGATTACCTGTTAATAAAAAACCCCGAGTTGACCATCAACCTGGTACGGCTTACGCCGACTGAAGGGGTGAGCCGCAATGAGCTTAACCGGCTTAATCTGCTATTCAGCATAGAGCCCCTGTCGACTCCCCCTTTTTCGCAACATCTGTGTACCGAGGAACGACTGTTGTTGCTGCATCCGGTAGGGCAAAAACCTGAGCATTATCGAGAATTACCCTGGGTACAAGGCACTTACTTTTCGGAAACTTCGATATTCAAACACTGCCATGCGCAACTACAGCGACAGGGGTTTTCTCGTGAGTTAATGAACATCGATAACCTGCACCTAAGACTCAATATGATCCGTCAGGGTAAAGCCATAGCCCTGGCCCTGGAATCGATGCTGCCTATCATGAATATTGATGAAAACGAGTGCAGCACCCTGTTGTTGTCGAATGCAAGCTTAACGCATCATATCTATAGCAACGTGGCCCAATTAAATGACAGCCAACAAGTCATGGCGCATCTGGCCGTTCAGGGCACACAGCAGTGGAAAAAAATCTGCGCGCCAGCTTACATAAATTGATATATTTCTGAGCTAGCTCAGAGTGTTTTTTTACATTATGTTCAGGTACTTTTCCTGCGAACAACACCAGTTTTTATCACAATACCAACCGTAGAGCCGTCAGCAGTCCACCCCACTTCCTTTCTATAAGAAAAGCAAACGATTACCCCTAATAATCCCCTGGTATCATAAAATTTTTTACCATGCCCTTGGATTCTCAGTAACATTTTTATCTCTCACAAAATAAAAGGCCTGGATCCCGTCAAGCACAGAACCCAAGCCTGGATGGCCGATTGATTTGAGACTGCCTGATTTACGGCGTCAAACGTTATTCACGCTGAACGGGAATTACGGCAACACACGTTGTTGTTTCAGGTAATGGGCTATATGCTCCGCCAACAGGCGATGAGTATGGGTAGTAGGATGCAGCAGATCCCAAAATACGTAGGTATCTGCGTTCGAACAAGCCGCTCTAACCGGAATTGCATTGATGTAATTCAGTGACGAAGGTGCCTGGATATCCAGACACGCCATTTTGGTTTCACTGACCTGATAACGTGCCGGGTTATCAAGCATATCCGTAAACAATTCAGCCAAATCAAAAATGATCACCGGCGGTTCGGAGTAGTTACGGTTGATTCCCTCTACTACCTGTTTAATACGGGTATTGTAATCGTCGATCTGCCGTTTGATTTTTTCGCCATCCTTACGGTAAGCAAACTCCGGTGCCCGCGTAATATCCGGTAAATTAAGCACCAGCACCTTTTTCGCTCCTGCACTCACCAATCGATTAAGTGCTTTGGTTTGATTCGCGATCAGACCATCCACACCTTGATTATAAGTAACCAGATCATTCGCCCCAATCCAAACGGTAAACAGTGAGTTTTCCGGCCGATAGTTTCGGGCCTGTTTCATATAAATCAACCATGAATCCACCTGATCGAGCAAACCGGGAATGACCAGTTTTTGCTGATTGGATGCCGCTCCCCCCACAGCCCAGTTATAGACAGGCAAATGGTTCTGTTTAGCCAGGTACTCGATCCAGGTGGGGCCATTGCTGAACCGCCCTAAAAACCAACTTTTCGGGTTGGGGAAACGCCATAAGGACGCATTAAACACATTGTTCGTATCACTCAAACTATCACCAAACGCAATGATTTTATTGATACCTTCACCCTGCCCCGGTGAATCATTGTTCCAAATAGTATAATTAAACGACAGCTTATTGTTAGCTGCGGCTATCATCACTAAAGGTTGGCGTATACCCGCCCGGCTCAAGGTGTTTTCACACACCTGATTAAGTGCAGTTAGTGACTGGTCGCTGTAAAACATGTTTTTCCATGAAACGGCTAGCGATGACCACCAACTCCCCTGCAATCGATAATACGCCGCAGAATCTATATTCCTGGCCCAGAGGTAGTCTGCTCGCGGAGAGGTATTGGCCGGTTCGATGCGATAATAGCAACGAAGATAAGTGTAAGTGTCATTGCCTTTACCTAATGCGAATGGAGAGCCTTTATCAATAACCTCAGGACCACTGGCTGAAAGGTTATTATTGCCCCTGCCGTCGGGAAGAGGGGATAATTTATCAGTTGAAAAAGCGCCAGACGAGACAAGTAATAATACACACAGTAATTTTTTCATAAAAGGTTTCTCTTTTTATCGCACCAATTGATGCGATAAAAAATATGACATCGACAGAATGTCATATACAGGTCCTTTTAAGACTGCGGATAATACCATTTGGCAGTGTGTTTTTT